>CAYTRL010000387.1:0-5918 GCA_964439795.1 uncultured Thermodesulfobacteriota bacterium
AGATAACAATCTCATAATCGGCCTCCTTTGTTATGGTTGACACAAGAATTACATATCCCCTTTCAATCCTAACGTGGTGGCTTACAGACCGCTGCGGGATGTGCATCGACAGGATGTGGGACAGTACAAACGGCACGGAAAACCACAGTCGTGGTATTTAATGAGAAAATGTTTTGAGTTATATATATGTATCTATATCAAGGGGACAACCATGTCAAGACGCGTCGCGTCATGCAATCATCGCAAGAATTCCAACAAATGCAGGGTTTTGGCCTGGTCCGACCCGGAAAGAGAGACTAACAGGATTCGGCCACTTCCCGGAGAAGGTCGAGGAAGGGTTCAAAGCGTTCCAGATGCGGGTTGTGGGCGCAGCCGTGCATGAGCATAAGCCTCGCCCGGGGGGTGCGATCAGCGATGAGTTCCGCCGAAGAGACCGGGCAGGTGTGGTCCGCGTCGGACCAGACCACCAGGACCGGGACCCGGATCTCGTGGAGGTGCTTGTCCAGGTCGTCCCGGAGCAAGTCCCGGCCCAGTGCGGTGATGTAGCGGGACCGGGCCGGAAGGTCCTCGCTTTCGCGAAGCTCCCGGAAGTATTCCGCCTTGCGGCGGGTCAGGGGGTTGGGTTTCCGAACCATGTGGGAAGAGTAGCGGCGGATGAAGTGCCGTAAGAGGGGACCGCTCCGGAAGAGCGTCGGTACCAGGGCAAGGGGAACGAACCGCGTAATCATTTTCAGGCTGGCCGGCAGGGGCTGATCCGCAGGGGCGTTGACCAGGACCAGGGAGCGGACCAGGTCCGGCCGGCGCAGGGCCACGTGGGCCCCCACCCGGCCCCCCATGGAGTGTCCCACAACCACCACCGGTCCGAAGGAGAGGGAGTCCAGGAGTTCCACCACGGCCAGCACGGTCCTTTCCAGGGTGGCCTCCGACACGGGCGGCAGGCACGACAATCCGTGCCCGGGCAGGTCCGGCACGATGCAGCGGAAGCGGTCCCGAATCCGGGAAACGGTGCTGTCCCACTCCACGATGGCGCTGGCGTGCCCGTGCAGGAACAGGAAAGGCGGATCGCCCTCCCCCTGGTCCATGACCGCCATCCGGCACCCCGCGTGGGTGGCATAGCGGACCGGGTACAGGTACCCGTTCCATCCGGACTCCCCGCTGTTCATACCGATTCCCCCTGCTTACCTTGCCTTGATTTCTCTACCGTGCCGCTCCACCTATCCCTGGTGGGGCAGGGTCCCACCCTACATACCTCCACACCGCCCCTCTCCTGGATCCCGGATCAAGTCCGGGATGACCATGCCCACATAGCCCCTGAAAACCCAGGATGCCCTTCCGCGGTTTTGCCTCCGGGTTCCGGCGATCACCACCCGGCTCCGCACAATCAGCCCCTCGTGCAAGGGGACACAGAATTGGAGATTGCGAGCGAAGCGCGGCAACCCCCCGGCACAGAACGGCCGAGGTAAAATGAGTTGAAAGGTTGCTGCGTCGCATACGGCTCCTCCCAACATTCGACCTTTATAGAACACATTGTATTGCGTTCGGCTCTGTTTTTACAGCAGTCCTGCCGATATAATGAGCATGGGCCCGGACCCACGGCAGAGGAAGCCACCCTCGGCCCGATCTTTCATCGGCCCCTTTCCCGGCGGAAACAACCCCAAAGCGAGAACGGTGGATGCGCAGGATTCTGCACCTGTTGAAGGAGCACGCTTTCGGCGTGACGGTCGTGCTGATCTGGTTGTACATCTTCAGCCAGCTGGTGCAAAGACACATCCTGCCCACTCACACGGACCCGGGCCTTCCCCTCTCCATCAAGGACACGCCGATCGGGCCCGAGGAAGAAGAGTGGATGGGGGTCTACTACCAGGGCGGGAAGATCGGGTATTCCCGTTCCACCCTGCGTCCGCAGGGAGAGGGGTACCGCCTCCAGGAGCAGAGCTTTCTGAAAATCACGGCGCAGGGTTTTCCCCTGACCGTGTCCATGAAGCTCGACGCCCTGACCCGATTTGATTTCACCATGGAATCGTTCAGCTTCAACCTCCAGACCGGACTGGTGAACACCCACATCTCCGGAAAGGTGGAGGGCAACCTCCTGAAACTTGACCTGGAAACGGCCGGGAAACGCTCCTCGCAAACCCTGACCATCGATGTCGACCCGACCCTGCCCGGCTCCCACTCCGGGATCCTTCGAAACCACGCCCTGGCCCCGGGCCAGGTCTTCTCCTTTCCCTCCTTCGACCCCGTCACCATGAGCTTCCGGGAAACCACGGTCCGCGTGGAGGGGAAGGAACCCCTGGACGTGGGAGGGAAAAGCATCCCCTGTTTTTTCCTGTCCACGGATAACGCCGGCATCCGGATGGACCTCTGGGTGGATGAAGCGGGCAGGATCTGGAAGCAGGCCACCCCGTCGGGATGGGTCATGCTCCGCGAGTCCCGCGAGGAGGCGCTCACTGCGGGCTGGCCTGCCGGGGCGGGTATCGACATGATCAGCGCCACGTCGGTGCAGGCCGAGGGCCGGAAGATCTCCACGCCGACCCGGGCCCGGTTCATGAGTATCCTGCTCCCCCTGGACTCCGCGGGGAGCCTCAATCTGCACGGGGGCAGGCAGGTGCACAGGCCCGGGAAGTTCCAGCCGGTGAAGATCACCCGCGAGGAAGTGACCGAGACCGAGGCTCCGGACCTTCCCATCACGGACCCGGAACTCGAGCCTTACCTGGCCTCGAGCCTGCTGGTTCAGGCGGACCACCCGGAGATCCGCAGGCAGGCACAGGCCATCGCGGGGGACGAGACAAACAGCCTCCGGGCGGCCCGCCGGATCCTGGAATGGATCCACGAAAACGTGGACCGGCGCGCCGTTCCCTCCCTGCCCAACGCCCTGGAGGTGCTCCATCACCGGTCCGGGGACTGCAACGAGTGCACTGTGCTCTACGTGGCACTGGCACGGGCCCTGGGGCTTCCGGCCCGGACCAACGCCGGCCTCGTGTACCTGGACGGGAAGTTCTACTATCACGCCTGGCCGGAAGTCTTTGCGGGGCACTGGGTCACCCTGGACCCGGTCTTCGGACAGCTGCCCGCGGACGCCACCCACCTGCGCCTGACCACCGGCGGAATCGAGAAGCAGGTGGAGATCGCCAGGCTCATCGGCCAACTGAAAACGATCCATGTATTGGATGTGCAGTATGATTGAGCTGAAGGACCTGACCAAGCGTTTCGGAAAATTCACGGCCGTGGACCGGCTGAACCTGAAGGTTTCCCCCGGGGAGATCCTCGGCTTTCTGGGCCCCAACGGGGCGGGCAAGACCACCACCATCAAGATGATGACCGGGATTTTGAAACCCACACGGGGAACCGCGGTCATCGGCGGATACGACATCTCGCGACACCCTCTGGAGGCCAAACGCATCTTCGGGTTCATCCCGGACCGGCCGTTCCTTTACGAACAGCTCACCGGGGGGGAGTTCCTCCGTTTCGTGAGCGGTCTGTACCGGCTCCCGGAGGCCCGGAGCCGGACCCAGCGCAGGCGGCTCCTGGACCTGTTCGAACTGGCGGCGTGGAAGGACGAACCGGTGTCCAGCTACTCGCACGGCATGAAACAGCGCCTGGTCATGGCCGCCTCGCTTCTCCCCGAACCCAAGGTCCTGATCGTGGACGAACCGATGGTGGGACTGGACCCCCGTGCGGCCCGCATCGTCAAACAGATCTTCCGGCAGGTGGCGGCCACCGGGGTCTCCCTGTTCATGTCCACCCACTCCCTGGAGGTGGCGGCGGAGACGTGCGACCGGATCGCCATCATCCTGCAGGGACGGCTGATCGCCGAGGGCACCCAGGAGGAGCTGGCAAGGATGGCGGAGCGTGAAGGCGCCTCCCTGGAATCGGTCTTTCTGGAACTCACGGGGGGCTGGGTCACGGAGGTGGGCGATTTCCTACAAGGGCGGCACACGGGGGCGAACGGTGCGTGATCTCCTGGTACCGGCGTATCCATACCTCTGTTCCCTGCGGAACCGGATCCGGTTCCGGGAAAAGGGGGACGGTCTCAAGGCATGGCTCCTGGGGCTCCTGGGAGTGCTGTTCTGGTCCGGCATCTTCCTGCTCTTCTTCAAGGTGCTGGAATATTTCGCGGGGTTCGAACTGTTCGGGCCCGTCCTGGCGCAGAAGCTCCTTTCCATGGTGTTCATCACCTTCTTCTTCCTGCTGATCTTCTCCAACATGGTCACCGCGCTTTCCACCTTTTTCCTGTCGGAGGACATGCCCTTCTGGGTGAGCGCACCCGTGTCCTTCCCCAGGATCTACGCGGTCAAGTACCTGGAGACCCTGGTAAGCTCTTCCTGGATGATCCTGCTCTTCGCCCTGCCCGTGTTCGCGGCCTACGCCGCGGTCTTCCGGGCGGGCCCCGCCTATTTCCTCCAACTCGCCGGGGTCCTGGTGTCCTTCCTGATCATCCCCGCCGCCGCGGGGATCGCCGTCACCATGCTCCTGGTGCTGGTGTTCCCGGCCCGGCGCATGAAAGACATCCTGTTCGTCATGGGGATCCTGGCCTTTGTCATCCTGTTCGTCCTGTTCCGCATGCTGCGTCCCGAGCAATTGGTTGATCCGGACACGGCTGAAGGACTCATGGGCTACCTGGTCACGCTCCGTGCCCCGTCCAGCGTCTTTCTTCCCTCCCACTGGGCTTCGGAGGCCCTGGCTCCCTTCCTGTTTCCCGGAGCCTCGGGGGACGGATCGTTCTATCTGGCCCTGCTGATCTCCTCTGGAGCGGCCGCGGTGGTGCTGGGCAGCTGGGTGAGCGAGGGGACCCTGTTCCGGGCATGGTCCCGGGCCCAGGAGTCCGGCAAGATCCGCCTGGCACAGCTCAAGACCGTTGAACGGGTGCTCTGGAACCTTCCGGTTCCGTTCTCGAGGCCCTGGCGAGCGCTGATGATCAAGGAGATCAAAGCCTTCTTCCGGGACACCACCCAGTGGTCCCAGCTGCTGCTGCTCCTGGCCCTGGTGATCGTTTATGTGTACAACTTCAGCGTACTGCCCCTGGACAGGTACCCGCTTCCCACCTTCTATCTGCAGCACATCATCGCTTTCGTGAACCTGGCCCTGGCCGCTTTCGTGCTGTCCGCGGTGGCCGTGCGCTTCGTCTACCCCTCCGTGTCCCTGGAGGGCCGGGCGTTCTGGATCCTCAAGACCGCGCCGGTGTCCGTCCGGAGCCTCTTGTGGTCCAAGTTCTGGCTGGGCGTGATCCCTCTCCTGGTGCTCTCGGAGATCCTGGTGGGAATCACCAACCACTTACTGGATGTGAGCCTGTTTATGATGGCGTATTCCATGACTGTGGTGTTCTTTCTCACCCTGGGTATCACCGGCATGGGCGTGGGGTTCGGGGCGATGTATCCCCGGTTCACCGTGGAGAACCCCGCGAAGATCTCCACGGGGTTCGGGGGCATGGTCTACATGATGGTGTGCATCCTGTACATCGGGGCGGTGGTGTCCCTGTCGGCGCACCCGGCCTACATCTATCTGAAGTCGCACATGGACGGGTCCGCTCTGCCCGGCGGGTTCTGGACGAAAACCGTTCTCCTCTTGCTGCTGGTCGTGGTCATTCAGGTTCTCAGCGTGGCGCTGCCCATGCGAATCGGAGCCCGGAGACTGGAAGGGCCGCCGGGCTGATCGTTGTTGAAGCCTTCTGGACTTCTCACGGCTAGGTCCCTGACAAAAGCATGTTCGCTGGAAGATCGCTGGATTCTTGTGCCGCCGACGGAGTAGAGTAAGGGATCGAGATAGAGAACCGTTACCGGAAGACGAGTGAGGAGCACAACAAGACATGAAACAGATCAGCATGGTGGAGATCCACCTGAGCGAGGAAGAGGTGGAGGCCGCGGCCGCGGTGCTCCGGTCCGGGGCCCTGCGCCAGGGACCGGAGTGTGACGCCTTGGAAG
>CAYTRL010000388.1:0-5891 GCA_964439795.1 uncultured Thermodesulfobacteriota bacterium
CCGGGTCACCGGGGACGAGGAAGCCGAGGTCAACCACGGAAGCCTTTGCGTGAAGGGCCGTTTCGGCTACGACTTCATCTACCACGAGGACCGGCTCACCAGGCCGCTCGTCCGGGAGGGGGGGGAGTTGCGTGAGGCCACCTGGGACGAGGCCCTGGAGCGCGTGGCCAAGGGGTTCGGCAAGATCAAGGAGGATCACGGCCCCGAGGCCCTGGCCGGGTTTTCCTCGGCCCGGGTCACTAACGAGGAGAACTACCTGTTCATGAAGTTCGTGCGCACGGTGCTGGGCACACAGAACGTGGACCACTGCGCACGGCTCTGTCACTCGGTCACCATGGCCGGTCTGGACGCGGCGTTCGGCAGCGGAGCGATGACCAACTCCATCGCCGAGCTGGAGAATACGGATGTGATCCTGCTCACCGGGAGCAACCCCACGGAGAACCACCCGGTGATCAGCAGCGTCATGAAGCGCGGGATCACCCAGCAGGGGACAAAACTGATCGTGGTGGATCCCCGGGGCATCGACATGACCCGGTTCGCCGCGCACTGGCTCCGGCAGCGCCCGGGGTCGGACGTTGCCTGGATCAACGGCATGATGCACGTCATCGTGGAGGAGGGGCTGTACGACAAGGAGTACGTGGAGGGGCGATGCGAGAACTTCGAGGCCCTGAGGGAGGTCCTCAAGAAGTACACGCCCGCGTACGTGGAGGAGATTTCGGGCATCCCGGCGGACGACCTGGTGGCCGCGGCCCGGCTGTACGGTTCGGCCGGCCGGGCCTCGATCTGCTATGCCATGGGCATTACGCAGCACACCACCGGCACGGACAACGTGAGGTGCCTGGCCAACCTGGCCATGCTCTGCGGCAACGTGGGGATCGAGAGCGGGGGGATCAACGCGCTGCGCGGACAGAACAACATGCAGGGAGCATGCGACATGGGCGCCCTGCCCGATGTGTACACCGGGTACCAGAAGGTGGGCGACCCGGAGGCCCAGGAGAAGTTTTCCAAGGCCTGGGGCGTCACGCTTCCGGACAAGCCCGGCCTGACCATCATGGAGATCATGAACGCCGCTCACGAAGGCCAGATGAAGGGGCTGTTCATCATGGGCGAGAACCCCGTGGTGAGCGACCCGAACACGGCGCACGTGGAGGAATCCCTGAAGCGGCTGGATCTTTTCGTTGTGCAGGACATCTTTCTCACCGAGACCGCCCGTCTGGCGGACGTGGTTCTCCCGGCGGTCTCTTTTGCGGAGAAGGACGGGACGTTCACCAACACCGAGCGCCGCGTCCAGCGGGTGCGCAAGGCCGAGGAGACCGTGGGGCTCGACCGGCCCGACTGGAAGATCCTCACCGAGCTGGCCCGGCGGATGGGCCACAACTGGTCCTACGGCAGCGCGGAGGAGGTGTTTGAAGAGATCCGCAGCCTGACGCCGAGCTACGCGGGGATCTCTTACGAGCGGATCGACAGGGAAGGGTTGCAGTGGCCCTGTCCCGACGACGGGCATCCCGGCACCAAATACCTGCATCGGGAGGGTTTCACAAGGGGCAAGGGCCTGTTTCACGCCGTGGAGTACATCCCCCCGCACGAACTGCCTGACGACGACTACCCGCTCATACTCACCACGGGCCGGGTCCTGTACCATCATCACACCGCCTCCATGACCGGGCGATGCGAGGGGCTCCTTTACCGGTATCCCAAGGGGTACGTGGAGGTCAGCGAACAGGACGCCGAGAGCCTGGGACTGGTGGACGAGCAGCCCGCCCGTGTGTCCTCCCGCCGGGGCTCCATCGAGATCCCGGTGCGGGTGACCGACCGGTCCGCGCCGGGAACGGTCTTTATCCCGTTCGTTTTCTACGAGACCGCTGCCAACCGGCTCACCCACGCGGAGAAGCTGGACCCCGAGGGCAAGATTCCCGAGTACAAGGTGTGCGCGGTGAAGATCGAGTCCCTGGCCGCCGGCGATGACCATGCCGCGGAGCCCGAAGCCGCGGCCCCGGCCCCCTGAGCGGGCTCATCGATTGCTCCCGGCGAACCGGATGCATGAGATAATAAAAAAGGGACAGCAGCGGTTTTTTCGAGCCGCTCCTGTCCCTTTTTTGTTTCGGATTCCTTGAAATGAGTGTTCTTTTCGACTTTGACGGCGTTCTCGGCGACACCCTCGAGCGCATCCTGGAGCATGCCCGGGAGGCCTCGGTCCAGGTGGGCGTGCCCTGTGTTCCGCTCCGGGAACATCTCAACGCCCTGGAAAAAATGGAGTTTCTTGAACTGGGAAGAACCATGGGCATCCCCGTGGAGAAGCTCGATCTTTTCGAGGCAGAGGTTTTTTCCCGTTTCCGGGCCGATACCCGGCCGGTGCCTTCATTTCCGGGTGTCCCTGAGGTCGTTCTGCGGATATCCGCCCTTACCCGGCTGGGCATCGTCACGGGGAACACGGATAAAACGGTCCTCCGGTTTCTGGACCGGAACGGTCTCGCCGGGCGGTTCGCCTTTGTTCTCGGGGGAGAGATCAGGAAAACCCGAAGCCGCAAGGTCCTGGAAGGCGCGGAGCGTTTCGGGGTGCAGCCAAATGAGTTGATCCTGGTGGGGGACGCCCGCAGCGACATAGCGGCAGCCCGTAAGACCGGGGCAACCAGCGTGGCGGTGACCTGGGGTCATCAGACCCGGGAACGGCTCTCCGGAGCCGGTCCGGACTTCATGGTGGATTCCCCGGAAGACCTGTTCCGCCTGCTGGAGCATCGATACTCTCCTTGTTCAAAGAGATAAATGGAGAATAAATATGACCTTCTGGGCATGCTCATATCCGGCCGTTCCTTGTCGGGTGCCCTGCCGGACATGACACCAACCGCTCCGAGGATGCCGAGACGCCCTCTCTCGAGAGGCCGTTATGGTCTTTCAGGAGGGCCGATCAGGGGGGTCTTGACGGGCTCCGCCAGTCCGATGAACACCACCATTTGATGCCCGCCCGGGTTTTGGGGGAAGGGAACGGTTTCCCAATTATTGGCCAGCCATACGTTTCCGGAGGGATCAATCTGGACCCCGGTATTGCGCACCAGACCGTCCATGATGTAACCGGCGTCCGGCGAAATGGGTTCCCCGGTCTCGAATCCAGGAGGACAGTTGTCGGGGTTGGCGCCGCATAAATAGCTCAACCGCCGCCCGGTGAAGTTGGCCACAAACACATTGTCGTTGCCGTCCACGGCGATACCCCAGGGCATGTAAAGACCGCCCCCGGTGTACGGGCCCGAAGGGGTCCCGTCCGACGTGAGCATGCTCACCGAAGCGCCGTCCACCGGGGCATCATGGGTAATACCCTCCAGCCAATCAAAGAAATCCTTGATCGTCTCCTCATCCTTATCACAGGGAACATCCAAGGCCCCGGAGTTGGACACCCATATGTTGCCCTGGCTGTCACTGGCAAGGCCCATCGGTCTCTGGAAAACGGCGTCGCCCATCCATTGGGTGTTGCCGGCGGTATCGATGCGGTAAACACTGTGGTTCTCGTTGCTGGTGACCCAGGCATCTCCCCAGGGATCGATGGCAATATCAAAAGGCTTGTTCAAACCGAAGTCATTATAATGCTCGCGCTGCATAGGATCGCCGTTGATAAATTTTGTAACACTGAAGGCGTTGCAATTGGCAACCCAGATATTGCCGTCCCTGTCCGATACGGTTCCCTGCGGCCTGGCGTTTTCATCTGAGAAATAGCCGCCCGGGATGACGACCGGGCCGGCCGGGGTGTACTCGATCATTGTATCCGGGGAAATCGGCACGCCGTCGGAACGAAATTTCGAAACACTGTTCCAAAGAATCTTTTGGCTATCTCCCAGGGGGGGTGGACACTGTGTCCCCGTAAACCCGAAATTGCCGACCCAGACATCCCCTTTGGGATCCAGGGTAATTCCGAAGCCGGCCCCGTAGAGGCCTCCCCCCTGATAGGGGGCACCGGGAAAGTCCTCCCCCGTGGGAGTGAATTTGAGCAGATGGTCATCGCCGCAAACGTCCGGATTATCACGGTCCTGGGTCCAGGTGTAATTGTTGCATACCCAGGCGTTGCCGTCCGCGTCAAAGGCAATATTTCCGGGACCGTCCAGTTCCCGACCGTTTCCCTCATACCGGAGCGCAATTGTCCAGTTGTCGGGGGCCGACTCGGGGATCGGTTCGTACAGATCCGAGTTCAGGGAAAAGTCATACAGGTCGGAAATATTTTCCTGCTTCCAGGGAGTATGCGCGATGTTGACGGCCGCCTGTAGCGTATTGTCGGGAAGAACGTCTTCCGGTGATGGGGAGATCGCAAAGAGATCATTACAGTCCGCGGACGTTTCCACGCAGGCAGCAAGCATGTTCGACAGGGCATTGAACTTGATCATGGTCGACGTGGAAAGTCCGTTGGGAAACACGCTGAGAACCATGGCAAGATTCCCGCTCTCGATATTCACCAGGTTCTCGAGCGTTGCGGCGGCATTCTGCAAGCCGGGGTAGCTCCCCGCGATGTCACTGCCGATGATAAACTGAGCCATGGCATACGCTGTGGCAATCGTGGTTCTCTCGTTGATCACCACATTGGATGGAAACGGCGGGACGCCGAGCACGCTGGCCAGCTTGACGGTATCGGCAGGGCCGGCCGCGGTCAGATACAGCACTGCCCGAGGATCCCCTGACGAAAAATAGGAAATCTCGAACGCGCCGGAAGGATTGGTCTGGGCCGTTCCCAGGGGGACCGCCGAGGATCCTAGGATCGATCCGGCGCGGTAGAGCGTTACCGTGGAGTCTTCAACCGGCATCTCGCCATGCACCACGTTCCCCTCGAGAGTTGTCGTCTCACGATCATCGGGAGGAAGCGGAACGTCGTTGTCGCTCGAACATGCTTCCACGGCCAGGACGACCGAAAAAACCGCAAAAAATCGGATGAATGTACTTACTTTCATGATCTTGCTCCTTTTCCAGGTCTATACCCTTGCATTCCACAACTGGAATGAAGGATTTCCTGAATGATCCCCCATTTGCCGTCAAACACAACAGAATACGTTCACGAGTTTGATTGACAGATTGCAGCCTTTATTTTCATTGCGTCTATACTGACGTTGATGTTTTTTTTGGGTTTTTGATTCTCATCGCGCCTCCCTGTTCGGCCTGCCTCTGTCCGGACGATCCTTCCCGGGGGCCCTGCCGGAAATGATCCTCAGGGCCCCCGAATACGGGACAGCTCACCGCGTCCGCACGGTTCGGCGGGTTCCCCTTCCGTGTGGGTGGCGGGGCAGGGGATGGGTTCACGGACTCCATCGCCGGGTTCTTCGAGGGAGGCATCGCCCTGTGGCGTCCGTTCCATGGCATTGATGAATCCCGGCGACGCCTCATAACATCTTTGGCAAAAAGGTCCGCTCCTGGACCTGGCATCGGCTGTGCCCTGTCTGTGACGGACTGAGAGGCATCCATACTTTTGTGGGTGGAAAAGCAAACGATCTTCGATGAGGAGGGAAGACATGGAAACACATCGGAAGATCATGGTGTTGATTTCCGTTCTGGCTGTTTGTCTTGCGTTGTCGGGCTGTAAAAGGATATACACCGATATCTAGATCCGGTCCGATCCACGGACGGTATGGGTCCTTCTCCTGGAAAACGAGAAATATCCGGAATGGAACCCGTATCGACGAGGGGTAGCGGTTCATGAACCAGACCCTGAAGGAGAGAGCGGAAGGGACCCGGAGATCCAGGAACATGAAGAAAACTGATTAAATTGAAGCCTAGAAAGGACGTTGAGATGGAGGAACATGTCTGTCCCGTGTGGGTGGGGCACCTGCTGGCCAGCCCCCTGAGAAAGCTGTTTCAGAACCCGGAGAAGATCCTGGGGCCCCATGTGCGTGAGGGCATGACGGTCGCGGACCTGGGATGCG
>CAYTRL010000389.1:0-5852 GCA_964439795.1 uncultured Thermodesulfobacteriota bacterium
CATGTATCACAGTCGCCGGATCCGCTCAATAGTTTTTTACCAATCATATGATAACAATATCCATATTGATCCACGTATTTTTCGCAGGCCGCCTTTCCGGGTCAACGCCGGTGAAGGATCATGTTCCCACCGCCCGCGGACAGCCGCCGGGACCACGGAGTCGCCCGTTCCAGGACCCGTTGACAATAGGGCACTTCAGGTTGCATGTCCCGGTACCACGCGGACGGCCGCACAAGGCCGTCTTTCCTGCAATTTTCCACAAAGCGACACGAGGAACAGGTCCGTTCATCCGGACTCACGGCATGGCGGTAATCACGGGAGGCCATGACCTTTCCCAGCAGCCCCGGTTCATAGAGCCCGAAGCTGTCCATGGTGGAATGGGAGAGAGAGATCTCCCGGTTAGCCGTGACGAAAACGCTTCCGTCCCGGTAGAGCGGGTCCGACGCGGGGACCCAGGGCATTCCCATACGCTTCGAGGCCACCACGGCCAGCGGGTTGTACAGTACGCCGGTCCGGAGGCCGGCCAGGTTCAGGAAGGCCGCCATGCGCACCATGCGCAGGAAATCGTCCGGCTCCAGCAGCTCGTCCGACAAGTCAAACGCAGCCCCGGCCACCCGGATGAGTGGGATCAGGCTCAGGTGATGGATACCGGGAAACCGCCCGTGGATCGCTTCCGCAAAGGCCGGCAGGTCCGGGACCAGGCTCTTGAAAGCCGTGGTGAACACGATCACCGGGATCCCGGCGTCCAGGGCGGCCCGGACGCCCCGGACCGCGAGCCGATACGTCCCCGGACCCCGCACCCGGTCGTGAAACGGTTCCGGTCCCTGTACGCTCACCGAAAGGATCACCCCTTCATGTGCTGCAAGCCTGCGGACCCGTTCTCCGGTCAGGAGCGTACCGTTCGTGTTCAGGAGTACGGTTTCAAACCCCAGGGCAAAGGCGTGATCCACCAGGTCGGGCAACCCGTCCCAGAGCAGGGGTTCCCCGCCCGTGAGATGAAGATGGCGATAGGAAAGGCCGCGGCCTTCCCGGAGGCATTCCCTGACGAGATCCGCGGGAAGGCTCCATGGCCCGGAGCCCCGCGCCCGCACGAAGCAGTGCCTGCAGCGGCCGTTGCATCGGGTGGTGAGTTCGATACCCAGGCGTTCTTCCGCCACCCCCGGAAGGTCTCCCCGTCCTTCCACAACGCTCACTACGGGTCCCCCGGTTTTCCCGGCGGCCGCAACAGGTGCCGGATTTCCTGCACAAACCCGGGTGGGGCGAACCGCTCCGCCAGAGAGACGGCGGATTCCAGCTCGTGCTCGATCCTTCCAAAGAGTTCCCCCAGGATCCCGGTTTCCTCCACGCACTCCAGGATCCTCCTGCGATCCTCTTCGCTTCCTTCGTCCTCCCCCTGCGCGCAGGTGTCCCAGGAGGCCTTCATCGTCTCCGGCAGAAGGATATAGACCGCGGAATGGACATGGTTCTTCATGTCCGATTGAAGGTCCTGGATGTCGTCCAGCAGCCTCCACACCAGACCGAATGAGGCCGACCCGGCTTCCAGGGCCTCGATGACCGGCGGGTCTTCCTTCCTCCTCATCGCCAGAAGCGCGGGGACGATCGTCCCGGTGGCCATCTCCTTCCGGAATCGATGGCAATATGCGTCCAGGGAATCCGGCTCCCCCGGATGCGCCAGGGTGGCATGGTAGTCGGCCAGGCAGCGCCCGATGACCTCGTCTCCCCCTTGCACGCCGCAGGCCAGGTGTTCCAGCGCCTGGTTCATCCGCATCCAGGACTGGCTTCGCAGAAGCAGGGCCAGGGATGTCAAGGGAATCTGGCCGTCCAGCAGATGATCGTCCAGGTAATGGAGGGACAGGGCCATGGCATGCGCGGTCACCGCGTTCCTCTCGACCTCCGGGGCCACGCCCCCGCCGTCCCGGGTGAGCCAGTACACGATGGACCAGGAGGGCACGGGGTAGTGCCGGAAAAAATCGAGTTCTTCCCCGAGCGATATCCCCGCATAACTCATGTACAAGAGCAGGGTCTCCGCGTGGATGGGTTCCGGCAGCGTTCTGCAGAGCAGCGGGATCTCCTGGTTGAAAGCGGCATAAAAAGCCTTCTTGTCTTCCGAAAGAGGAACGCGTCCGAAAGGCGATGCGGCCTCGTCCTGCTGGATCTCCTCTCCTTTATCACCCATCGCTTTCCCCGCTGGTTCTGAAGGAAAGGGGTCCGGATTCCGCTGTCGGGGCGGGCGGTGCGTTCCGCATCGATTCCAGACGTTCCAGTTCCCTCATGTCACATGACAGGTCCATCTCTTGGAACAGGCGGCCGGCCTTATCGAGATACGCCTCCCCCCGGACGCCGTGAAGCTCCCGGCAGGGGCTGCCCACCTCGGTGAGGCGTCGTCCGATTTCCAGGCAAAGCCGGGATACCTGGAGACGGGCATCCATGGCCTCCCCCTTCTGCAGGGACCATCCCCACCACCGGGCCGCCTTCCGGTGGTTCCCGGTCATCCACGAGTAGACCCCCAGGAGCCTCCCGGCCTCGATCAGGTGTCGGGCGGCCCGCCTGGATGTTCGGAGAAACTGTTTCCCGGACCGGTGCGCCTTCTTCCGGCAGGCATGGGCAGCCGCACTGTCTCCGGATTTCAGAGAAACATCAAGCCGATGAAGATCGTATCCGAACCGGCTCCGGAGAAAATTGGACACCTGTATGGGAACGGGATGCACCTCCAGCTGGATCCGGTCGGCGTGCTCCAGGGCATCTCCCGCTTCCCGGATCTCTCCCCGCTGGACATGGATCCAGGCCTTGCATGCGTACAGCTCGATCAGGGACCGCTCAAACCCGGTTCGCTTCAGAAAATCGATGCCCGCATCGGCCTCCTGAATGGCGTCCCGGAACCGGCCGAGTTCCATGAGCAGGTTGGTGTTCAGGAAGTACTTGAGGAGTACGGAAAAATCGTTGTTGTACTCTTCGCCGATGGCGCTCAGCCGGCGGACGATCTCTTCCGTGACTGGAATGGCCCCGCGGTACAGGGTGGGGCAGCCGTGCCAGTACAGGTGTGTTGTCGCCAGAAACAGTTCCCCGTTTCTCAGGGCCTCATCTGTCATCTGGCCGTCGTACGGTCTTATCTCTCTCCATTTTCCGCTGAAATACTGGAGATTCGTATGCAGGAGATCGTAGTGGATTCTCGCACGGGTATCCGCGGGGTCAATCTTGACTCTGGCCACGTCCAGCACCTTCCGGCTCAAGTAGAAGGAGATCCCCGTGAAGGAGAACAGGGCGCTGGCGCCCACGGACATGCCGAAGCCGTTCTTGAGTTCCCTCAGGTCGAAACGGGTCGATATCTTGAAGGAAGAGATCGAATCGATGAAGAACCGCCGGGGGTTCACCACGACCAGTGCGGAGCCCTTCTTGTGGAACAGGTCGATGGCTTCCCGGTCTTTCTCTGTGGGGATCTTCTTGACCTTGAGAAACGGGAGGTACAGGCTCACCAGAAAGTGGAACATGCCGGACAGGAACCTGAGAGCTGCTGAAATTCGGTTCCGGGGCAGCCCTTCGTAGTAGTAGGAAAGCGCCCTGTCGAAATGGGCCACCGCCTCCATGTGCTGCCCCCGGTTGTAGAGGGCCAGGGCGATGTTCTTCTCGAACATTGCGACCTTTTCGGGATCGTCCCTGTCGCCGTGCTTGGATCGGTAGATGCCGAACGCCTTCTTGAAATAGTGAAGGGCCTCGCTGGATGCGGAGGCTTTCAGGGCCTCCTCCCCCGCCTTGATGAGATACTCATTTGCCTTGTCCAGTTTCTCGCCCCGGCTGAAGTGGTAGGCGAGCATCCCGTAGAATTCGTGCAACCGGTCCCGAAAGAGCGATTCGATCGCCTCCGCCGTCTTGAGGTGGAGCGCCTTTCGTTTCTGGTGAAGGATCGATTCGTAGACCACTTCCTGGACAAGCGCGTGGTTGAACAGGTACTCCAGGTCCTCGTCCCGCTTTCTTTCCCGGATGAGCTGCACCTCCTTGAGATAAGAAAGTTTCTCGTCCAGGTCGGGAAGATCGCCGGCCACATGCGCGAGGACCTTGTACAGAAAATTTCTTCCGATGACCGAAGCGATCTTCAACAGGGACTTGATCGATTCCTTTTCCTTGTCGAGCATGTCGATGCGGGACAGGAGCAGTTCGCGAAGGGTGCGGGGGATGACCACGGAGGCCGTCTCCCGCGTGAAGGAGAAGCTCCCATCCGTCTGTTCCACGATCCCCTCGTCGATGAACGAGCGCATGACTTCTTCGATGAAGAACGGATTCCCCTCGGACTGTCTCTTGATCGATTCCTTGACGTCCTGAGGGACCTCCGTTTTGATCAGGTTGTCGATCAGCAGATCACACGAGGCAATGCCCAGCGGCTGGATGTAGATTTCCGTGTGCAGGCCCGGGTAGATCTCCCGGACCGCCTCCAGGAGCTTGTCCCCCGTTTTCTTATAGTGCGGTCTCAATACGTTGATGAAGACGATCCGGTGGTCCCGTGCCAGGCCGAACAGATTGATCAGCAGGTCGATGGAGCTGTTGTCCGCCCAGTGCAGGTCCTCCACGATGATGACGATCGTGGACAGGGAGGAGGCCCGGATGATGAGGTCCCTGAGATTTTTCTGGATGAGTTTTTCCAGCGCCTCGCCTTCGATCTCCTTCACTCTCTTTTCGTGCTCCGCGTACAACCTCATACCCATCATCGTGGCGATGAACGGAAAAATGTCATCCGACTGCGTCGGTTCAATCCGCCGGATTGCCGAATCGAGCTTGTAGGCGGCCACGGCTTCGGTGTCGTCTTCCCGGATGTCGGCCCACCCTTTCAGGATCTCCATGATCGGGTGAAAACTGAGGTTCCTGCCCATGGAAATGGAGCGGCCCTGCAGAACGGCCACCCGCTTCATGGACTCCTTTTTTTTCAGTTCCTCGATGATCCGTGACTTGCCGATGCCGGCCTCTCCGATCACATTTACGATGGACCCTTCGCCGGTCTTGGCCTTGAGGACGTGGAGCTCCAGGCGGTCCATCTCGGATTCCCTGCCGACCATGATCGAGCGGATCCTGCGTTCCGTACGGGCGCCGGGGGTGCGGATTCGGTCCCGCAGAATGTACACGTCCTGCAGCGTCTCCTTCCCCTTGACCTTCGCCTTCCCCAGAGAGGTGAAGAGAAAGTCCGGCCGGGCCCGGTCATACACGTTCCGGGAAACCAGGATAGTCCCGGACTTTGCCAGGCTCTCCATCCGCGCGGCGAGGTTCGTGGTGTCGCCCACGGCCGTGTAATCCATGCGGAGATCGTCTCCGATGGAACCCACAACCACGGGCCCGGAGTTCAGCCCCATGCGTATCTTGAAATCCGTCCCGTACCTTTTCTTCACGGATTCGCTGTAGCGGGCCATGGATTTCTGGATCTCGAGGCACGCCTGACAGGCCCTCTGCACATCGTCTTCATGGGCCACCGGCGCGCCGAACAGGGCCATGACACCGTCGCCGGTGAACTGGTTGATCGTTCCCTCAAAGGAATGGATGATGTTCAGAAGGATCCGGAAACAACCGTCCATGAGCCTGTGGACGTCTTCCGGGTCCACCTTCTCCGAGATGTTCGTGAAATTGGCCACATCGGCAAACAGGACGGTCACGAACTTCCGCTCGGCTTCCACGGGGGCCGTACCCGAAAGAACGGTTTCGGTGAGAAACGAGGGCGTGTAGGAACGGGGGGAGGGCGGCGCCGGGGGGGGGCGGGACCCGGCCGGGACCGCATCCGTTCCGCACGCACTGCAGCGCGCTGCTCCCTCGGGGTTTTCTTTCCCACAATGTGGGCACCTCATCCCGGTTCCTCCCGGATGGAACCATCCCGC
>CAYTRL010000390.1:0-5846 GCA_964439795.1 uncultured Thermodesulfobacteriota bacterium
GTATAACAAAGCATGAATAAATATCAGGAACGCCTCGGGAGCATATTTTTTCCGTCCATAAACAGCTCCGCTGCCGATCCGGACAGATCCCTCTCCCTTGACACCCGAGAATTTCTTATTTATCTTGGTTGGCTATTGGTTTATCAGGAAGCAAAAAACCGTTTGCGAACTTAACTCCCCCCCCACGGTCCAAGTTTATGATTGCTTGCATTCTCTTCCCGCCTTTCCCAAGGACCTCTGGAGGCATCCATGAATCATCAACGAGACCCGTTCCCGCAAGAAACCGGTTCCCGAGAAAAAGCCGCACGGTCGTGGTTCAGAAGCGGAACAGCCTGGCTGATCGTGGGAGCACTGATCCTCTCTTTTTCTCTCTCCGCCTGTGGCGAGGGGACGCAGGAACCTCCCCGATACCATGTGCTGACCGTTGAGGGGACCCCGTACGAACGGGGGTACCAGCACGGCAAGGCCCTGGCCGGAGAGATCCGCTACTTCTACACCAAATTTCTCAGCGCCGGGATCCTCCCCTGGTTCAACCGGGAAAGGAGCACCATCGCCGAGGTGCTCGAGGAGTACAATAAACCGAAATACGACAACGACCAGTTCGCCTACCGAGCCCTGCTTGACAGCGGGAATAACCTGTTAAAATACACTCCGAAGCATTTCATCGATGAGTTGCAGGGTATGGCGGACGGTTCGGGCGTGGAGTTCGACCGCATCGTGATCCTGAACACCTTCCTGGACACCCTGTTCGGGATGCGGTCGCTGATCATGATGATCCGGAACATGGAGGAACCCCGGCTCGCATCTATAACCTTCGAGCAGGAACAGGGTGGAGAATGGGTGGAGGTGGGCCGGGTGAGTACGACTCCCAGCCCGTTCGCCTCCATCACGGAAATACCAGTAGATGCCCGGTTCCGGCTCCGGCTCTTTGACGCGCATGGGGTCGACAGGGACTTCGTGCGGATACAGCACAACGATATAGTGTACCTTGCCGGAGAGAGCAGAGCCATCGAGATCTCTGAGGTGGATCCCGATCATAAAAATCTGGACATTCTGTTCACCCCGCCCGAGGACATGGCAACGGCCAGCGTTCAGTCCCTGCAGATCCAGGCCGGAGACCAGGACTACACGGACTGGCCCCCCCCACTTCACGCTTCGGTGATGCGGGACGAGCGGACCGTTTTCACCACCGAGGGGTACGCGGAAGCCAACGGAATCCCGCCCAATGCGCTGCACGAGATCCCCAACGTGGGGGCTGTGGACGAAAGGCTTCAGCCCACGAGCCTCAGCTTCGCACTGCGGGGCACGGCCACCACACACGGACAGGTGCTGGCGGCCCACCACTTCACCGGGCTCGACAACGACACGGCGCACAAGTGCGGAGTCGTCACCATACACAAGCCCTCGGACGGGAAGCCGTTCGTCACAGTGGGGATGGCCGGCGTGATCTGGGGGTCCTCCGGGATGAGCAGCGACGGGCTCTCCTACATGTACAACCTGTCGGACACCCTGGACAACCCGGTGTCCAACGAGTTTCTCGAGCATTTTCTGGAGGCCAGCCTCATTTCCAGCGGGACGCCCATCGGGTTTCTCATGCGGGACATGATGCAGTATACGGATAACGCACAGGACGCCAGGGAGTACCTGAGGGACAAAGAGATGACCTTCGGGTGGAACATCCTCCTGGCCGACGCTCAGGGAAACCTGGCCGCGGTGGAACTCGAGGCGGACATCCTGGACAACCCGGACGGGGGATACTTCACCTACTCGCCGCCGGATCACCCGGACTACCCGGACGATGGAAACCTGGATGCCTCGGAACAGGAAAGGGCCGATTGGGCCAGCGAGAGACAGGACGACCTGCGCATGGCCATGCACTTCCAGGTGAACGAAGACGACATCCTGCTGACCATCTGGGACCTCACGCAGCTCATCCCCGAATTGCCCACCTTGCCGATCCCGCTGCCGATCGTGCCCCCGCAGCGGTTCTGGACCACGTATTACTACCGTTCCATTCGCACCTTCTACCGGTTGGGGGAGGAAATAGATGCCGCCTACGGAACCCTGGACCTGGAAGGGGTCAAGCGCATCATCAGAATTCCGGACCTGAACGACATGCGGAACAGCATGAACTCCGCCATCTATGCTCCTGACGAACTGAAGATGTGGTATGCACTGGGTGAGGTCCCCGCCACCTCCGCCCCGTTTCGTGAACTGGACTTCGGCGCCATGATCGGAAAGTGAAAAAGGAAACAACCATGAAGAAACTCGCCGGGCTTCCCGGTTTCGTCGGGGTCCTGCTCCTGGCCGCAGCCGCCCACGCCGGCTTCACGGAAACGCTGCCAAAGGGGACGTTCATCATCGATTCGAGCTTTATCATGTCCAACGTGACGGGGGCCTGGGACAACAACGGAAACCTGGGCCCCATCATCCAGCCGGACCAGCGCTACGAACCCACCACCGGCGAGGTGCTGGGCACCATGGCCCCGCAGGTGGAGGCCAACGTTGAAGTGTGGGCCAACGTGATCCAGTACGGCATCCTGGACAGCCTGACCGCGGTTATCGGCATCCCCGTGTTCGTGAAAAGCAGCGTGCAGACGAACTTTCAATGGACGCCCGGGGACGTGATCGCGCAGTACGGCCGGCGGTTCGAAACCATAGACGACTTCTGGGCCTACGCCAGCGGCTACGGCCAGCCCGAGGTGACCGACTGGGAAGGCAACTACTTCGTTCTCTCGGACATCATCCTGGGGGCACGGTACCGGTTCACGGACCTGATCCCCTGGTTCAGGAGACATAAGCTCGCCAGCGCACTGACCGTGTACGGGGCCGTTCCCACGGGCACCTCCCCGGACCCGGAGGAGGTGGTTTCCATGGGGACCGCCACCTGGAACCTGCACTTCCAGGGGGAACTGGGCTTCCACCTGGGCGTGGACTACACGGTCCACGGCCTGGACGACCGGTTGACCCTGGGGCTGGACGGGTTTTACGAGGTGTTCTTCAAGCACGAATACGACACCCCCACGGGAGAAAAACACAAAATCCTGCTCATCGGCCAGGACGAGCTCGCGGGTCCCACGTACACCGTCGACCCCGGGGATTTCCTCGGGATCTCCTTCCAGGCCGATATCGTCCCGTGGAAGGGACCGGCGCGGGCCACCTGGCTGAGCAGCCGGGACGTGGAAAAGGCCAAGAAGCTGCCGCCCCTGCTGACCCTGACCTTGCGGTACACGTACACCGCCATCGGGCAGACCGAATGGGAAGGGGGCGGCTGGTGGGATTCCGACTGGTGGGAATACGAGGACAAGGAGGAGATCTGGCAACCCGGGTACAAGAACATCCTCACCGGCATCGTCACGGTGAGCCTGCTCCGCCTGGGCATCCCCCTGCAGGTTTACGGGGGCTACCGTAACCAGTCATGGATCCCGGGCAAGAACTTCCGGGCCGCCAACGTGATCATGACCGGGCTTCGCCTGCCCCTGAAGTTCTGGTAGGCCGGCGTCATTCCACTCGGAAAGACAGGTACTGAACCTTCCCCGACAGTTTGACGGAAACCACGCCCTGTGAGGCATCGCCCACCCTCATGAGGGTCCCTTCCCTGTCATAAAGATCCCAGACCCCGCCGGCTCCGGGGTGCAGCGGAACCGGGACCGCCTCCGTCTTGGAGCGGTCGCAGACCTCGAACCAGAGGCCCACCACCCAGCGGCCTTCCCCGTCCGTAAACGCCAGACCGCGCCGGTTCTCCGGCCAGGAAAGGGCCTTGCCCAGGTCCCCCGCGTACCGCAGGCCGCCCAGCAGGGACCCGGCCGCGGAGAGCGCCCGGTAGCTGGGTTTCACCTCGATATCCCGGCCCCACCACGTAAACAGCCCGAAAAAGTCCTCGGTGGGCAGGGAGGCGTCTCCGTCGCCGTCCCAGAAGGTGTACCAGTAATAGGTCTCCACCCCCTTGGAAGCGGCCAGGAGCAGCCCCCTGGACAGGTAGCTGGCCTGCCGCTCCTTTCCGATCAGAAGACTGGGCCACCCCATCTCGGTGAAATGGATCGGCTTGTCTCCGCAGCCGATCCGGTGAAGCAGGTCCCGGGCATGATCCACGGCCTGCTCCATGTCCGGGTAGGTCCAGTCGTCCACGGTGACCTCTTTTTCCGGCATGGTCTGCTGGAGGAAGGAATAAGGGTGGATCGCCATCCCGTCGAACCATTCGCAAAGGTCGGGGTGGGCCTCGGCTGTTCGCACGATGAAGTTCCAGACCCCGTTCGGCCCGAACATGTAGATGTCGGCGGTGCTCAGCCCCCCGAACAGCACCGTGGCGTCCGGGTCGTTCCGGTGAATGGCCTCGTAGCCCGCCTTGAGGAGCCGGCCGTAGTGTTCAGGGTCCGGCCACGGCTTCCAGAAGCGCTGGGTGTTCTGCTCGTTCCAGATCTCGTACGTGTCGATCCGGTCCGCGAAGTGGGCCGCCACCGTGCCGTTGAAATCCGCCCACACCTCCGGATCGATGCTGCTGGTCTTCCCGTCGGGCATGGCCCAATCCACGCCGTAGTCCAGGAGCGCGTTCACCCGGATTCCAGCCTCCCCGCAAAGATCCACCATCCTGTCGTACCCGTCGAACACCCAGTGTCCGTCCTCCGGCTCGATGTGCTTCCAGGCAAAGTCGATTCGCAGCTGCCCCACACCGGCCTGCACCAGCTTTTCGATCTCGAAATCACGGGTCCAGCTGGCCCCCGCCCCCCGGCTCATGTGGCTGGAGATGGCGAGCATCTCCCCGACCCGCTTTCCCGAAGGAACCATCCCCTGGTACGGATTAGGGCCCATGGGAAAACCCTCCCCCGGGACCTCCATCGGACCGAATCCGCCTGCAACGGTGAACCCCAGAAGGATGATGAAAAACAAGGGGAACCTTTTCATGACTGTTTCCTTTCACAGCGAAGGATGACCATCGTTTTTTTCTTCTCTAAGCATCTTGTTCTATTGTACAGCAAAAACAGGAAGATGAACAGTCGGCAACCGGGAGAAGAAACCGGGCTCGACCTGTCCAGGCATGGACGCCAGGGGAAAATGGGTTCCAAGGGGGCATAGAGGTCGAGCCTGAAGATCCGGGATTCTTGACAGCCGGACACAGGGGTGTACCCTGGATATTAATGAACCCCCCGGGCGATCCCCCAGCAATCAACCCACAGGATGCACTCTATGAGCAGCGAATCCGGAAGCACCGCACCGAGAACGGGTCCGTCGGAAGAACCCACCCTGTTCAGCGGGTTTCGGAAGAAAACCTACCGCCTGGAGGACCTGTCCCGACACCTGGCGGCGCTCGTCCCCCGGATGCCCGATGTCCTCTCCGTGTGGGGTCGGAAGCGTGTGGATCCCCTGTTCCGGGAAGAGATCATGGTGGCGGTGGCGCGTACCAACGAGTGCCGGTTCTGTAATTTCGTTCACGGACAGTGGGCCCTCGTGGAGGGGCTCACCGAGGATGGGCTCGAACGGATCGGACGCGCGGACGGGTCGGACCAGAACCCGGAACGCGGGCTGGCCCTGGACTACGCCCAGGCCCTGGCCGCCGGAGACTTCGGGCCGGTTCCGGCGGACCTGGAGCGACGGGTGCAGGAGCATTTCAGCGAAGGGCGGCGGCGGGACATCGAAACCGTGGCGCGGGTCATGACCGTGGCCAACCTCTCCGCAAACACGCTGGACGCCCTGCTGTCCCGCGGAAAGGGGGTCCCGTCAGGGCACAGCCGCCTGGTGGACGAATTGGTGATCGGGGCCGGTTTTTTCCTGGGCTATCCGGTGATGATGGTGGGGCTGGCCGTTATGCAGAGGCGGTCCCCCTTCTCGGTGTACCAGGACTTTGTCCG
>CAYTRL010000391.1:0-5810 GCA_964439795.1 uncultured Thermodesulfobacteriota bacterium
ATCGGCGGGGACGGTTTTGTGTCCGGTCTTCTGGGAAAATACGAGATGGAGCCCCCCGCGGGCCAGCTGGGCATCCTGCCTCTTCCCGGAGAGAGGCAGGAAGAGGGTGGGGGCGGTGTGCCGGAGCGAAGGGTGGTCACGGACCCGGGCCACGCACTCATCGTGATTTCGGGACAAAACGAGGAGGAGCTGGAAAACGCTCTGCGGGCCTTCTCCGTCCTCTCCTACCCATTGCCGGACGCGCCCTCTGCAGTTGTGAAGGGTGTGGTGGTTCCAGAGGTGACCCGGTATACGGGCCGGGCGCTGCTGGCCCCGGGGAAAACGTACCGCTTTGAAAACCTCGGGTTCACCTCCACCACGTATCAGGGGACCGATTCCGGGTCCGCGCATCTGAGTTTCCGGCTCCCTTCGGATATTCTCCTCCAGGAAAATGCCCTGGCCGTCTGTTCCCTGCACCTGGCCTACGGTGCGGAGATGCGCAAAGACTCGGTGCTCAACCTCTACCTGAACGACAAGTTCACCGCGGCCGTCCCGCTTGATCAGCAGGCAGGGGTCCGGTTTCGTGACTACAAGATCATGATTCCCATGCACCTGTTCCGGCCGGGAGAAAACAGCCTCCGCTTCGACCCGGTCCTGACCCCGCTGATCACGGGCCAGTGCGAGAGGATCCAGACCCGAAACCTGGCGGTGACCCTGTACGACGATTCCTCCCTGGAGATCCCGGGGATGGTCCACTGGACCGAAATGCCACGCTTGGAGCTCTTTTTTCAGGACGGGTTCCCGTTTGCCGCATGGCCGGACTGGCGGGAGACCACGGTTCTCCTCACCCGGAAGGACGAACAGAGCGCCGGGGCCGCGGTGAACCTGGTTTCCATGATCTGCCAGAAAAACGGGGTGTCGCCCGCCCGTATCCGCTTTGCCCATGACCTGCCCGGGGGGAACCCGGGGAACCTCCTGGTGGTGGGACCGCTCGAAAATATTCCGGATCCCCTGCTCGACGCCTCACCCATCGGGCGCAGCCTGCCTTACCCGTTTCCAGGGGAGACCGACTTCCTGAAAAGGGCGGGATCCTGGTGGGACCGTTTCGTGGGCGGGATCTTCCCCGGGGAAGGGAAGCTCGAAGAGCCTCCCCGGCCCCTGAACGCGCAGGTGGTGACGCAGGCCGTTCTTGGAGAAGGAAAACTCCTGCTCATGGAGTACCTCTCCCCGTTCGGAGACGACCGGTCCGTCCTGGTGATGGCGGCCGGCGCCCCCTCCGGGCTGGACCGGGGAGTACGCACCCTCTGGAGCTCCTACGTGCGGGGTTACTGCCGGGACAACCTGGTGCTGGTGGAACCGGAAGGATCCGGGGCCGGGGTGGTTTCGGAGAGGGCCGGTACGGCCTATTTTCTGGGTAAAGCCGGCACGTTGAACCACCTGAACGGGTTGGTGAACGTTCATCCTCTGGTCTTCGCCGGGGGGCTGGTTCTCTGTCTCTTCCTGATCGCCTGGATCCTCCTCCTGCTCATCCGGCGGAGAAAGGCAAAGCGGTTCGGACAGATGGAAGAGGGGTAAGCGGATGAAAAGCCTGCTGACGGCCCTGATGATCACCCTGCTCTGGGTTTCGGAAACCGCGGCCCTGGATGCGGACGCCTGGCAGCGTTTCAAGAAGGAATACATGGCCGAGGACGGCCGGGTGATCGATTTCAACCAGGGCGGACGGTCCCACTCCGAGGGGCAGGGGTACGCCATGCTCCTGGCCGTGGCCTATGACGATGCCCGGACCTTCCACCGTTGCTGGCGGTGGGCCGAAAACAACCTCCAGGTCCGGGGGAACGACCGGCTTCTTGCATGGAGCTGGGGAGAGAGGTACCCGGGTCGATGGGGCGTGATCGACATGAACAACGCCACGGACGGGGACCTGCTCATCGCCGGAGCGCTGCTGCTTGGAGCGGAGAAGTGGCAGGACGTACCCCTCAAGAAGAAGGCGCTGGGGATCCTGGAAAGCGTCCGGACCCGGCTGGTGCCGGAGAAGAACGGGCTGTTTCTGCTCCTGCCGGGGTACTACGGGTTCGTGCAGCCTGACGGAACCATGATCAACCCCTCCTACATGGTCTTTCCGGCTTTCTTGCTGTTTGCCGAACAGGAACACAAGTCATTCTGGAAGCGGTTGCACAAGGACTGCCTTACGGTGCTGTCCCGCTGCACGTTCACGCGGCTGGGACTCCCGGCCGACTGGGTGCTGTGGAAGGAACCGGCACCCGTCCTCGCCGCCCAGCGGGGAACATATTACGGCTATGAGGCCATCCGCGTGCCACTGTACCTGGCCTGGGACGAAAACCTGGATGCGCTTCCCGGGTTCTCGGGGATGCTGGACCTGGTGGAACGGCTCGGGTATGTGCCCCGGAACGTGGATCTGGCCGGAAACTCGGTTTCCCTGGAGGAAGCGTCGGCGGGTTTCTGTGCCGTATATGCCCGGGCCGCGGAGGCACTGGGCAGAAAGGCACAGAGCCGGACCCTGTGGAAGCGGGCCCGGGAAAAGATCGGTGCGGAAAAGAGGGACTACTACTCTCATGTCCTCTACCTGCTCTCGCAGATTCAGTTCAGACCCTGAGGATGGCCGTCGGATCATGGAAGAAAGCTTTCTTCACAGGCTTCTGAAATCCACTGCCCGTGTTTTTCTTCCCTGGCTTCTGTCAGCCACGTTCTTTTTCGCCGGGGGGGAAGGGTTCCTTCTCTCCCGGAACGCCCTTGCCCAGGGTCCGGCCGGGGAAAGAACGGATTCCGGTGTGGAGGTTCGCAGAAAGGCTTCCACGGACAAGGGTACCCGGTCGTCGGAAGAACAAGAGAAGCGGGTGACCCGGGGCGAACAGGATGAGGAACGCGGGGAGCGCGGTTCGTCCGACCGGCTCGAGATCCGTCGCCGTGCGCAGGACGTTTCTGTCGACTCCTCCGGGCCGGAGCCGTACCGCCCGCCGGAGAACCCCGCCGATTTACGGGAAGCCCTGGCCGACGCGTGGGCAAGTTATGACACCGGCGGATTTCAAGAGGCGGAGGTCTATTTTACCCGGGCGTCAGGGAGCGGGGATCCCGGGATCCGCAACGAGGCGACCCTGGGCCTGGCCCTCTCCCTGGCCGGGAGGGGTGAGAACGACCGGGCCGCCGGCCTGCTGGAAGGGTTGGTGAGGGAGGGGTACCGGCCCGACGAGACCCTGCCCGCCCTGATCCGCGTGGTTCTGGACAGGGGGGACCTCAAGCAGGCCGGTGAACTGCTGGGCCGGATGCCGGACTCGCCGAAGCGGGCCAGGCTGGCCGGTGAGCTGAAGGTGTTGGAAAACCGGAAACGGCTCCGCAGGATCCGCAGGGAATCGTCCGGGCCCGGCCTTGCCCGTTTGCTCGAGAAGAACCGGGCGCTTCTGGCCGCCTGTACCGATCCCTACCTCTTTATCGACGCGGCGTCCAGGGCGGCGGAGATGGGGGAGAGCGGCGTGGCGGTTTCCGTTCTCCATGAACTCCTTCCGTGCGGCGAGAAAGACGGGGATGTCCGGGTGGAGGTCCTCCGTCATCTGGCCGCCCTGCTCCCCTTCAGTAAAGCCCTGGACCTGCTGGAACGGGAGGGGCGGGCACCGGGCGGGGACGCCGGGACCCGGGAGAAGATCCGTACCCTGGAAGTGGACCTGCTGAAGCAGCGGATGAAGGATCTGTCTCCGGGGACAACGGAATATCGTCAAGCCGCGGAAAGGATACTCGAGCTGGATCCCGGCCAGGAGGGGGTGAGGACAGAGCTGGCATGGGCCTGCCTCAACGCCGGGGAGGAGGAGCCCGCACTGGAACAGTTCTCTTTGCTCCTGGAACAGGATCCAGCCAACACCGAGTACGTTGAGGGAAAATGCAGTGCGCTGGTCGGATTGGGCCGTGCCGGGGAGGCCCTCCGCTGGCTGGAACAGCCCCCGCTGGCCGAGGACCCGGAACTGTCGCCCCTCCGGGAAAGCCTGAACAAGCAGCAGGGCGTCCTCCTGTTCGAGGCGGGCGACTACGTCCGGGCGGAACCGTACCTGACCCGGGCCTATGCCCGGGAGCCGGCCGACCCGGACATCCGGAACCTGCTGGCCTGGTCGTACTACCACGCCGGCGACCTGAAGGCCGCGCAGCGGTTTTTCCTGGAATCCTTCGAACAGGAACCCTCCGAGGAGGCGGCCCGGAACGTGCTCCTCACGTTCGAGAAACTCGGGGAAGAAGACCGGGCCTCCGCGTGGATCCGGAATCTGGCTTCGGACCCGGATCCCTCGATGAGAAGGATCGCCGCGGAGAGCTACTACGACCAGGGACAGCCGATCCTGGCGGCACGGACTTCGCCGGGGGCGGGCACCTGCTTTGTGAACTGTGACGCCCCCTGGGGCGAGTCGATCCCTTACGGCCGCTGGAGGACCGGGGACCCGGGGTTGTCCCGGCTCATCGAAGCGGGGGTGCCCCTGGGGGTGCGGGTCCCCTGGAAACGCCGGATGCAGTGGCGTTTCACCCTGACACCGGCCTGGCTCGACAGCGGAGAGGCACCCGGCAACCCCTACGCCGGGTCCTACTACCGGTTCATCGACAGCCCGGGCATGACGCAACGCCCTCTCCGTGAATCCGCCTGGGTGTTCACGCCCGAGGTGGAGCTGGAAAGGGAAGGGGACGTATCCTGGAGGGTCAGGCTCGGATCGACGCCGGTGGGAGGGACAGTGGACCCTCTGCCCACGTTCCTGGCACAGGCCCTCCGGCGCAACGACTGGCAGGTCAATGTGCACCAGCACCCGGTCAAGGAGTCCCTGCTGTCCTACGTGGGGCAGCGGGACCCGTACGCGGACCGGACATGGGGACGGGTTCTGAGGACCGGCGTGCTGGGCTCCAAGACCCTCTGGAGCCGGCCGCCCTACTGGGTGTCTCTGGAAGCGGGGTATGATTATTACTGGGGCGAGCAGACCGTGGACAACCATCGGGCGGGGGGCACGGTGAGCGCCGGGAGGACCTCCGCCCTGTCGGTGGGGGAGCTTTCCCTGGGGGCGCTGGTCATCGGACAGCATTTCCATCGCAACACCAACTTCTTCACCTTCGGCCAGGGCGGGTATTTCAGCCCTCAGGCATACTTGATGGCCGGGCCCTTTGCCCGCTTCGTCACGAAACGATGCCGGGATATCTGGATCGACGCGCAGATCTCCATCGGGTATGTGTACTACGAGACGAGCGAGGCATCCCAGTACCATGGGACCGGAGAGAACCCCGTGGCCCTGAGCCCGGACGCGCGAAACAACCTGACCGCGGTGTACGACGGTGAAACAAAGTCCAACTTCGGTCTTTCCGCGAGTGTGCAGGGTCTCAAACTTCTGGGAAAACGCTGGGCCCTGGGAGGCTTTGCCGGCGTGAACAGCACCACCGACCACGTGGAGGTCCTGGGGGGCGCTTCCGTGAGGTTCTTCTTCCGCCCCCGGGAGACGCTCTGCTTCACCGACAACCTGTTCCGGGCAGTACAACCCAGCCTCTGATCCCTGATTGACTTCGGGCACCCCTTTGATTATCTTCCTTTCCGACTCTTTCCAATCCCGATATGAATGAGGGGAATTATGGATATATACCAGGGCGCCATCATCCTTCTGCTCACCCTGGCCATCTGCGATCTCGTGGTGGGGGTGAGCAACGACGCGGTCAACTTTCTCAACTCATCCATCGGGTCGCGGGTGGCCCCCCGCCACGTGATCATGATCATCGCCAGCCTGGGCATGCTCGCGGGGGTCACCTTTTCCAGCGGCATGATGGAAGTGGCCCGGAAGGGCATCTTTCACCCCCAGTTCTTC
>CAYTRL010000392.1:0-254 GCA_964439795.1 uncultured Thermodesulfobacteriota bacterium
CCGGCGAAGCTTGCCGCGTTCTGCTTCACGAACAGGCTCAGTACCCCGGTCCCCTCACCCATCTCGTTGGAAACCGAGAGCACGAGCCGGTAGTCGCCGAATCCGGGCAGGTCCACGGTCCCCGGGAACGTGTATTTCCCGAGCGTGGGATCGAGAACCGGTTCACCGAAGGAGGAGGTGACATCTGCCGCGTCAATCATCTCCCCGTCGCGCCATTCCTCCAGGCTGGCCGTGAAGGTGCCCGGGTCGATGGG
>CAYTRL010000392.1:264-5790 GCA_964439795.1 uncultured Thermodesulfobacteriota bacterium
CACACATCGAAGAACACGTCGAAGAAGCTGTCGCCCGGGTCGATGGGAAACACGGTTGCGCCGCAACCCGGCAGGGGTACTGCTGACTCGATGACCGTGGGGAGAGGATCGTCACCATCGGCGAGAAAGACGGTGTTCTGGAGCGGGGTGACCCATGTAAATATGGGCAGGTTGGATGGTTCGCAGTGCAGGGCCATTACGCCCAGAAACATCAGTGCGACGGCCAGCTTCACGCGGCTGGATCTTCTCATGGTTTCCCTCCTGTCTGTGGTTGTTTCTTTTATCGAAAACAGTGTACAAAAAGCCTGAAGGAATCGGATCGACCGCTCAATAGTCACTTTAGGCAGCTTCGATCCTGCATTTTTTCATTCTAATATGTGCCGTAAAGTTAAGTCAACCATGTTTTTATTTAATGTTCAAATATTTTACTATGTCCGGTTTGTTGAGCAGAATGTTCGGGTAACTCCCTGTGAAACCGTTGCGGTTTCCGTGGGTTGAACAAGGAGGGGATAATTATGGATCTGGAACTGGTCATCCGGGGGGGAGAGGTGGTGGACGGTACAGGCCGGCCACGGTTCCGGGCGGATCTGGGGATCCGGGAGGGTCGGGTGGCTGCTGTATCCCCGGGCCAGGCCCTGAACGGTGCGGAGGTGATCGACGCCGCAGGATACGCGGTGGCCCCGGGGTTTATCGACGTGCACTCCCACGCGGAGTGGATCCTGCCCCTGGAGGAGCATCCCCGGATCCTGGCGCCGCTTCTCGAGCAGGGGATCACCACCCTGGTAACCGGAAACTGCGGGTTCTCCCCGGCCCCGGCCAACGACCGGTCGGTTTTGCTCCTGGACGGGTCCTCGGAGATGCTCCGTGACCGGGCATTTTCTTACAGCTGGAGATCGGTATCCGAGTTTCTGGGGAGCCTGGAGAAGGACGGCCTCCTGCTCAACACGGCGTTCCTGGCGGGGCACGGGACCCTCCGCTATGCGGTCATGGGGCCGCGGACGGGCGCCCCCGCTCCGGAAGAGATGGACGCCATGGTGCGCCTCACCGGGCAGGCCCTGGAAGAAGGGGCGTTCGGTCTGTCCGCCGGCCTGGCCTATGCGCCCGGGGTTTTCTCCCGCAACGAAGAGATCCTGACCCTGCTCCGCACCGTTGCGGAAGCCGGAGCGCTGTTCACCGTGCACGGCCGCGCCTACACGTGGGTGTCTCCGTTCTACCGGCCGTACTTCCTGGGGGCCCCTCACAACTTGCGGTCCGTCCGCGAGCTGATCGGCCTGGCGGAAAAGAGTAAAGCCCGGCTTCAGCTTTCCCACCAGATCTTTGTTGGCCGCCGGACCTGGCGTACGCACCGGGCCGTGTTTCGGGAGATCGACCGGGCGGTGGACCGGGGTGTGGACCTGGCCTTTGACGCCTTTCCGTACACTGTGGGCAACTCCACCGTGAACGTGGTGTTCCCGGAGTGGTTTCTGGACGGCTTTCAGAAGAACATTAACCACCCGCCCTCCCTGCGCAGGATCAAGAGGGAGGGCAGGCTCCTGCTCCTGGCCCTGGGGTTCGGGTTCCAGGACATCCGCCTGCTCTGGGGTTGCGAGCCGGAACTGGAACCCCTGGAGGGGCTGGATTTCGGCGCCATTGCCCGGCGCCTGAAGATGCCGCTGTTCGAGGCCTACCTCCACGTGGCCCGGGTGAGCGGTGGGAAGGCGCGTATCCTGCTGGGGACCTATTCCGGGGATGCGGGATACGAAAAGCCCCTGGAGACGGTGCTCTCCCATCCTCGTTGCGCCTTCATGACCGACACCATCCTCACCGGCCGGGGCTGCCACAACCCGGCCTCCTTCGGAACCTTTCCACGGGTGCTGGGGCGGTACTGCAGGGAACGGGAGCTCTTTTCCCTGGAGGAGGCCGTGCGCAGGTCGACTTCGTTCCCCGCGGAACGTATCGGCTTGAAGCAGGTGGGCCGGATCGCGGAGGGGGCCTGGGCCGACCTGGTGGTTTTCGACCCTCTCACCGTGCGGGATAACACCACCCCGGACAACGCGGAGGCCGCACCCTCGGGTATTCGAGAAGTCGTTCTCTCCGGTCACGTAGTGGTGCGCAACGGAAAGGCGATCCCCGGGGGGAAGCACGGCCGGGTGCTTCGAAGATAGCCTCCCCAGTGGTATCGATCAACCTCCTGTGATGGAGAAAACACAGGCGGTCAAGAAGGTGCCAGATGCAAGGCGCGCGAACCCCGAGGACCAAGACAGTACATAGTACGTCGCAGGGACGAAGGGGAAGCGGAACGCAGCAGATGGTGTTTTATCGGCCGCCTGTTACCGGATCTGGATGGACGGGTCCCCAAACACCATAAACTGGAACAGGTCCTGGTGGAAGTACTCACCCGGAAGGTTGTCCGGGACCCTCTCTGCCTGAGCAAAGTATTCCAGGGAAAGGATCTTGGACTCGGACAGCGCTTTTCTCGCCCAGATGAAGTTTTCCGCCACCTTCAGCTGCGAGACGAAGGCGGGCACCGGGTCGTCCCCGAACCAGGTGGACCGGCTGCTGCCGAGGAAGGCGGCGCAAACACCTTCCCGGACGATGACCCGGCCCAGGCTCGCCACCTCGGGGTTTCCCACGGTGCAGCCTGAGGTGATGCCCACCGCCGGCAACACCCCCTGGGGAAGGTGATCCACATCAATGAACGTTCCCTGGGGCCCGCCGTAGGAGGCGTAGGAAGAGCCGTGTGAAAACCAGGTGATCAGCCCCGGCTCCTGGGACTCCCACTCACCCAGGAAGTTGTCCCGCGATAGTTCCAGGTCCGGGTTGGCGCTTGGGCAGTTCTCGTACAGAGCCGTGGTCTCGTACCCCGCGCGGTCCAGGTACAGGCCTTTTGCCAGGTTCACCCAGGCGGCCGAATCGCAGGGGACCATGATGGTGGCCGCCGCCCCGATAACGCGCGTCATCCGCGCGGAGTTGTCCGTGTCGTAAAGCATGATCGTGTCGAGGATGTTCTCCACCTCCAGAGGATCGTCCCACGGGATCCTGCCCACGTATAACTCGGCTACGTAATCCTCCGTGGCCTGGGACATGTCGTCCCCGTACTCGCCGTAATAACCGTCTCCATCCCCGTCCCAGTTGCCGGTGAGCTCTTCGTAATAAAAATCCGTGGGCACATCCTGGTTCACGTGATCGTCCGGGTCGGGATACGCGATCCGCATGGGCATGGTGCTCATGGAACCCACCAGGAGCACGAACTCCCGGTCCGGGGTCGAGTCGGCGTACCCCATCAGGTGGTTGCGGATCTTATCCGGATCGTCGATCCCCGGTGTGCCGGCCAGAATCTCTTCCAGGGTGACCGTATCCACCAGGAACCCGCGGGACTCCTTGTAGGCCGCGAAATCAGATATCGAAGGCAGCAACGCCTCGGGGGTTACGATCAGGTACGCACTTCCATCGTAGGAGGGCAGGGGAGGGCGGCAGGAGGCTGCGAACAGAGGGAGGATCAGGGCTGCCAACAAAATTACCAGACCGTCTCGAAGGCAAATTCGTTCTTTTCTCATGGTGTATTCTCCTTCTGTTGCACCAGGACGGGGTAAATAGAAAATGTTTCTGTTACACAATATTTACCGCCTCAACCCAAGCCCTGTCAAGGTGAAAACATTTTAAAGCCATTGAGTATTGATTCAGCAGGAATGTGTTTATAGCTGGAGATTGCGAGCGGAGCGCGGCAACCCCCCGGCACCGTATTCCTGCTGCGTCGGGAGCTTGCCGCGTCGGAAGAGATGGGGTCAGGTCTTCATTCTACATTTTTCTCGTGGCTACTGCACCGGACAACTCGTTCGGATAGTTAAAAATGTAAAATGAAGACCTGACCCCGGCTACCACATGACCCCGACTATCTGTAAGGTCAGGCCTGCAATCATGAGGATGCGTACGGATAGGGGGCGATACAGGAGCGGACCCGTCACGTTTGAATCGTGACCGGAACATCTTCAGGGGATGTGGGGAACACTGATTCTCGGGCCCGCCGTGATGTGAAGTTCGGTGACGTCTTCGAACAGTTCCCCGTCGATTACCGGACGGAGTCCCGACGTATTGCCCGCATATACGCTCATGATGTTTCCGGTGGTGTCCACCAGGCGGGAACTCCGGATCTTTTTCCCGGAGAAAAGGTTCGGCAGGTTTCCGATCATCTCGATGGGTTGGATGGAGCCGGCCTGGAACTGGATGTCCCCCGGACCGGCCGCCATGCCGAAGACCCGGATGACGCCCCCCAGGTTGATGTCCAGGGAGCCGGCATGGATGGCGCCGTAGGAATCGTAGTCCAGTTCCTGCCCGTCGATGCACACCGTGGCCTGCTCTGGCCGGAAGATCTCCTCTGCGTAGGATTTCCATTCCGGGGGGAGGCGGTTGCTTCCCGGAAGGCGTCCCAGGAAGAAGGAGCCCACCGCCTTGGCGATGACCGAGACGATGGCCTTGGGCCCCAGGGTATCTTCCGCATAGTATTTATCGAAGAATTTCTGGCCGACGCCCCCGATGGCCGCGGCGAAACCGACCTTTTCAAACGGTTCGATTCCCGAGGCTCCGAGCCGTTTTCCCCGGATCCGCATGGAGTCCACCAGGGTCAGGGAAACGGGTGTGCCCGTTTTCTGTGTGGTGATAAGTTTTTCCAGGATCTGTTCGGCGTAGCCCTTGATGCCGGCTTTTTTCGCCACGAAGTCGATGGTACCCCCGTTGGTGGGAACCACGATGGGCGTGAACATCGTTCCGGGGCCGGGGATTTCCTCGGGAAAGGCGAGTCCCATGCCCTTGTTGATCATCCAATGGAGGGCTCCGTCGCCGCCGTCGCTTACCCAGTAGGGGATTTTCCGATCGATGAACTCTTCCAGGACCGGTGTGATCCCCTCCACGGTCCGGGTCTGCCGGACGATACCATAATCCCCCAGGATCCCCTGCAGCTTTTCTCTTCGGTGGGGCCGTGCCCGGTTCTTTCGGGAGTTCGGGTTCAACAGCACCCCGATGGGGCCCTCTTCGGGTCGGCTCTGCTGCACGGTGGATCCTCCCGGATTGTTCCGATGGCGGTCCGACGGGTACACCTGACCACCTGAAAATAGAACATTGGGGAACGGTTCAGAAAGATGTGACAAAATAGCAGAGATCGGGATTGGATATCAAGCAAGTCTTTCGTCCGCTTCATAGGCGACCCGGCCGGCCCAGATTGTCCGCAGGACCTGTATATCCCGGATCTTCTCCGGGGGGACGGAGACCGGGTTTTCCGTGAGCACCACCATGTCCGCCCGCTTGCCGGGCGTCAGGCTCCCCTTGACCTGCTCTTCGAACTGTGCGAAGGCCGCGTCCAGCGTGTACATGCGCACCGCCTGGGCGGCCGTGATCCCCTGTTGGGTCTCGAAGCCTTCGCGGGTCACGCAGCACTGGAGGGCGTGCAGCACATCCGTGGATTCCACCGGTGCGTCCGATGCCGCGGCCAGTTTCACCCCCGCGTCCAGGCTCGACCGGAACGGGTAGGTCCGACGGGCGCGTACCGGCCCC
>CAYTRL010000393.1:0-5789 GCA_964439795.1 uncultured Thermodesulfobacteriota bacterium
GCCCAGGGGGATGCCCTGCTGCGCCGGGGGGTTGCCGCGTCGCCTACGGCTCCTCGCAACATTCGCCATTATAAGACCGGCAACATCAATTTTTCGACGCCCTCCTTCGCCGGCATGACGGGAAAAGACGTTTATCACCCTCTCGAACCCGGAATGACGGATAATCCGGAATCCTTGTTTTCCATGCCTGTTAAAGGAGCGTGTCTCTTTACAGGGGGTTCGAGCTGCCTCCCCGTATAACCATGCCCGCCCTGAATGTGTCGGAATAGGAAGGGATCTCTGTTCGTTTCTTTCCTTTGCCGGGCCGCCGTGCCAGAATATTGCAGGTCGGTGTAGAGAAAATCTCAAGGATCCCGGCAGGCATTCAAAAGTCCAAGTTGTTGTCATCCCTGCCCCGGATCTGAACCCGGGGCAAGCTCCGGACGGGACCCAGAAGTGCCTGTAACTGGATTCCGGGTCAAGCCCGGAATGACAACAACACAGAAGTTCCTCTGGAGAAAAGAATTCAAATGAAATTGTTCGCTCAGATGATACACAAAAGGGTTCTCGCCGGCTGTGCCGCAGCCTTCTTGTTGCTCCCCGCCTGTTCCGGAAGCGACACCCCGGACACGCAACCCCCGCCGGCGGGCTCCACCGCCCGGATCGACCCTCTTCCCCTGGTCAACCCGTTCGTGGGCACCGGGGGTGTGGGTTTCGCCGCGGGAAGCCTGGTGCCGGGGCCCCAGTGGCCCAACGGGATGATCCGCCCCTCCCCGGACACCTCCATCGAAAGCTTCGCCCCGCACTTCCAGCACTTCGCCGGGTACTGGCACAACGACACTCATATCCGTGGGTTTTCCAACGCCCGCCTGGTGGGGACGGGCGCCGCGGACCAGGGGAACGTCCGCCTCATGCCCGTGGCCCGCGTTGACGAGACCACCGTGACCGACGACGGTTACCGTTCCGCCTTCTCACACGAGGACGAGGAAGCCTCCGTGGGCTACTACCGGGTCCTGCTGGAGGAAACCGGCATCCAGGCAGAGCTTGCCGCCCTGAAGCGCGTGGCCCTGCACCGCTACACCTTTCCGGCGGACACAGGTTCGCCCGGCGTGGTGGTGGACGTCACCGCCTCCATCATCCCGGGGGAGGCCACGCAGGGGGAGGTGTTCCTGGATCCCGCCGGGCGGGTGATCGCCGGTTCCGTGGTCCAGAGGGGATCCCTTTCCGGCCGGTTCGGGGGCCTGCATACCTACTTTGTGGTGAGGTTCAGTGAGCCGTTCGCCGGATACGGTATCGTTGAGAACGACCGGATCCAAAACGGGGAAACGCATGGTGCCGGTGACGACCTGGGTGCCTTCGCCTCCTTTGATCCCGGAAGCTGTTCCCCGGGTGAAACCTCCTGCCGTGTCCAGGCGGACGTGGCCCTGTCCTACATCAGCGTGGAACAGGCGCGAAAGAACCTTCAGGAAGAGACGGCCGGGATCGATTTCCAGGGAGCCGTGGAGACGAACCGGCAGGCGTGGCGGCGGAAGCTTGACGTGATCGAGGTCACCGGCGGAACGGAGACCCAGCGCCGCATCTTCTACACGGCCCTTCACAACGCCTACATGATGCCCACGCTCTTCACCGAGTCCGACGGCGTGTACACGGGGTTCGACGGCCTGTCCCACGCGGCGGAAGGCTTTACCTACTACACGGACATGTCTCTGTGGGATACCTTCCGGACCCTCCACCCGCTCATGGCCCTCATCGACCCGGACCGTGCCCGGGACTTCGTGGTTTCCCTGGTGAGGATGCTCGAACAGGGGGGCGACCTGCCCAAGTGGCCCATGGGCCGAGGATACACGGGCTGCATGATCGGCACCCACGCCGACTCGGTGATCGCCGAGGCCTGGATCAAGGGGATCCGGGATTTCGACGTGGAGACCGCCTACCAGGGGATGCGCCGCCACGCCACGGGCCCGGTCCCGAACGCGGGCCGCTCCGACATGGAGCACTACACCTCCCTGGGATACTGCACAACCGATCACACCAGCAAGGCCCCCTCCAGGACCGTGGAGTACGCCTACGATGACTACTGTATCGGTGTGCTGGCCCGGGAACTGGGCTACGAGGAGGATGCGGCCCTGTTTCTTCAGCGCGCCGGGAACTACGCTCACCTGTGGGACCCGGAAACGCAATTTCTGCGGGGCCGGGACTCGGCGGGAAAGTGGTACACACCGTTCCTCCCGGAGTGGCCCTTTGCAGAGGAGTACGTGGAGGGGGATGCCTGGCACTGGCTCTGGTTCGCACCGCAGGACGTATCCGGGATGATGGAGCTGTTCGGCGGCCCGGCCCCGTTCGTGGAGAAGCTCGACTTCTTCTTCCGGAGCGCACGGGAAGACCCGGACACCTTTCTTCCCGATATCTACTACTGGCACGGAAACGAGCCCGACATTCACGCGGCGTACATGTTCAACGAAGCCGGCAGGCCCGATCTGACGGCGAGTTGGGTACGTTGGATCCTGGAAGCGAAGTACAAGGACGCGCCCGAAGGCATCGACGGGAACGACGACGGCGGGACCCTCTCCTCCTGGTACGTGTTCTCGGCGGTGGGCTTCTTCCCGCTCAACCCCTGCGACGGGAGGTACATGATCGGAAGCCCGCTCTTCGACGAGGCGGTGCTGCACCTGCCGGGCGGGGACCTGGTCGTCACCGCGGAGAACCTTTCGGAGGAGAACCTCTACGTGCAGTCCGCCCGGCTCGACGACCGGCCGCTGAAACACCCATGGTTCCACCACGACCGGATCAAAGACGGCGGCCGCCTGCAGCTGATCATGGGCCCGGATCCGGCCGTATGGTAAAGCTAGGAGGGTGTCTGAAAACATCCTAGGGTTGTCATCCCGGCGAAAGCCGGGATCCAGGGGTGTCCGGGTGGGGGGCCAAAGAGCCTCCTCCTTACCTCTCCCCTGGATTCCGGATCAAGTCCGGAATGACGGAAAAACATATATGTCTGCTTTTCCGAAAGGCTCCTAGTCGAGCTTGAAGGAATCGAAGAACTTCTTGGCGTTGCCGGGAAGCTGGCTCTTGGGGGTAATGCTCTCCGCCATGTAGAGCTTGTGCCCCTTCAGAAAGAATTTAGCCTCGCCCTTCATCCCCGGGTGATCGTCCGTGGCCGGGGTATGATAGATCAGCTTCTTCCCTTTGTGCTTCCCCAGGGTCGTGTTCTTGTAGGAGACCTGCTTTCCGAATTCCTTCTGGAGGATCCCGTTCCGCGTCTGATCCAGGATGGCATCCTCCCCGAGGAAACGCACCGCCAGACCCGGCAGCTCGGAGAAATCCACCTTGAAGACCTGCTCATTGTCGTGGGCCGTGTAGATGTGGTTGACCACCTCCCCCACGTGGTAGTTCTTCCTTGTCATGACCTCCTCGGGCTGCTCGGGAAGCATGACCTCGAACCCGTACTTTTTCTGCTCGAGCGTGATCCAGGAGGGATCGTCGACGTCGGCAGGCGCGGTTCCGGAAAATAGAGAGCTGAAAAGCAGCACTGTAAAAACGGTCAAAATCGGTTTCTGCATCTTGTCCTCCTTTGTTTACCTGTAAGGCGTCGGGATTGCACCGGTTACGAGATAGATAAATGAGTCTTACCTTCCCGTCAACGAAAATCCCCGCTTCCCGGGTTCGGTTTGTCTTCCGCGGCTGTCTCCGGCAGGGACGGCAACCTGGAAAATCGGCAAAAGCTGCTGTATAGTTGAATTTATCGCACTTCTTTCCGGCGTCCCACCGCTCCCCCACGAGAGGACCCGTTGATGAAAGCCTATATCCTTCGCTCCGACATCCGGATTTCCCCCTTCCAGGACACCCCCGGCCAGGCCCTGATCCTGAACCGAAGCATCGAGGACCGCCAGGAAGAAAACCTTCGCAAGCTGGGCCTGGAACCGGAACGGATCGACCGGCCGGATCAGGTTCGCGAAAAGGAGTACCTGCTCTTCCCGGACTACGTGTACTGCTCCCTCAAGCTCCTCAAGGGCTTTCTCAAGGCCGTGAAGAAGCACGGGGAGAGCCGTCGCCTGGCCCTGGAGGCCAACGCGCAGGTGGACATGGCCTTCCCCATGCAGGACCTGGACACGCTGCCGCCGGTCACGGAGGGAGGGCCGGAACTCTACGCTTTTGACCTGTTCTGCGTACGGGACGGCGGAGAGCCGGCCCTGGACCGCCTGCGGGGCCTTCCCCCGGAGGTGGTGCCCATTTTCATGAAGGTCTTCGAGGTGGACCCGCCTTTTTACCTGCGGGTGGAGAAGAAAAACAAGATCGGGCTGTCGGGCAGCTACTGCATGCACGTCAAGCACTGGACCCACATCTACCTGCTGAACTTCAACGCCCTCACCGGCCTCCCGTTCGAATGGTTCCCGCGCAAGCTGATCTGGTTTCTCTGGCGGGTGCTCACGGCCTTCAGCCTGAACCCGTTCAAGATCATGCGGCGGCTGGTCATCAAGGGGAAGAAATGCTCCATCCACCCCTCGGCACAGGTGGAGGCCTGCATCCTGGGCAACAACGTCTCCATCGGGGCGGGCGCCGTTGTCCGTGGCTGCTACATCGGCGACGGGACGCGGATCTCGGACGGGGCCCTGGTGATGGGATCCGTGATAGGTGACGGCTCCGAGGTCACCTGGAACTCCATCCTGAACATGTCCCTCCTCTACCCCAAAGCCTGCGTGGGGGTTCCCGGCGTTCAGACCGTCTTTGTGGGCCGGGAGACCTTCATCTCCTCCATGGCCTTCGTGATCGACATAAAGTTCCAGGGGGGTTACATCGGTGTGCGGCATCAAGGAAAGACGGTCACCACGCGCCTGACCACCCTGGGGCCCTGTTTCGGGCACCGGGTGCGGATCGGGGCCGGGGTCACCATCAACTGCGGCCGGGAGATCCCCAACGACACGGCCATCGTCCAGGACCGGGAACCCGTGCTCTCCAAACTGCCGGAACCCGCCACCCCCCCGGGCATCTACACGGTCAAGAAAGGAAGCCTTGTACCCATCGGGGGACAGCCCCCGGAAGCGCCGTCCGCCGCCCCGGAGGGGGAAGAGACACCGCCCGGATGATCGGGGGAGGGGTTTACGATGCGGCAATGCAAAAGGCCCGGGTTGCTGTTTCTTATGCTGTTGTGTGTCCTGTCGTCGTGCGGCGGGACGGATGAGGTCCGGCGACCCGAGCCGTTCTACTTTGCCACGGTGGCCGACACCCATCTCTGGCCTTTCCCGAAGCACCCATCCAACCAGCGCTTCATGGAAACAGGACGTTTGCTGAGTGAGTACACCCCCCCCATCGATATGGTGTTCAGCCTGGGAGACAATGTACACGACCTGTTCAGCCCCTGTCCCGAGGGGGAACCGGTTCCGGTCCTGGAACTGTACAGGGAAATGATCCGGGACGCCTTTTCCCTGCCGTTCTACATCGTGCTCGGGAATCACGATGATCGTTTCCTGGATATCTTTCTCGGCCAGGAAAGACCGAAGAACGCATGGCTTGCCGCGTTTGCCGATACCTCTTCGCTCCCCTCCACGTATTACCGGGTGGATCACAAGGGGTTTTCGTTCATCGTGCTGGACGCCACAGCGGAAGCGTACGATCACGAATCCAACGACAGGGCCACGTTTGGACAGGAGCAGCTGGCGTGGCTGGAACGGCAGTTGGCCCGGGGGGTGCCGTCCTTCCTCTTCTGGCATCACTACGTGGATCCACCGCCCCCGTTGACCGAAGAGACCCTGGCGCCCCACCCGAACTTTCACACGAAATATGAATTCACAACCGTTGTGAAAGCGGTGTTCATG
>CAYTRL010000394.1:0-5788 GCA_964439795.1 uncultured Thermodesulfobacteriota bacterium
CCCAATACGGGGGTAGAGACATGAAGTGGTTTCTCGGTGCTGTCTTGCTGTTTTTTTTCTGCATGATTCTCAGTGCTTCCGGGGCCATGGGGCAGGGGTGGGAAGAGGACGACGGTTCTCAGGAGAAACGCAGCATCATGCTGCTGCGGATGGAACTTCCCTCCGGCTTCTACCCGTCGGAGAGGGCGGTCCTGGAGAGCGATTTCATGAACGCGCTTCTCTCCACAGGCACCCTGCACGTGGTGAACCGGAACGACATGCAGGACATCGTCCAGGAGTTGAAATTCCAGGCGTCTGATCTGGTGGACCAGGAACGGGCCGTGGAACTGGGACGGATCATGGGGGTTGGGCACTTTGTGACCCTGTCGGTGCGCAACGTGCACGGACAGTACCAGGTTACCGCCCGGATGATCAATGTAGAGACCGGCGAGATGGAAAAGATCGTGGTGCGTCGATCCGATAACCGGTTCGACTATCTGCCTGCTCTGTGCAACGAGATCGCCTACGACCTGGCCGGGATCGAAGATCGAAAGGGGATCGTGCAGATCGGTTCCAAACCATCGGATGCAGAGGTGTTTCTCTTCGGCATCTCCAAGGGGGAAAGCCCCGTCACCCTGCGACTGGCGCCGGGTCCGTATCTGTTCACGGTGAAAAAATACGGCTACCGGGACCGGAGAAAAACCCTGCAGGTCCGTGCGGGCGAAGAGACCGCCTGGAGTGCACGGCTCGTGAAAAAGGAGAAGAGGAGGCTTCGGGATTACATCGGGGGGAAAAGCGTCTGGGGAACCGATTGATGAAACGCGGAGGGACCGTCATGTATGGATGGAAGTTCACGAGAACCGGGAAACGGGTCCCGTGGGTGCTGCTGCCGATACTTTGCTTGATCCTGTGCAGCGCCGGCGTGGCTGCGGCGGAGTCCGGGGAGGATCCGGCGGGGCAGAAAGAATACGTACGTACGGTGGATGGTTCCCCGAGCCTGGCCGATATGGAAAAGGGCCAGGGGTGGTCCTACAACGGAGAGTATCTTTACGCCCTGACCCGTGGGGTACGGGATTCCACGATGCCGGCGGGCGCGAAGGTTGTGGTGTTCGTGCCTGCGTTCGTGGTGGACACCGCTTTTCTTCCGGTGGCATTGATCTTCGGCCTCTTCGGTCCCTGACAGTCACCATCCCACCAGGGGGGTCTTGCTGGCTTTCCGGATCTCCTGTTCCCCGGCCCAGCGGATCAGGCCGGTTTCTAGTTCCACCAGGTTCAGTGTGAAGAGGAAGTAGAGGTCTGTTTTGCGACCCGCCGTCTTCCGGATGGATGCGATCTGCCCGGTGAGCAGGTAGCCGGGTCCCACCAGCTTTCCTAAACGCTTTCGCGTGGCCGGATCCACCTGCCCGCTGCCCGCCTGGTACTCCAGTTCCCGGACCACCTCGTCCCGCACCTCCCCGGCCGCGAAACGCACCCGTCCGGACTGGAGCAGCGTGGTCCGGATCTTGTCCGAGATCGAACGGGTATCGATGTGCTCATCGGTCTTGTTCGCGATGCGCCCCACGAGGATCACCGGCCGGTTTCCCTCCTGAACCACGGATGACCCCAGAAGAGAACGTACCATCTTTTCCGCGATCATCTGCAGGTCCGTGGATCCGAAATCGATGGTCAGTGTTTCCTGGGCTGCGGGATCGCCGTATTGCGTTGTCGCCGCGCAGCCGGCCAGGAACAGACAAAGGATCGTCAGGGTCCGGCGGAGGGCCGGGGGATGGTTCCATCGCATGCTTTCCCCTCCGTATAGAATAGAGAAGGGTGTAAGGAAAACGGGTTCCGGGGATTACCTTTCGCCTTTTCGGATCTCCTTCTCGTCCGCCCAATCGATCAGCCCGGTCTCCAGATTCACCAGGTTCAGGGTGATCTTGTAGTAAACGTCCCGGGTGTTTCCCCGATGTTTCGCAATGGACGAGATCTCTCCGGTGAGCAGGTAGTCTGCGCCGACCTGTTTGCCGACCTGTTTCCGGGTTTCAGCGTTCACGTATCCGGACCCGCGCTGGTACTCCAGTTCTTCCAGCACCTCGTCCCGGCTTTCCGCAGCGCTGAACCGGACCTTGCCCGACTGGATCAGGGTGGTCCGGATTTTGTCGGTGATAGAGCGGGTATCGATGTGCTCGTTGGTCTTGTTCTTCACGGTGGCGACCTGGAGCACCGGGCGGTTCTGTTCCTGGATCACCGGGGCGGATAACATAGAACGGACCATTTTTTCAGCGATCATCTGCAGATCCGTGGAGCCGAAATCCACGGTGAGCGTTTCCACGGCGTCGGGATCCCCGTACTCCACCTTGGTGCCGCAGGAGGCACCGAACAGCAGGATCGCCACGCCGGCCAGCCAGAAAACAGTGCTCGTTCCTCTCATCGTCCAGCCCTCCCTTCCATCAGTCTTCCACTGGATTTGGACTCCGGATCATGAATTTGAACCCCCGGGCGTGAGGTTTCGGACAGATGGCGGTAATCCACTTCGTTTCGGCACCGTAAAGCAGGTCCGGTTTCCAGAGCCCGATGTTGGAATCGAGGGGAAACCCCTCCTCGTCGAACCAGTCCACCTTGAACTCGAACGGAACCGTGTACTTCTTCCGGTTCTTGACGATGGCTTGCCCCTCCAGAAAATCACCCACGTACCGGGCCTTGACATCCAGCACCTCGATTTCCTTGGCCAGATTCCGGTCCTTGATAATGTAATCCTTCTGGAGTTCCTCCCCGTCCTCCCCCTCCAGGACCTCCCCCACCGCCACATTGGAGACCGTCTGGGAAGAACAGGACAGCGAAAAACAGGCAACCAGGAAGAGCAAGTACCATCCCAGGCACCTCAACCCGTGTTTACTCATGGCACCATCCTCCATCCATTGAATTGCGTGGCCTGGTGCCGCCCGGCAGGGCGGCAGACATCCACAGGACTCTATTGTATCGCGCTCGGCACACGTCTGCCAAGCCGGACGATCAGTACGAGTGAATGTTGATGACGCCCGTGGAACCGGTGCGGGCGTTCAACATGGACATCTCTCCGGCCCGGACCTCCAGGGAGACCGGCGCTTCCTGCAGGGTGCGTCCGGCTGCGTCCAGAAACACCAGGCGCAGATCGTGGTGACCCGCCGGCAGGGGGATGCGGGCGGCCTGAATATTTTTCGGCAGCGTCAGCCAGGAGCGCAGGTCGGCCTGTTCGGTCACCAGGTTGTACGTGTTGGACAGCAGGGCGCCCACAACGCCCCCCTGGTCCTGCGCTGTTTTTGCCATGGCCCCTTTCGCGGAAGCCCGGATCGCCTGCTTCATCACCAGGATCGGTATACGGTCCATGAGGTTGCGGTAGACGATCGCCTCCACATCGGTGAGCACGTAGGTTTCCCCCAGTCGATGCCCCGCATTGTCCACCAGGGCGGCGCGATGGACCCGGCTGGGAACACTTTCGTACTTGGGGAACGCCAGGGGAACGATCCCCACCTGGGGGATCGGCAGATTGATCTTTATCTGCCGCTTGCGGGGCGCCATACCGCATTCGAAAATGAACAGAACTTCCCCTTCCGATTCCTTCTGAATGAAACGGGGCTTTCGGCCGGCGGGAATCGAGCGGGGCACGGTATCAGAGAGCCCCGACAGGCGGGCCATGCGCAGCAGGTCGTTCTGAACGAACGGCACGCCTGGCTGGAGGGCTTCCACCCGTTTCAGGTCGATCAGTGCATCATTGTATTCCCGGTTCCGTTCGTAGACCACGGCGGACAGGTAGTAAGCGAACGGGTCCTCGTACGGATTTTTTGCCCGGGAGAGGATTTCTCCCTGATCGCGGTAATGGGATTCCACATCCCGGAACAGGAGGTTTGATTGGATGCCTTTCCTGCTGGCCTCCTGTTCCATCCGGTCCAGTTCTTCCTCATGCAGACGGCGGTTTTCCTGCTGGGATGTGAAACTCCTGCGGATTTCCACCCGCGCGCCCTCCACATCGTGCAGGAACAGGTAGTTGGTCGCTTTGAAGGTTTCCACAAGTACCCGCTCGAACGGTTCGCCCCGGTAGGGAAGGGTCTTCTCGTTAACCAGAAGGCTCCCCAGTTGCGCCGTGCCCTGTCCGACACTCAGGACCGCTTTTTCACGGTATTTGCGGATAATATCGTCCGCTTGAGTAAAAATCTCGTTGCTCTCGTCCGTGGATCCCATGCAGTGAAGGATCATGCCTCCTTCCAGGAGGTACAGCAGTTGGTTCAGGCCCGTACCGTACTCTTTCTTCACTTCCTTATAGGCAGGCTCCAGCCTCCCTTCCCCGAACTCGTTCAGGGCGTGGTGCATCTGTTGTGGATAATAGGTGAATACCGTGCAGGCGCACGGGAGCAGAAGGAGCAGCGGGGCCAGAAGGAGGGTCCTGAGAGAGGATCGGGGAAGGAGGTTTCGCATGGTTTTCGATCTCCTGCGGAGAATGCCTGTCGACCCGGGAACGGACGAACTCACCATATGTCCGAAGACGTCCCGCTGTCAATGTCGGATGTTTGATAGGCCGCAAAGGGCTGTGATAGACTTTTTCATGAACCCAGGCGGTGTGAGCGAAACCAACTTCGAGAGGCCTACATGGAAAATCTGTCCGTTTTTGCCGTGTTCTCCGCGGGACTCCTTTCCTTTCTCTCTCCCTGCGTCCTGCCCCTGATCCCGGCCTATCTGAGCTTCATCTCCGGCGTTTCCCTGGGCGAGATGCGAGAGAAAGAGAGGCAAGCAGGGATCACCTCGGGAGTGCTTTTCAACGCGCTGCTTTTCGTGGCGGGGTTTTCGTTTGTGTTCGTAGGACTGGGGGCCACCGCAACGTTCCTGGGCAAGTTCATGATCAACAAGATCGGCCTCCTGAAGATCGCCGGAGGCACGCTGGTGATCCTGTTCGGCCTCCACACGCTTCACCTCTTCCGAATCCCCTTTCTGGACCAGGAAAAGCGGATGCACCACCGGACCAAGCCGCTGGGGCTTCTGGGTTCCTTTCTGGTGGGCGTTGCCTTTGCCCTGGGATGGACCCCCTGCATCGGTCCCATTCTGGCCGCGGTCCTCTTCTACGCCGGCACCAAGGAGACCGTGACACACGGTATATTCCTTCTGACCGTTTACAGTGCAGGCCTGGGGTTGCCCTTCCTGCTGGCCGCCCTGGGCGTGGAGCGTTTTCTCAGCGTTTCCGCCGTACTGAAAAAGCATTTCCGGGCCGTGGAGATCACAAGCGGGGTGCTGCTGATCGGGGTCGGGGTGCTGATCCTCACAGACGAGATGACCGTGATTACACAGGCGGCCACTCGAATCTTCGGCGGATTGTCCTCTCCGCATCCGTAAAGGCCCGTTTCCATGCACAAGCCGCCCTTCTATTCCGCCCTGCTCCTCATCGGCCTTGCGCTGTGCGTTGTGGCGTTCCTCGTTTATTTTCCCGCAAGGCACATGGTGGCCTCCATGCAGGAAACCGTCATTCAGCGCCTGGGGGAGGCCTTGAAAAAAAACGTGGTCCTGGACGTTCAGGGCGCACGGCTGGGTCTGCGTCACGGCCTCGGGTTTCGGCTCTACGATATTTCCCTGCACGAGCGCGGAGAGGAAGAAGAGCAGATCTTCGGGGCGCAATACCTTTTCGTGGCCCTGGACATGTGGGCCCTGATCCGGGGCGACATCCGTATCCGGCGGATCTATGTTTTTCAACCGCGGGTTTGTCTGACCCGTGACCCCTCCGGGAAGTTGAATGTGGCGGGACTGTTTTCCGCGGCCTACGCCAGGAAACAGACCGGGGACCCCCTGCAAAGCGAGTCCCTTTATG
>CAYTRL010000395.1:0-5747 GCA_964439795.1 uncultured Thermodesulfobacteriota bacterium
CCGGGGCGAACCTCCCCCCCTTGCCGCCCACCGTGGCCCGGACCCGTATGCTGCCCACCTCCCCGATCTGGTTCCTGTCCAGCAGGTTCTTCAGTCGGACCACAGGGGGGTAGTACAGCAGCGGGTGGAAGATGCGAAGCGTGTTTCCACTGCTACCGCCGATCCTCAGCATCGCCTTCAGGCTCTCCGGGCCGTTGAGGCAGGTGTGGTGGACAGAAAGCTTCACGCCCCGACGCACGGCCTTGCCGATGAATTCCTCGGTGACCAGGGTCCGGTAGGAAACCTCCAGGCAGTTCACCTCGTCCAGGAGCGCATCGTCCGCAAGCAGTTCCTTGGCGCGCAGGGGCAGGCTCCGGCATTGCTCATGGGCATCGCAGGCCTCATCCAGCATGCGGAGATCGAAGTGATCCCCTGCGATTCCCAACCGGACCAGGTCCTTTGCCGCCTTCTTTCCCTGCACATCCCGGGGGTCCTCCCCCCGGGGCCGGCTCAGGGCATAATGCCGGATACTCCCTGTAATCAGGGCGAGGACCTGCCCGTCCCGGGCTTCCAGGATCAGGTTCCGGATGAGGGCCATCCCCTCCGGGTCTCCCTGGGCAATCTCTTTCAGTTCGATGATTGCGGCCAGATCCTCGGCGTCCCTGCCGAACAGCCGGAGGACCCTCTCCAGAAACCCCAGCATCCTGGCCAGGGACGCATCGGAAAGTCCCGCCAGATAACGCAACAGCTTCAGGATCAAGCGGCTGGCCAGTTCCACAAATCTGTCCTTCATGTCATGCTCCACCTTTCGCAGCGTTGAAAAACAAGAATTCTGTAATTTCCGTTACTCCAGGTTTAACCCGGAATTCAGATCCTGCCCAACCCAGTCACTTGGTGGGGCAGGGCCCCACCCTACAGAAACTCTCCTACCGGGGCATTTCCACCTTTCGGTAGCGGCGAACAAGAAGTGCCCGTATGCAAGGCGGGCGAAGGTCCGGGTTGCGAGATAGACCTTTGAGGTCATCGAAGCGACCATAGGTCGCCGCAGCAGCACGGACCAAGCCCAACACCGCAGACGGGTGCTTATCGTTCGCCGGATGATTCTTTGGGGAACGCTTCCCGTACCATCTCGTCGGTCACATCGTCCGGCACCACCTCGGTCCCCTTGCGGGAGGCCAGGGTCAGGGCGTAGGCGAACCGCGTGATCTCCTGAGCCCTCTCCGCCGAGATCAGGGTGTCCCGGTCCTCGAGGATCGCCCTTGGAAAGTCCTTGACCCCTGCCGTAAAGCTGTCCTGCCAGTCCGCGTCCAGATCCTCGAAAGAGGTCCGCCTGCCGTCCCGGTACAGGATCAGCGGGGGCCCGTCCGAGAGCTGTCCGGTGCACTGGGTCAGGGTGATCATGCCCCGGGTGCCCGTGATGTCGATCCGCTCGTCCGCGGGGAAATATTTCGAGTTGACGAAGAGGTTGGGCGAGAAGGCGATATCGAAGCTGCCCAGCGCCTCCCGGTCCTTGTAACGCCAGATCACCTGGGCCGGCTGGTCGATGTACCGGAAGGAGCGGTCGATGAACCCCTTCACCGACCGGATTCCGCCCAGGAAGTGTATGGCCACGGAGAGCTTGTGGTAGCCGTCGTCGAACACGGCCCACCCCATCCCCTTGTCGCTCTCCGGCAACCGCCAGAGGTTGGTGCGGATGGGAACCCACCGGGAGCCGAACAGGCCGGAACCCAGCTTGAACCGGATGGAAAGGACCTCCCCGATCTCCCCGGCCTCCATCAGCTCCAGGGCCTTCACGTAGGGCGGGTAGAAGACGAAGTTTTCCAGGATCCGCAGCTTCCCCGGGTTCCGGGCCGCCGCGGCGATCATGGCCTCCCCCTGCTCGAGGGAAACGCTCATCGGCTTTTGACAGGCTACGTGTTTGCCGGCGTCCAGCGCCTCCACCACGAACCGGGCATGGGTGTCGTGCGGGGTGTTCACCTCCACGATGTCGATCTCCGGGTCGTGGATGATCTCCCGGTAATCGGTGGTGACACTTTCCACGCTCCATTCGCGTTTGCGGGCGTCGAGCAGCTTCCGGTCCAGGTCGCACAGCTTGTAGAGCTCCGCCTCCCTGGATTCCCGGTACCCGCGGTAGTGCATCGGCGTGATGTCCCCCACCCCGATCATGCCCACCTTCAGCTTTTCTTTTGTCATGATCCCCTCTCGAGTCGCGTTTCCTCAATCCGTCTGCAGAAGAAACCCATAGTGTCTTCCCATCCAGTAGGCCACCAGGTAGTCCATGCCCGGGAACTCATGCCAGGGATGGGTCCCGCTGCAGATCTCGTACGGGCGGGTCTGCCAGCGGAACCCGGTCACGCAGCGCTGATCCAGGGGAAAGGGGTCCTTCGCCTGCGGGGTGATCCTGGGCATGTTCGTACCCAAAAGCTCTTCCAGGAACTCAAAGATCGCGTTGAGGTCGTCCACCACCGGATCGTACTCAAAGGGCCCCAGTTCCGGCTGGATCTTGCGCTTGGGCGGGTCGGGAAAGGCGGCAAGGGCCTCCCGGTCGTCCTCGAGAATCCGGGGGTCCGTCTCCACGGCCCCCTCCCCCATGGCGATGTAGTCGAACATGACCTGCTGGGTGTCCGCCACGAGATCGTAGAGCCGCTCGCGGTGCATCCGGCGGTGGTGGTCCATCAGGAGCGGCAAGGTTTCCTCCCGGAGCAGCATGTGCTGGGCCATGTGCCCCAGGTGAAAGGCAAAATACTGAAACCACTGCGTGATGGGGAAAAAAGTGAGCACCGAGTAGGGAATCCACTGCGCCACGTAGACTTGGGGCATCATCTCCCGGAAACGGCCCTCCAGCGCGAACGCGGCGGCAAGGTGGAAGGCCAGCGCCTCGTTGCCCACGATCTCCGGGCCCGCGGTGCTCACCGTTCCGTCGGGATCCGTAATGAGATAGTCCTCGGAACGGAGCGTGTCCAGCACACGCCCCATGGCCCCCCGGACCCGTTCCCGGAGGGGTTCGTCCTCCGGGTCGTCCAGCAGGTATTCATAGGCGTGGGAAAGTCCGTACCACCATCCCAGATACTGATCGGAACTGGTGTTGCCCAGCCAGTAATGGCCCGCGTACGGCCCCTCTTCCAGGATGTGGCAATCATGTTCCGGCAGGCATGATTCGGGATGGTTCAGGAACGGCGGCACGGCCGGCCCCACCCACCGGGCGATGAAGCCGGGCTTTCCGCTCACCTCCTCCATGGCCAGGAGGCACTCCAGCCCACGCAGGCCGAACGACTTTGCCTGAAGGTCCCGGGTGACCTCATAACGGTACGCTTCGGCCGCTACATAGTTGCCGGTCCAGATGGTGGAGTCTCCCTGGTCGTGGTAGGCCAGGACTGTGGAGCTGCCGTCCGGAGCGAACTCCACCTCCACCGAACAACCCAGCCCGGGCGCGTGAACCTCTTGAAAGTTCTCGCTGTACGCCAATGCCCTGGCCAGAAGCGGGCCCGGCCGGTCAGGCGTGAGCACATTGCAGTCATCGTCCAGGTCGTTCCACGGGATCTCGGGAACGCCCGGGTTCACGGACGGGTTTTCGTCGTCGCAATCTTCCTGGGGTGCGGGACAGGCCTCCGAGGGGGGGCTTCCGTACCCGTCGCCGTCGTGATCGGTGCACAGGGGCCACGGCTCCTGTCCCGTGAGAAACAGGAACGCGATCATCAGGATCCCCAGCCATGCACCGCGCGTCTTTTGTTTCAACATGATGGTTCGTCCTTCTTCCCGGCGGATAACAAAGGGGTGTACTCTTCTTCTCACTCCGGGGCCGCCCCCTGAACGGTCGTGCGGTTCGCCTCGGAAAACCAGTCCTTGGGGCCGCCGGGAACCCCGCCCCCCATGATGCGCGTGACGGGAGAAAAGAGCCGTTGGTGCGCGAGCATGCTCCGGTACAGGGCAAACCCGAACGGGATGGATTCGTAAACCTTCCGCAGCAGGTACGATTTCCAGTAGTTACGGTTCATCTCCCGGAACAGTTTCAACGCCTTATCGGGCTCGTCCACCGCGGTGGCGGCGATCTTGCCGGACATGAGGGCGCCGTGAATGCCGAACAGGAAGAACGGGTCCATCATCCCGGACATGCTTCCGGCCATGATGTATTTTCCCACGAACAGCCGCGGGTTGGTGATGGCCCCGGTGGGGACGCACCCCGTGATATGCTTCCATTCTCCGACCGGCACCCCTTCCCGGCTCTCCAGGTGGCTCCCGCAGGCCACGCGGTCCTGCTCTTCGATCGGGGCGCGGCCGAAGAGCAGCCCGTACCAGAGCTGGTTCACGCAGCCGCCGTAATAATAATCCTTCGTGTAGTCATCGAAGTAGACGGACGAGGACCGGTCCATCACCCCCGGATCCTGTTCCAGGGTCAGGTAACTGGCGTAGATCCTCTCGTAGGGGATCCCCAATTCCCGGTACAGGGCGGGATGCAAACCGCAGGCGATGATGCTGCCCGGCGGAAGGTCGGCCGGGCTGCGCACCGGATCGTTGAAGGAGAAGGCCACGCCCCGTTCCTCGCAGTGCCGGTACAGGTGCCGGTCCAGGGAGGTGGGGCGGTTGCCCCGCTCCACGAAGCAGAGCGTGGGGTACCGCATGCAGTAGGCATCCTCCTGGATCCAGAAGCGAAGCAGGTCCGTCGGGATGAAGTGTTCCGAGATGTCCACCCCGATGAACGCGGACATCCGCTCACGGTGGATGGGCGTTACATGGAGGGAGGGGTGGAAGTTGCCGATGCCGCCCAGTTCCCCGGCGGCTTCGTGCACATGGACCTGATAGCCCCTGTCCGCCAGGTTCAGGGCGGCCACCATCCCCCCCAGGCCCGCTCCCACGATGTGGATCTTCTTCATGGCACCTCCTCGTTCACTACAGGCCCCAGAAAGGGAAGCCGATAGGGCCTGGTAACGTTCTCCACCCGGTTCACCCGGTCCCCCTCGTGCCGTTCCCGGACGAGCATATGCCCCTTCTGTGTGATGTACAGGCTCTCCTCGTCCCCGGGCATCACCCCGAACGCCAGGGCCGTGGGGTGCCGGATGCCCCTGGGCGCCAGGCTCCGAAGGATCTTCCCTTCGGGGGAGACCACCAGGATGCGGTCCCCGTTGTAGTTGGTGACGAACAGGTCGCCCCGGGCGTCCAGGGCCAGGTCGTCCAGGATCGGAAACCGGGGTCCGGGGATATCCACGTCCAGCAGAAGCTTCGGCTCCGACGAAAACCCCTCCGGACCTTTTTTCTCCAGGTAGTGGATCTTCCCGGCAAGCGTTTCCGTGAAATAGAGCCGGTCCCGTTCCCGGTCGATGACGATCCCGTTCGGTCCCCACAGCCCCTTTACCAGCGGGGTGACCTTCCCGGCCCGGGCGGGGTCGGCCGGGTCGGGTTCGATCTTGAGAATGCGCCCCATGCCGGGCCCGTAAAAACCGAAGTCAGCGGCGTAGAGGACGCCCGCATCATCGAACCGCATCCCGTTGGGAGTCTTGATGACGCCCTCCAGGTAGACGGTATAGGGCATCCGCTCATCGCGCAGATCGATACGGATGATCTTGGTCTTCATCTTGTGGTAGCAGACCACGTAGAGGCACCCGTCGGGTCCCATGGCCATTCCCGCGAACAGCCCCCAGCCGATCAGACCGGGAAACTGGCTTCCCCCCTGGGCCGCCGCGTTGAGCCTGAACATCACGAGCAGACCATAGAACGTTTGCGTGATGGGAGCGCCCACAAACGCCACCAGCAGCATGGGGGCCAGCTTGTTT
>CAYTRL010000396.1:0-5746 GCA_964439795.1 uncultured Thermodesulfobacteriota bacterium
CACCACAACAGTGACTTGTGGCGGCAGTCGGCGCCGGTGGGCGACTATGGCGGAGGAAACCCCGTGTGGTCGATGTGGCCGATGGGCGGAGCCTGGCTGTGCCAGCACCTGTGGGAGCACTATGCATTTGGCGGCGACGTCTCATTTCTGCGCGAGACGGCCTATCCGCTGATGCGCGAGGCGGCGCTCTTTTGCCTGGATTGGTTGGTCGAAGATGGGGATGGGTCCCTGGTGACGGCGCCGTCGACCTCGCCGGAGAATATGTTCAATGCGTCACGGGGAGTGACGGCGCCACGGGGAGTGGCGGGACTTCCCGACCTTCTCTCCGGATCCGCCATACTTCAGCGACGATCTGAGCATCGAGTACTACGCGGACGAACTGCGGCGGATGGTGGCTTTTCTCGAGGACCACACCGGGAAGAAGATGGACCTGGACCGGCTCCGGGAGATCGTGGAGGAGACCAACAAGCAGTATGAGCTCTGGGCCGAGTACAGCGAGCTCAGGCGCAACGTGCCCTGCCCGCACAACCACATCCTGGGCATGGCCTGCTTTGCCCTGGTGCAGACCCAGGGGGCCGGGGACCCGGAGCACACCGCCTGGTACCGGGACCTGGTGGCGGACGGGGAGAAGCGGATCCGGGAGAACAACCCGGAAACGCCGAACCAGAAGATCCGCATGCTCTGGTACGACGTGCAGGCGATCTGGTTCAACGACCTGGCGCCCTGGATGGAGCAGGAGTGGGGGGTGTGCGTGGTGCAGTGCATGTTCAGCTACGCCCCGTACACCACCGTCGACACCTCCAGCGAGAAGACGATCTTCCACGGGCTGGCCAAGCGGAACCTCATAGACCCCCCCATGGTCCGGCAGGCCCGGGGCGTGGCGGACAATTTCCTCACGGACATCGAACGTATCGTCAAAGACTACAAGATCGACTGCGTGGTGGTGCCCGGGCACATGGGGCACAAGGACGGGTCGGCGAGCATCAGCTTCATGCGGGACAAGTGTCGGGAAATAGACGTTCCCTTTCTCTACATCGGCTGCGACCAGTTCGACCGGCGGTACACCACCATCGACGAGATCAAGGACCGGATCTCTTCGTTCTTCAAGGCCATGGGGCTGGGGTGAAGGGTGGGGTCTCTGCGTCCGTGATGAAACGTGCGGCAGCCATTTTCCTCTGGTTCCTGCTCCTCGCGTCCCCCACGGTCTTTTCCGGGGAGGAGGCGGAGGATCCGCTTCGGCCTCCCGTCGCCGGATGGAAGCAGGACCACCGGGCCGACCGCTTCGCCGTCTACTCGCGAAAAGTTCCTTCCTCGCGTTTCAGGGAGAACCTCCTGGTGGGGGTCCTGGATCATCCCCCGGAGGCCTGCTTCCGGGTGGCCACGGGCTATGAGGCCTACCCGTCTTTCATGCCCTACTGCCGCTACGTCCGCGTGGTTCACCGGCGGGAATTGACTCCGGAGACGGCGGAGCTCTTCGTCTTTCTGTATCTCGACCTCCCGGTCCTGTCGAACCGGTACATTACCTCGAAATACCTGGATGAGAGGGACGTCGTGCGGAACGGCAGGGACGGGTGCTACGTGAGTTCCTGGGAGAGCGTCATGGGAGGGCCGTACCACCGCACCCCGGCCTCCCCGGACGTCCGTGAGGCGCTGCCGGGCGCCGGGGGGATCGAGATCGCCGGCGATCACGGGACCTGGTTGTTCGAGCCCCTGGCCGACGGCAGGAAAAGCCGCATGGTGTACCGGGAGTGGACCGACCCCGGGGGCCGTATCCCGGCCTGGATCAACAATATCGGGGGAGAGACGTCCCTCAAGAGCCTGTGGGGCCGTTTCCGGGAAAGACTCGCCGAAGAAGCAGGGCAAGGGCCGCCGGCAGGACCAGCAGGGCCAGGGCGTTGACCGGGCCTGACCGTCGGTTCGCCGGGTCCCCCACCGTGGAGGCAAGGGCCGTGGTCGCCGGGCCCCAGGGTTCGATCATCACCTCGTCCGCGCCCATGTCGAAGCCGCCGAACCCCTGGGGACGCGTGTCCCCGTCTATGTCCTCGATCACACCGGCGTCGGTCCCCCGGTTGATGCAGAGCGAACCCTGCTGCAGGTGAAAGTCCTCCCCGCCCATGTCCACAAAGAGCGGATCCACGGCCAGATCGTGAGTCCCCGGGTTGCAGGTGTCGTTCAGGTTTTCCCAGTAGTCGTTGTAGTCCGCCATCAGGATCCCGTCACCGGTCAGGCAGAGCCCCGTGTTGAATATCGGATGGATGTTGTGGTAGGCAAGGATGTTGTTCAGCGCCGTAGCCTCGATCGCTGCTTCGATCATTACGCCGTAGCCGCCGTTGCCCGCCACCGTGTTGTGGAGAAAGTCGATCCGGTCGCCCTCGGCGCCCACACCGTAGCCAGAGCTGTACCCCCCGGATGCACCGTTTTGTGCCACGATGTTGTTCTTGATGACCGCGCTATCACCGGAGAAGTAGATCCCCGCACCACTGCAGAAGCCCATAGGGTGCTGACAGCCGGCGCCGTTGCCGATGACCTCGTTTGACGTTATCACGGCGGCCGGGGAACCCGGGTCCTGATTTACACAGATTCCGCACCCGGAGCCGCTGGCATAGCCGATGACCATGTTGTATACGACGCGGTTCCCGTGGATGAGGGGCGCACCTCCCTCCACCTGAATTCCCACTACCTGGGCGCCGTCCTCATAATAAGGGTTGGTGATGGTGTTTTCCTGGATGACCGGGGAGGCTCCCTCGCAGTAAACGACATACCGGGGGCCCGAGGGTGCTCCCCCGTGGGGGCCGGCGCCGGTGATGGTGAACCCCTCGATCACCGAGTTTGCCCCTTCCCCGGATGCGAAGGTGACCACGGAACCCGCCCCGCCGCCGTTGATCTCGGTGGTCTCGGGTCCGTCCTGGCTCCGTACCGTGAGGGCCTTACCCTGGAAATCGATCATTTCCGTGTAGGTGCCGGGGTTCACAATGATCACATCCCCGGAATCCGCCTGGTCGATGCAATCCTGGATCGTGCCGCATCCCGGGTCGTCCGGGACCGTGAACTCGGCCGCGAACCCAATGGAACCGGAAACAGAAAGAAGACCCGTTACGAACAGCATCGTGAAAAATAATCCGGCAGCTCTCATGGCATCCTCCAGGTTTTTAAAATAAGCTTTTGTTAAATAAACATTCTAGGGTTTTCCATAGGCCGCTGTCAATCATGAAGTGTGATCATGGGAACTCTCAGCATCCATCCATGATTGAGGTTTCTCTCTTTTTATCGAGGGGTTACGCGGTATCCGGACCGATCCTGTGAAACAGCCGGGTTTGCGCTTCTTTATATAGTAACGAAGCAAACCTCGGTGCATATGCACCAGGAATGAAAAAAACATTAACGTAAAAAAATGTTCGGGGCAGGCATGGCCGGAAACAGCAACGAACGGAAGTTCTTGATAAGGTTTTCGATCATGTTATCGTATGGAGGTTGAAACCATACGGATCATCCGGATGGCGGGTGTATGTGCGGAACGAAAACAGGAGGGCAGACCATGGCTGCACGGGAAAACCGGATCGTCCTCGAACTGAACCAGGACCTCACAGGGTTCGAGTCGGCCCAGACCGTTACACAGGCCCATCACCGCCTCGTGAAGCATTACGCTTCGCCTCTCTTGGGAGGTCCGCCTCCGTCCGATGACCTGCTGGAACTGGTCACACACATCTATACCGAGGATGAGGCCGACCTGGTGCAGCACCTGCCGCCCCTCAGGCCCCGCACGGCGGAGAAGGTGGCGGCCCTGGCGAGCCGCGGCGTGGACGACGCCCGGCGGGTGCTGGAAGCGCTGGCATGCAGGAAGTCGGTGATCCTGGCCATGGGCGACCCTAAGAAGTACACCATCCTGCCCGTGGTGCCCGGCACCTTCGAGATGGCCATGATTACCACGGACCTTTCCACCCGGAACGAGTGGCACCGGAAGTTCGCTGAGATCTTCGAGCGGATCTGGGACAGCGGGTTCCTCAAGGACTACGACCGGTTCACCAAACCCCTGCTCCGGTACCTGCCGGTGGGCGGCGTCTCCGGTTCGCTGAACAAGGCCTGGCCCTCGGACCGCCTGGAGGAGATCCTGGACCGTTACGACCGGTTCGGCGTGAGCAACTGCCAGTGCCGCATCGTAACGCAGCTCAACGGCAAGGGGTGCGGTCAGGCCATGGAGTCCTGTGTGTCCATGGGTCCCCTGGCCGAGCAGGCGGTCAGCCGGGGCCTGGCGCGCGAGACGGACCGGAGCGAGGTCCTGGAGATCAAGCGCCGGGCCGAGGAGCAGGGCTGCGTGAGCTGGATGATGAACGCCATGGGCGACGAGCGGGGCGACTGGAGCTGTTCCTGCTGCGGCTGCTGCTGCCACATGCTTCGGGCCGTATCCCAGTTCAACGTGCCGGGCATGATCAGCCAGCCGCACTTCATGCCGCGGACGCTGGAGGACAAATGTACCCAGTGCGGTGAGTGCGTGGAAAGTTGTCCCATGGGGGCCTGGAAGGCGAACGAAGGGGGGGTCGAGCACGTTCCCGTGAGGTGTATCGGCTGCGGGTTGTGCGTGCTGGCCTGCACCTTCGACGCCCTGGAGCTTCAGCCCGTGCAGGCCGCCCGGCCGCCGGAAACGAGCTACACCAGGCTGTTGGTGAAGGCGGCCCCGGGGTATCTCATGAACTCGGCACGGGTGTTTGCCCGGAGGCTGTTCTCCTGAGGTCCCCGGTCAGTGCGCGCACGGCTCTCCGGGGCCGTGGCCGGCGCATGTGTGGTCCGGCGCGAACTCCGGGAGCCGGCCGGCTGCGATCATCTCCATGTTTTCCCGGACCGTGCCCTCCATGCCGCGGTAGACCTTGACCCCTGCGGCCCGGAGTTTGGCCAGCGCCCCCCCTCCGATTCCCCCAGCCACCACCGCGTCCACCGGCGTGCCCAAAGCCGCCAGGGGCTGGCACGACCCGTGCTTGTGCTCCAGGTCCTGGTTGGCATGGACCTGGGCGGATCGGCTGTCGCTATCCACCACCACGAAGAACCGTGCGGATCCGAAGTGACTGTATACTTGGCTTTCCATGCCCTGGTCTTCCTGAACGGGGAAGGCAATCTTCATGTTTCCTGCTCCTTGGTTCTCGATTTCCGAAAAAAAACCCGACCACCGGGCCGGGCTTATCTATTTCTATCCTATCCTTATTTTCGTCAATGTCCCCGTGAATGTCAACGACCGGGAGGGTTCACAGACCCACGATGTGCAAGCCTGCGTCGATGTAAGTGTTGTTTCCCGTGATGGATCTGGCCGCGTCACTGACCAGAAACGCGGTGAGCGCCCCAACGTCGTCGATGGTGACCAGCTTGCGTTCCGGGGAGCGGGCTGCGGCGTCTTCCATCAGTTTGTCGAAATGTGCGATGCCCGATGCGGCGCGTGTCTTCAGGGGACCGGGGGAAATGGAGTTCACCCGGATCCCCCTGGGACCCAGTTCCGCCGCCAGGTAGCGGGTCACGCTTTCCAGCGCTGCTTTCACCGGACCCATGAGGTTGTAGTCCTTGATGACCTTCTCCGAGCCCAGATAGCTCATGGTGACGAGACACCCGCCGTTTTCCATCAGGGGTTCAGCGAGCTTCGCCATGCGGATGAACGAGTGGCAGGAGACATCCATGGCAAGACCGAACCCCTCCCGGGAGCAGTCCACGACCCGGCCCTGCAGGTCGTCCCGGGGGGCAAAGGCCATGGAGTGCAGCAGGAAAT
>CAYTRL010000397.1:0-5725 GCA_964439795.1 uncultured Thermodesulfobacteriota bacterium
GGATTTTGCGGCGGGCGTGACGGAGAAACGATCCCAGACGTCCGGGTCCCGGAACAGAGACTCCATCAGGCGTCGTAGAAACGGGTTTTTGATCCCCCGGATCGTCCGGTGGAACTCCTCGGTCATTTCCCCCAGGTTCCGGGAGGAAGAGGGCAGGAAATCAGCCTTGTCCAACTCATCCTCGGATACCGGGGCGATCGCCTTCAGGTTGATCTTCAACTCCTGCTGGTAGGAAGTCACACGTCCGCGGATGTGGACGACCTGGCCCCGGAGGTAGTTGCGGAACGTCTCCTCCGCGTTGTTCCACAGGGTGGCTTCGATCGAACCGCTGTGGTTCATGAGCGTGAGGCGAAGAAAGGGTTTTCCGTCCTTGGTCCGGGCCAGCTGTTTTTCGGAGATGAGAACATTTCCTGTCACCGAATCGTCCAGTTGCAGCTGAGTGAGGTTCAGCATGGTGTCATTACTCGGAAGGGGAAAAGGGTTGTAGGAAAAAGAGGCCCCGCCGGAAGCGGGGTGCGGCCTCGGGGGGCTGGCGTTTTGAGCAAACCCATACCTACCATCCCGGTGAGGAAAACTCAACCTGGCTCAACTCCCGCATGACGGTTTGTCCCCAACGAAAGGGGTTTGCGTTGACACTTGATCCGGCCCGGATTATGCTTGATCAGCGGTTCCGGAACCGTGTTTCCCTGCGGGAATCCGGAGCGCGAAAGGACGTTCGGCACAGGCTTTTCACCGCACAACCTATTTTGTGGACAGGAGACATGGGGATCTCATGGAAAGGAAAAGGCCCCGGAGATCTCGCACCAGCCTCCTTCCCTTGATCTTCCCCGGCAACGGCACCCGTTTCCGATTTTTCTGCATTGTTCTGGTTCTTCCCGGTTTTTTTTCGATGGGCTGTTCCATGGGCTATCTGTGGCATCTTGGGGTGGGTCAGGCCCGCATTCTGATGGACATGCAGCCCGTGGGGGACTACCTTCAAGACACAGAAATCCCTCCTCCGGTACGCGGGAAAATCCTGCTGCTGCAGCAGGCCAAGTCCTTTGGGGAAACCGACCTGGGGCTGGCGTCCTCGAAGAGCTACACCTATTTCTACGAAGTGAAGACCCCGCCCCTGGGATACAACCTCACGGCCAGCCCGGAACTGGAACTGGTGCCGTACCGCTGGTGCTTTCCCATCGCCGGGTGCGTGCCTTACAAGGGGTTTTTCGAGAAAAAACGGGCGGAACGAGAACGGGACAAGATGGCGGCAGAGGGGTACGACATCTATTTCAGGCCCCTGGTTGCCTACAGCACCCTGGGCTGGTTTTCCGATCCGATCTTCTCCACCTGGTTGCGGGCGGACCGGGCATTCCTGGTGGAGACGGTGCTGCACGAGATGGTGCACGGAACGATCTACATCAAGAACCAGAGCGCATTCAACGAAAGCGTGGCTACCTTCATCGGCGAGCAGGGAACCGTGGCGTTTTTCCGCAGGTCGGGAGACGAGCCGGACGCTTTCTTCCAGCGGCTCCATGAGAAATGGAGAGATCAGGGATCGTTCCGGGAGGCCATGAAACGACTGGCGGAGCGGTTGAGAGCTCTCTACGCGTCCGAGCAGGATGCTTCGGTCAAGCTTCGGGAAAAGGACCGTTTGTACCGGGAGGCGAAAGAGGCCTTCCGGGGCCGGTTGACTCCCGACCAGGAACGCCGGTTTGCCCGGGTCCTGAGCACCGATTGGAACAACGCGTTTCTGGTGACCCACCTCACATATCACCAGGATTTTGGGCTCTGGGAAGAGGTTCTGGACCGGTTTGACGGGGATTTGCATGCCATGGTGCAATGGCTCAAAGGGCTGAAGGACGAGAAGGACCCCTTTGACCGGGTCCGCATGTGGATCCGGACCGAAACCCTCCCCGCCGGAGACGTGCATTGACATCTGCGGCTATTAAAACTAAATATACAGGGATCACCCGACCTGGAAAAACACTACCGAGAAAGGAGTTTCACGATGTCCAAGGCCATGGAACATATCCGTTATCTAGTGGACGTGGTGGGGTACCGGGACCCCACATCCGAGGGGGAACGCTGGGCCTCCAAATATATCAAGAGCGTACTGGACAAGTTGGGCATTGAAAACCAGGCGGAAACGTTCCGGTCGCCCCGAACCTTCGGGTACGCCTACATGGCCATTCTCGCCGTGAGCATCCTGGGGGGCCTGCTGGCCTGCTGTCACGGCTTCATCGCCTTTCTGCTCACCGCGCTGGCCGCCGTGTCCCTGTACATGGAGAACACGTGCAGGGGATGGGTGTCGCGGGTCCTGCCCCGGGAGGAATCCCAGAACGTGGTGGGTCGCATCCCCGCTCAGGGGGAGAGCCGGCGCAGGGTGGTCCTGAGCGCCCACTACGACACCTCCCGCTCGGGGCCCTTCTTTCACCCCCGCGTTGTGGGGCGTTTTCGAAGCATCTCGATGATCACCTTCCTTGCGGTGATCGGTCTGCCCGTGGTGATTATCCTGGGCGGATGGTTCTGGTCTTGCCTGTTCGGTATTCTCCGTGGACTGGCCGTTCTCTGGCTGATCGTGGTCTGGTGCGCGCTTCTCCACCGCGAGGTGTACGGGCTGAACCTCTACGGGGCCAACGACAACGCTTCCGGGACCGGTGTGGTGCTGTCCCTCGCCGAGAAACTCGCCGGGAAGTCCCTGCAGAACACCGAGGTATGGATTGCGGCCACCGGTGCCGAGGAAGCCGGTCTCGTGGGCATGACCTCCTTTCTGTCGCGTCATGCGGACGAACTGCAGGACGCCCTGATCATCAACCTGGACCATGTGGGCGTGGGTCAGATCAAGTACGTCACCGGGGAAGGGATGATCAAGGCGATCCCCTCGGATCCGGAACTGCTCATGCTCTCCGCCGAGGTGGTTCGTGAGAACCCGGACCTGTCCCCTGTCCCGCACGAGCACCGGACCTGTCCCACGGATGCCTACGCAGCCCTGGTGAAGGGATACCGCGCCATGTCGATCATGGCGTTGGACGAGGACGGTGTCGTACCCAACTGGCACTGGGAGACCGACCGCATCGAGAACCTGGAAGAGAAGAACCTGGACGACACGGAGCAGTTCGTGGAGATCCTCCTGAACAAGATCGACAGCGAGAGGTGAACGGAGACAATCCTGCCCGCACCACTGGGACCGTATGCCGGTAAGACCGGTACAGGATGGAATATGCGAAAAAAAAGGATCTGCCAGTCAGCAGTGATGTTGGTTCTTTTTTTCGCCTTTGTCCGAACCGGTCATGCAGGGTTCATCGAGATCATCGGCCTGGATCCACGCTCCGCAGCCATGGGGGGAGCGGCCGCCGCGGTGGCGGACACGCCCGCAGCCTGGTACTACAACCCGGCCGGGCTGGCCCAGATCCGCGGGGGATGGCAGGAGTTGGGCCTTTCCCAGATCGCCTTCTTCAACTTGTGGGAGAAAGACCCGGACGCAGGCTGGATCAAGGGGACCACCCCGGTGACCTACAACGCCCACCTGCCCGGGTGTGACGACTATGGACTGAAGCGGGTCACCATCGGGCTGGGGGGCGGGGCCACCTTCGGAGGAGGGGCTTTCTGGGCATACAACCAGGGGAACTTACGCTACACGGCCTACGAGACCATGACCCTGCTGAACACCTTCGCCCCGGCCGTAGGGGTCCGCGTGACTTCCTGGCTGTATCTGGGCGGGGCGATTAACGTGGTGGCCCTGAACAAGATGACCAACTTCGCCAAGATCGGGGACGGGTATCTCGGGGATGCGGTAAAGGACCAGATGGCGGACATGATTGGCGGAACGGTTCCCCCCGTTCTCGCGGATCTTTTGAGCACCCGGAACGGCCATGACGACGGGAAACTGGGCCTGTGGACCGACAAGGAGTTTCCCACCGGGCTTCAGCCCACCAACTCCATGGACATCGACTTCAAGCATGTGACCTACATCCTGGGAGCCCTGGCTCAGGTCACGAAAGACTTCAGCATCGGCATCACCTACCGCGAGGAGACCTGGTTTTACTACGAAGGCCAGGCCGAGGTGGTGTTTAATGAGGATGCGCTGGGCAGCGTCAACTGGCTGCTCGGTCCGGTGGGCATGCCGATCAAAAACGAGAACACCCGGTTCAAAATGGACGTGGTCATGCCGCGGGAGCTGGTGGTGGGGTTCGCCTACCGGCCCTGGGACTGGTGCCTCCTGGCCACCGATTTTCAGTGGACCAACTGGGCCTCGGCCTGGAACGAGCAGACCACCAACCTGGAGGGAAACGGGCTGCTGGGCCTGACGTCCCTCGTTGCCCAGCGGAAGTTCCGGGACACATTTTCATGGCGGTTCGGAGCCGAATTTACCCCCTGGAAGGGGCTGCGGCTCCAGGCCGGGTACTGGTGGGACCCCACCCCCGTTCCCAATTCCACCTTCGACGCCACGACCTTGGACTCGGACCGGCACACCATTTCCTGCGGGGTCGGGTACTACGGCCTGTTCGACGGGGTTCTGGACATCACCACCTGTTTTCAGTATCTCTACTTCAAGCCACGCACCATCGCGCCGTACGAGAGCGTGAACCTGGGGGGGCTCAAGAACTACGTGGCCAGCGGCCCCACTTACAACGATTTCCCCCTGACCCTCAAGGGTGACGTGATCAACGTGGGGATAGCGCTGGGGATCCATTACTAGACTCTCACGGGTGCCGCGGCCGGCAGCTGGATCTATCATTAGGAGCCTTTTGAGAAAAAAGCATTCTTTTATTTCTGTCATTCCGGACTTGATCCGGAATCCAGGGGAGAGGAGAGGGCGGTTCTGTGGCGTCCCCCGTTGGCCACCCCTGGATCTGGATCCCGGCGTTCGCCGGGATGACGATAACGTGGTCTTTTTCAATGGCCTGGTAGCCAGAGGCTCCGAAGGTACATGCTTTCAGAAACCGGTGATCAGCATTCCGCACAACTCCTGTCCCAAACGACCTGATTAAATAGTCTGCATATGCAATAGACAGTTTGGACGAATGTTCTAACATGCTGGGAACCGCAAACCGTTCCAAGAGGAGGAAACCATGGCCACAAAAATCGGAATCAACGGATTCGGTAGAATCGGTCGGTGCATACTGCGGGCGGCAATCAAGAGCCCTGAACTGGAGTTCGTGGGGATCAACGACCTTACGGATCCGGTGACCCTGGCGCACCTGCTGAAATACGATTCCGTGCACGGCACGCTGGACGCGGAGGTCGCGGCCAAGGAAGGGGCCATCGTCGTGAACGGAAAGGAGATCAAGATCCTGTCGGAGCGCAACCCGGCGGACTTGCCCTGGGCCGACCTGGGCGCGGACATCGTCCTGGAGTGCACGGGACTCTTCCGGGACAAGGAAAAGGCCTCCAGCCATATCAAAGCCGGCGCCAAGAAGGTCATCATCTCCGCACCCGCCAAGGGGGAGGACCTGACCGTGGTGCTGGGCGTGAACGATGAGAAGTACGATCCGGCCAACCACCACATCGTTTCCAACGCCTCCTGCACCACCAACTGCCTGGCGCCCGTGGCCAAGGTGCTCAACGATGCGTTCGGCATCGTGCGGGGCCTGATGACCACCATCCACTCGTACACCAACGACCAGCGGATCCTGGACCTGCCCCACAAGGACCTCCGGCGTGCCCGGGCCGCGGCGCTTTCCATGATCCCCACCACCACCGGCGCCGCCAAGGCGGTGGGCCTGGTACTGCCCGAACTGCAGGG
>CAYTRL010000398.1:0-5724 GCA_964439795.1 uncultured Thermodesulfobacteriota bacterium
ACACCTTCACCGGGGGCCTGGGCGAGGTCTTCGAGGACCGGCCCTGCGGCGCCGGCGGGCTCGTCCAGGACGGTCCGCAGAGCTATGTGGAGGACTATTTCACAGCCCCCGCGATCCAGGCCCTGGGCGAGTGGATGATCAAAATCCGTCAGCCGGACGGCACCCACCCGCCTTTCGACGACTCCAACCAGGGCGGTTACTTCAACGGAATGATGGCCGGCGTTCACGGGGACGGTGTCTTCGCATGGGACTGGCTGAACGCCCCGGGAGCACCGCTGGTCACCGAGAGCTGCGCGGACCTCACCGTGGACATGATCGTCGGCTTTGACGACACCCTGCCGGCCCTGGAGCCGGAATGGAACCCCACCCAGTTCATGCCGGAGGCGGGGCAGGCGGTGATGCGAAGCGGTTGGGGAACTGACGATACCTATCTCCTGTTTCTGGCGGAAAACGGTAAAGCCCGGGAAATGGGGTACGCCCACGAACACCCGGACGGCCTGAGCTTCATCCTCTACGCCGAGGGGGAAACCCTGGCCATGGACAGCGGGTATATCAAGTGGGACGATCACGATCTGGTGCGCCACGCGGACAACCACAACCTGGTGCTGGTGGACGGCCAGGGCCCCTCGAGCCCCACGGTGGTGGGCGTGGGGGGGAAAACCGATGCTTTCTTCTCGGATTACTTCACCACGGGTTTCATGGACTACTGTGCCGCCTGGACCGAGCACAACAGCACCACGCACCACCGGGACCTCCTGTTCCCCGGAAGGCGGTTCGTACTGGTGGCCGACACCCTGGAGGGGTGGGACGCGGACCACACCTACCAGTGGCTGCTTCACGGAAACGGGGGCGGCTCAACGGAAGGCGCCTTCTCGCTCACCGGTGAAGGGGGCGTCTGGCAGATCGGAGACGCCCGGCTGGATGCGGCGGTCACCTCCACGGAATCCGCGCCCTCGCTTCGCTCCTACGAGGATTACCATGGGTTCAGCTACGGGCAGATCGAGACACACCAGGTGCTCGAAGCGAGCGCTGCGGGCCGGGACGTTCGTTTCCTGTCGCTCCTGTGCCCCTCCCCCTCCGCGGGGCCCCTGCCCTCGCTTGCGGTCTATCCGGATGGCGAAGGCCGCGCCGTGGGCGTGATCTCCGAGGCGGACCGGACCGCAGCCGCCTATTTCGTGTCGCCGGACCTGTCGGGTCTGCCCTGGGCTGCGGCTGGCCTGTCCGGACACCCCGAGTTTCCCGACCTGTCCACCGACGCGGATCTGGTCTACCTGGCCGTGGATTCCGGGAGCGGAGACATCCTGGAGGCGTTCGGGCGCGCGGTCACCTCCCTGGAGGTTCGCGGCGCCGCCCTGGTTTCCACCGACGTGGCGGTGACCCTGGCACTTGAGATCGGGACGGGGCGGGTGGAGGGGCACCTGCTTTCCTCCGGACCCGCCACCCTGGATCTGCAGACCGGAGGAGAGCCGGCGGACGTGACCGGGTCCGGGGTGACGGGCTTCACCTACCTGGGGGGCGGTGTCACCCAGATCCTTTTCAGCGCGTCCAGCGGATTTGAGGTGACCGGGTTGCCCTGAAGGAGCCTGTCCGCTTCTTCCATGAAGACCTGACCCCCCACCCTTAGAGAGTCCTGTCCCCGCCCTCGTGGTATCGGATGGTGACCTTTTTCCGCCCGGCCAGCCGCTTGTACGGCTCCCGGGACCTGCCCAGCGCGATGACCGCGTGCACCTTCTCACTCTCCGGGATTCCGAGCATACGATGGATTTTCGGGGTGCGGTTCAGCGCCGCCGAGGCGAACCCGATCACGCAGGAGCCCAGCCCCATGGCGTGGGCGGCCAGCAGGATATTCTGGGAGGCATAGATCGTGTCCTCCGGGGAAGAGGAGGCGTCCTTCCTTCCGCTCACGATGATGGCCGCCGGTGCGTTGTTGAAGATCCGGTCCCGCCGGCCGGAATCCCAGTGCTCCAGAATGCGGGTCACGCTGGTGTGGTACTCGCGGTGGTACCTGCCCAGGGTGTCGTTCAAAAACAGCCGGGCATAGAGGCGGGCCAGCGGTTTTTCAGAGAGCTTGTTGAGGCGGTGCAGGAACAGGGCGGTTTCCTCACCAAGCTTCTTCACGGTCCGGCGGTCCGGCAGGATGGTGAAAGACCAGGGCTGGGCGTTAGAGCCCGTCGGCGCGGTGATGCCGATCCGCACCAGGTCCTCCAGCGCCTCCCGGTCCACCGTCTTGTCCGAGAAGTTCCGGCAGGACCGGCGGGAACGCATGAGCCGGACCAGTTCCCCGGCGTCGTATTTCCCGTAGGGAATCCACTCATCCCGGGTCTTCACGGTTTTCAGTTCCAGGGATGCGCTGTCCGTACAGGTGGAGGAAACCGCTTCCTCCGGGCAGATGGCTACGCAGTGGTCGCAGCCGATGCATTTATGGCCGGTTACAGCCGCTTTTTCCTCTACCAGGGAGAGGGTGTACGCCGGGCATGCGGTCACGCAGAACCCGCACCCGGTGCAGAGTTCCTGGTTGATGGTCGGTGCCTCTTTGAGCAGGTTCATCTTTCCGTCTCCGTTCCTTTTTCCTGGGACCACATGACGTATGTCGATAGCCTCCACTGAGGAGCTACCGTAGAAGCCGGTATGCGGGTCCGTCCGCCGGCCCATCCTTTTCTTTTCTCTCTGCTGCAACCTCGCCCTCCGCCGTCATTTCCTCGAGCAGATGGCGGATGATCCATTCCTCGAACTTCCGCATGAAGAGCAGGTCCTTGAACGTGTTCTGGTAGAAGGGGGACGCATCGAGCAGGTCTTCCATCGATTTCGGAACGCCGGCCTCTCCCAGGACCGAGCGGAGCATGTTCCGGTGCTGTTCGAAGCCCTGCTCGAACCGGTCGATTTCGCCTTGTATGTTTTCCCGGATCAGCCCTCTGTGCGAGGAAAGCACGGCTTGGACCGGCAGTTCGCGTATCCGTTGCAGCGAAGCCCGGAACCGGGGGATGGACGATTCCCGGTGGCCGTACCAGGGGCCGAAGGGGGTGAAATCGATGTCTGCGGAAAACAGGACCCCCCTGGTTTCCTCGAAGAACACGTAATGGTCCCGGGCGTGCCCCGGGGTGTGAACAGCCCTCAATCTCAAGTTGTTCGCCTCTACAAGGAGCTCGCCGTCCTGGAACCGTCCCGTGGGCCTGGGCGGCCTGAAGTTCATCACGCTCCGGACAAACGCCTTCCACTGTTCCCCCGCCTGACCGCCGCCGGTGTAGCGCACGGCCAGTTGATCGATATCGGACACCCCCTCCGGGGTTTCCGCCGGGCAGAGGATGGAAGCCCCTTCAAAGATCCAGGTGCCGGCCGCATGGTCGGGGTGCGTGTGGGTCAGGATCACCCGGTGAATGGGCAGGATCCGGTGCAGGGCCTCCAGGCGGTCGGTCCCGCACCCCGCATCCAGCAGGATGTTCTCCTCCCCTTGAATCAGGAAGGACAGGCTGAAGGGAAATTTACCCTGGTTTTCCGCATGGACGATCCAGATCTTCGGGAAAACCCGTTCGCAGAGTCCGCTGAGCTTTTTTTCCATGGAAGGTTCCGTTTCCGGTTCAGCCCAGGTTGAACGACGCGACCACGGGCGTGTGGTCCGAAGGCTTGGGCTTCAGGCGGGGTTCGAGATCGATACTGCAGGCCGTGGACCGTTCCGCCAGGGAACGGGTGGCCAGGATATGGTCGAGACGCCAGCCAAGACCCCGCTTCACCGCGTTGGGAATGCGGTAATCGAAGAAGGAATATTGTTTCGGTTCCGGGCAGTGCCGGCGGAACACGTCTTCCATGCCCCAGTCCAGCACCTTGCGGTATACCCGGTCCACGTCGGGGTGAAAGCAGACGTGCCCCTGCAGGTCCTCCGGGTCGTAGACGTCCATAGGTTCAGGCACATGGTTCATATCTCCGCACCAGATGAGCGGGTCTCCCGGGTCGAAGGTGTCTTCCAGGATCTCCCGGATCCGGTCAAACCACTTGAGTTTATAAGCAAACTGGGGGTCTTCCACCCCCCGCCCCTGGGGGATGTAGGTGTTCAGGATGGTGACCCCGCGGCAGACGGCACGGATCGCGCGCGCCTCTTCCTCCGGGCCGCCCACATCCAGGCCGCGGACCACCCCTTCCAGCGGGTGGGGGCTCACCAGGGCCACCCCGTTCCATCGCTTCTGACCGAAGAAGCTCACCCCGTAGCCTGCCTCCTCGAAGGCCGCGGCCGGGAAATCCTTGTCCTCCACCTTGGTCTCCTGCAGGCAGAGAACGTCCGGACGCTGCTTTTTCAACCATTCCAGCAGGATGGGGAGACGCGAGCGGACCGAGTTCACGTTGAAGGTGGCGACCTTGAAAGCTTGCGGGTTCATGGATCCAACGATACAGATTTGATGAACGGGGATCAATGTTCACGGACCGGTCTTCGGATCCCCGAGAACCGTCCGGATGTTTTCGAAAAAAGAGTCGGGTCCAGAGGAGTAAGCGTCCAGGGCCTCCAGCAGACGGTCCGCCACCGGGGTGGCGGTCCCCTGGCCGGCGGCCCATCTCCGGGTCGTTTCCAGGTCCTTCCGCCCGGTGGTGAACAGGGCGTTCCGCGCGCCGAACGGGTCCCCTTCATCCAGGGCTGTCTGGAGAAAGGTCCTGATCAGGGGCCAGTTTTCGGTGATAAAGCTCTTTCCGCTCCCCGCGTTGATGATTTCCACCATGGTGTCCACGTTCAGGCCTGCCCGAATCCCGATCTTGAGCGCCTCGGGCACAACCATCGTGGAGGCGATACCGATCAGGTTGTTCACCAGCTTCATGGACATGCCCGACCCCAGCGGGCCCACGTGGAACACCTGCTCCCCGAACGCCTCCAGAACGGGCCTGACCTGATGAAAATCCTCATCCGTACCGCCGGCCATCACCGACAGTTTGCCCAGCTCCGCCAGGAATGGGCCGCCGCTCACCGGGGCGTCCAGGAGCCGGGCCCCCTCGGCTTGGAGCGGTTCGGCCAGGGCAATGATCCCCTCCGGAGAGACCGTGCTCATGACCACGAACAGGGGCATGGCCCCGCCCTGGAGTGCGGGAACCAGTCCCTCCTCCCCGGTGAGCACCTCCTTCACCTGGTCCAGGGTGTTCACCATGATCAGCACCGCCTCCACGTGGCGGAGGTCTTCCGGGCTGCGGATCGGCTCCGCGCCGGCCTGGAGCACCTTGTCCAGGGCTTCGGTGTTCCGGTCGTGCACCTTTACGGAAAACCCGCACTGGATCAACCTTCTTGCCATGGGGTTTCCGATGAGCCCCGTTCCGATGAATCCCACGTTCTTCATAATAAGGCCCCCTTTTCTTCGTCTGCCAATAGGATGTTTTCGATGCAGAAGGTCCGCTTCTCCTGGAGGTTGAAGGTGAAAATATAGAGGGCAACGATGGACTTCAGGTCCATCGTTCTCCCTTTTGGGGCGTTTACCAGATCGATCAGCTGGATCTTTACTCGATTGAGTCCGGGTCGGAGCAGGAACCGCACGTTGTACCGGTCTTCAAACTGCTGGTTGTGAGCCTTATCGTCGATTCTCACGGTCAGGCTCAACGGTTGGTCTCCCTGAAGGTACACGTCGAATAGAAGCAAATCATAAGGACTCCAGTCCCGGACCAGGTTTCTCGTATTGATCCCGGGGTATTCCCCCGGATCGAGGCGGACCTCCATGCATGATTTTCCGGTCGTCGGGTTTCTTTCGGCCAACCGGA
>CAYTRL010000399.1:0-5682 GCA_964439795.1 uncultured Thermodesulfobacteriota bacterium
CGAACTGGCGGAACGGGGCAACGCGGTGGTGCTCGTGGAAGAGGGCGAGTTCTATCGGAGGAGTTCGTTCACCGGCCGGCCCTTTGAAATGCAGCGGCTCATGTATCGGAACCAGGGCCTCACCTTCACGGTGGGCAACACGAGCATCCTGCTTCCCGTGGGGATCAGCGTAGGCGGAACCACCACGGTGAATTCAGGGACCTGTTTCCGAACGCCGCGTAGAACGCTGAGGCGATGGCGGGAGGGTTACGGGCTCACGGATTTCACACCGCAGATGATGGAGCCGTATTTCCAGCGCGTGGAGGCCGGCTACCAGGTCACCCGCGCAGATATGCAGCAGGTGGGCAGGATCGGGGAGATCATCGGTCGGGGTGCCGAGCGCCTGGGCTATCTGCACGGGCCCCTGGCCCGTTGTGCGCCGGAATGTGACGGCCAGGGTGTCTGCTGCTTCGGGTGTCCCAGCGACGCGAAGCGTTCCACCAATGTCAGCTACGTTCCGCGGGCGCTGAAGGCCAACGCACATCTGCTCACCGGAGTCCGTGTCCGGGACCTGCTTCTGGAGGGCGGGCGGGTCATGGGTGTTCAGGGCCGGTCGATCCACACGAAGCGGCGGGTTACCGTTCGAGCGTCGGTGGTGGTGCTGGCGTGCGGCACGCTGTTCACCCCGCTTCTGCTCATGCGGCACGGGATCGGGAACCGTTCCGGACGGCTGGGAAAGCACATCTCCATCCACCCGGGCGCAGGCGTGATCGCACGGATGGATGAGCCCGTGGAAGCCTCCCGGTCCATCCCGCAGGGGTACGCCGTGGAGGAGTTCTCCGAGGAAGGGATCCTGTTCGAAGGGGCGCACTTGCCCTTTGACATGACGGCCATGGTGTGCCCCGGGATCGGGCGGGAACTCCAGGAGTTCATGGAGGACTACAACCACCTGGCCGGTTTCGGGGTCATGGTGGGTGACAGCTCCCGGGGGGCGGTGCGTCGGGGTACGGGCGGGTTCCCGTTGGTCACCTACTTCCTGAACCGATGGGACCAGGAGCGGATCGTACGCGGCGTAGATATCCTCACCCGTATCTACCTGGCGGCAGGGGCCCGGAAGGTGTGGACACCCATCCATGGGTGGACACCCATCCTGACCGAGCGAGACCTTGAGACAAACCGGAAGAAGAAGGTCTGTGCTCGCGATCTGGACCTGGCCGCCTATCATCCCGTGGGCAGCTGTCACATGGGAGGGGATCGAAACCGGTACGTCTGCGACCCGTACGGGGAGTTGTACGACGTCGAGAACCTTTTTATCTGCGACGGCTCCGTGGTCCCGCCGTCTCCCGGTGTAAACCCCATGATCACCATCTCTGCGATCGCAACACGAACCGCGGATTATATCCACGGCCGGTTGTAACCCTTTCTTTACAATCCCATAACAATATCTTTATAATATATAGACAACTTTCCTACCCCAATGAAGAGGAGGGCAGATGATGAGACCCACTCGAAACGCTCCGATATGGCTGAAGGTATTCTTCTGTTGCACCCTGGCGGTGGTTCTTTCCGTCTTCTCCTGGAACATCGGGAACGGACCGGCGGAGGGAGAAGCCGCTCCCGATCAGACCCTCGTGCCGAACCGCCTCACCATCATGCACACGAACGACATGCACTCCCACTTCCTGGGGGTACCCAACGGGGACTACACGCCGTACTCAACCGGTGATGACGACACCATCGGCGGCATCGCCAGGATCGCCACGCGGGTGAAGGAGGTCCGGGCCGCCCGGGATCTGGAAGGGGTGCCCGTGCTCCTGCTGGATGCGGGGGACTTTGCCATGGGCTCCCTGTTCCATCTCCTGGAGGGGGAAGCCGAGATGGGGGTCATGAACCTGATGGGGTACGATCATCTGACGCTCGGAAACCATGAATTCGACTGGCTTCCGGCGGGCGCCGCGTCCATCGTCTCCCACGCCGACGGTCTTCCCGTGGAGGCCACCAACCTGGAGGTTACGGACCCCACGGACCCCGGCGGCCAGGCCATACAGGACCTGATCGATGCCGGAGAGATCCTGCCGTTCGCGGTTCAGGACCTGTTCAACGGGTTGCGGGTGGGGCTGTTCGGCCTGATGGGGGAAGACGCGGACGGGGTGATCTTCCGGCCGGATCCGGAAGCGTACCCGCTGGCCTTTGCCGACCGGGTGACGGTCGCGACCAACACGGTGAACCACCTCCGGGATAACGAGGGGGTCCCATTCCGGGATGGACGAAGACGACCCCACGCAGGGGGAGGACCCGGACCTGGCCCGGGCCGTATCCGGCATCGATGTCATCGTGAGCGGGCACACGCACACCAACCTTGCGGAACCCGTGATCGTGGACGGGACCGTCATCGTGCAGGCCTATGCCTATACGAAGCGGCTGGGGGTGCTCGATATCGAACTCACCCCGTCCGGGGTGAGCGTCCTTTCCTACGACTCGGTGACGATCGATGACTCCATCCCCGGGGACGCGGAAACCCAGGCCCTGGTCCAGTCCTACATCGATCTGCTTGACCTGAATATCCTGGGCCCCATGGGGTATGCGTTCAGCGCGGCGGTGGCGGAAACGGACTTCGACCTGAACAAGGTCTATGGCGAGGAGCACGCTCTCGGGAACCTGGTCACCGACGCCATCGTCTGGAGCGCCAACCAGGTCCTGGCCGATCCGGCGGATCCGGTGGATTTCGCCGTGGAGTCCGACGGGGTGATCCGGGACGCGATCCTCCAGGGAGCCACGGGCCGCATCAACACCTCGGACGCCTTCCGCGTGGTCCCGCTGGGCCTGGATCCCCTGTCCGGGACGGCGGGATACCCGCTGCTCTCCTTCTACCTGACCGGCGCGGATGTGCGCAAAGCCTGCGCGGTGGACTGCTTCGCCCCGCTGCTGAACAACAGCGACTACTGGCTCAGCTACTCCGGCATGGGCTTCGGCCACGCCGGCATCGCCCTGATCAATGCCTGGCAGTGCAACGATCCGTCGGATCCGACCTGCGCGGACCGAACCACCATCCCCAACAACGACACCCTGTACCGGGTGGCCGTGAACTACTACGTGGCCCTGAACATCGAGCGGATGAAGGATATCTCCGGCGGACTCATCGACGTGGTGCCTAGGGATGCAGCCGGAAATCCGCTGGTGAACCTCACCGACGCCATCATCTACGAGGCTCCCGGCGACCCGCTTACCCAGTGGGAGGGTTTTCTGGCCTTTCTTTCGAGCCTGCCCGACACCGACAGCGACGGCATCCCGAACCTCCCGGCGCGATATGCCGGCCCGGAGGGCCGCATCCTGGACCGCTGCTTTGTTGCCACGGCGGCCTACGGGTCCCCGTTTGAGGAGAAGATCGACGTGCTGCGTGATTTCCGGGACCGGGTCCTCGTGAACAGCACGCTTGGACGCCGGTTTGTGGAAGGCTACTATGCCTGCGGGGAAAGGCTGGCGGAACCCGTGGCCCGAAGCGCTGTCCTGCAGCGCGTGGTCCAGGTACTGCTGCTCCCCCTGATCGGGATCGCCAAGACGGTCCTCTGGCTGTTGTGATGAGGTCTTTTTTTCCTGGTTCGAGTCGTGTATTGCGGCCGTTGCTTCTGATTTGCGGAGTTCTTCCGGCCCTTGTCCTGACCGTGAGCTGCGGAACCGGGGAACCGGGGCCGGATCCGGTCGATTACACGGTCATGACCTACAACATCCTGGTGGCGCTTCCGAACCCGGAATATGATTCGTGGGACATCCGGGCGGAGTTCGTGGCGGATGCCCTTCTCCGCCACGAACCCGATCTCGTGGGCCTGCAGGAACCCCTCGAATCCCAGATCGACGATCTCCTGGACAGGGTCCCCGGATACGCGGCCCTTCCGCTCTCAGTGCTCGATACCGACGCCGGGATCCTGTACCGGGAAGATCGGTTCGAGGTTCTGGAGCACAGCATCTACTGGCTGAGTCCCACCCCGGATGTGCCGCACTCCACCGGGTTCGGTAACTTCCTGTTCCGCATGGTCCTCACCGCTCGCATGCGTGACCGGGCGTCCGGGAGCGAGTTCTTCTGGATCAACACCCATTTCGACAACACGCCTCCCAGTCAGGTGATGAGCGCCCCGCTCTTTCTGGAAAGGGCGGGGCCGCTGGCCCTTGAACTCCCGGTGATCGTCACCGGTGACTTCAACTCCAAGCCGGACAGCGAAGCCTATCAGACCCTGACCCTGGGTTTGCCGGAGGGTGGGGGGGACGGTTTTCTGCTGCAGGACACCTTCTTCCTGGCGCCGGACTTCGAGGTGTGGAGCCGGGATATCGATGATAAGGGATATGACACGTCCGGACGGATCGACCACATCTTTGTTGCCGGTGGCCCGTTCTCCTGCACGCGGTGGATCGTAGACAAGACGACCTACGGGCCGGACCTGAAGGATCCTTCCGATCATTTCCCTATCGTGGCCCACCTGGAACCGGGACCGGCGAGGGAGGCCGTGGAGTGATCGGGGAATAAAATCGACATCCCGGAAATTGGGGTGAAATCGGTTCCTGTCCCCAATTTCCCCGGGAATAAAATCGACTTCCCGGTTCCCGTTCACAAAAAGCGCTGATCTTCGAAACCCCCTCGTCCACCATCTTTACGCCTCACCCCTCCCTTCTGTCTATCGATTTTGCAGGCCAGGGCCCGATCCCCACGCAGGATACCTCCTGCGCATGTCTCTCCTAGAAAAATAAATCAATAAAATCAATAGGTTAAATGTGTTTCGGCCAGAAGGGGAAACCCTGGTCCCCGGTGGCACAGGATTTGATCTCTGTTCCGGTCAAACAAAGGGTTCGAAAGAAAAAACGGATTTTCAGAAAAAAAGGTTGGAGGGCAGGGAAAGGAGATGAAAATGAAAACGTCCATGTATTTCATGAGCCCTACGGGAAGAAAGGCTGATAAAGTCCGGGCCTACAAAAACTTCCCGCGGAAACGGATCTCCATTTCGGATTGGCGGGATGGCGCTTCCTGGGCTTCCGGGTGGGAAATCCGGGATATTCCCGAGGACCGCCACACGGAAAACGACAATCAGGAGATTTCGTGGATGGCCGAGCAAGACATCATCGCCCAAAAGCACAGGGACACAGGCCACCTGTAATCGAACAGGCCCGAACCGCCTGTCCCCAGGCGGCATGAAACCCAACCTTCCAAACCTGTGGAGGAAAGAAAATGGGACTGGATTTCTCGATCATTCTTTACCTGGCGTTGGCTGTCCACCTGATGATTGGACTCGTGGTGGGGACCCTCTGCTTTCTGCTGGGAGGCTTTGTCCTCCGGAAGATCGTGGACCGGGTTCGAAGCCCGGAGCGCACCCGGGCCCGTGCGAAAAGAGGCGGGGTGTCGGAACAGGCAGACCGACTGGATTGTTCCCGGCAGCCGGGTATCGCCTGATCCGGCGGACAAGGAGCACCCGCCTGCGGCGCCCGGCGAAATGCATCAGATCCCTTTCGTTGGCTGGGGTCCTGGTGACCGGATCCGATGCCCAGTGAGGGACATTGCGAGGAGCCGCAGGCGACGTGGCAAGCCCCCGGTACAGCAGGAATACGGTGCCGGGGGGTTGCCGCGCTTCGCTCGCAATCTCCAATTCTGTGTGTCATGAACAGGGGGCAGATGGCGCGGAGCTAATTGCTGAAAGCCGACAGCTGACAGCCAATATC
>CAYTRL010000400.1:0-5671 GCA_964439795.1 uncultured Thermodesulfobacteriota bacterium
GCCCGCACCCGGGCCGACGCCCGCCGGTTTGCCTACCACCTGGCCGGTTCCCCGCTGGTCAAGACCAGCTTTTACGGGCAGGATCCCAACTGGGGACGCCTGATGGTGGCGCTGGGCGACACCGGGCCGCAGGTGGACCCGGACGCGGTCGACATCTTCTATGACCGGATCCCGCTGGTGCGCAAGGGAGTGCTGGCCGGGAACCGTCAAATCACGAAGGCGGAGACGGTGCTGCGGAATGATTTCTTCACTGTTTCCGTTCACTTGCACCAGGGGGCGGGTTCTTTCTCCGTTCTCACTTCGGACCTCACCCACGACTATGTAACCTTGAACGCCTCCTACCGGACGTGATCCCGATGGCTGCGGAAATTGCTTTTTCCAATCCCCCGTGTTACAAATGAAAAGTTTATAAATTCGCACCCCTTTCGATCCGGGCGGGTGTGCACCCGCCCTTCCCTGGCAGGGGAAGGGCGCGTGTTCCGTCGGGAGTTGAAAAAGGGGGAGGCAACAACACACTGTTCAAAGGAGAGTCCAGAATGAGCAACATCACAATGAAAGAGCTTCTGGAGGCCGGAGCCCACTTCGGACACCAGACGCGGCGCTGGAACCCCAAGATGAAGCCGTATATTTACGGCGCCCGGAACGGGATTTATATCATCAACCTTCAGCTGTCGCTTCAGATGTATAACCAGGCGTATGAATTCATACGGGACGTGCGGGCGCGCGGGAAATCGATCCTGTTCGTGGGGACCAAGCGCCAGGCACAGGACATCGTACAGGAAGAGGCCACCCGGTGCGGCCAGTTCTACGTGAACCACCGCTGGCTGGGAGGCACGCTCACCAACCTGAAGACGATCAAGCAGAGCATCGAACGGCTCAAACGGTACGAGACGCTGAAGGAAAGAGGCTACTACAACGCCCTGACCAAAAAAGAGGGGCTCAAGCTGGAAAAAGAACGGATGAAACTGGAGCGGTCTCTGGGCGGGATCAAGGATATGGAGCGGCTGCCCGGCGCCCTGTTCATTATCGATGCGAAACGGGAAAAGATTGCAGTCCATGAAGCCTCCCTGCTCGGCATCCCGGCCGTTTCGCTGGTGGACACAAACAGTGACCCCGACAACATCCCGTACATCGTCCCTTCCAACGACGATGCCATTCGGACCATCCGGCTGTTCGCGTCCCGGATCGCCGACGCCATCCTGGAAGGAGAACAGCTGTTTGAAAAATCGGCCCGGGAAAAGGGAGCTCCCGAGGAAACCGTCAAGCAGTTCATCCCCGCCAAGGGCATCGAACGGACTGTGGAAGTGGTACACAAGCGGGAAGAGCCAGAGACATCCCCGGAAGAAGAACCCGCCCAGGCAGAAGCCGTCGCCACGGAAACCGTCGACGCAGAACCTCCCAAGGAATAACCCCAGGGCCGGAACTCCCTCCCGGGCGGCCCCCGGCACGGTGCGGCAAGGGGCCGGATGCCGGGAGAGGCACGACACGCGGCAGGCAGGGAGACCCACCGGCCTGCGACCTTGCATCCCCCGGGGCAGCGGGGACACCGCGAGCCCTCCGGGGAACCAGACGACCGAATACAACAGGAACAATGAGGAGAAGAAGACGATGGACATTTCAGCCTCAATGGTGAAGGAACTCAGAGAAAAAACCGGGGCCGGCATCCTGGACTGTAAGAAGGCCCTGACGGAAACCAAAGGCGACATGGAGGAAGCCGTTGCCGCCCTCCGGAAAAAGGGGCTTGCGGCGGCCAAGAAGCGTTCCCACCGGGCGGCGTCCGAGGGCATCGTGGGATCCTACATCCACCTGAACGCCAAGATCGGCGTCCTGCTGGAGGTGAACTGCGAAACCGACTTTGTGGCCCGCACAGATGAGTTCAAGGAACTGGTGAAGAACCTCTCCATGCATATCGCGGCATCCAGCCCCCGGTTCACCCGGGAAGAGGACATCGACCCTGCGCTCGCGGAAAAAGAGAAGGAGATCCTCCGGGCCCAGGCCGCGGAGAGCGGGAAGCCGGAGAACGTGATCGAAAAGATGGTGGAGGGAAGGTACAAGAAGTTCGTAGCGGAAAGCTGTCTCACCGGCCAGCCGTACGTGCGGGACCCGGACATGACCGTCCAGCAGTTGGTGGACTCCACCATCGCAAAGCTGGGCGAAAATATAGAAATCAGACGGTTTGTCCGATACCAGGTTGGAGAAGAGCTGTAAGGAAGAGAACCTCTACATTACGGAACACCGCAGAGGGATGGGTTGCCACGCATGGAAGAGAACGGAGCGTACGAGCGTATCCTGTTGAAGCTCAGCGGCGAGGCCCTGGCCGGCCCCAAACCTTATGGGACCGACCTGGCCACCCTGGAAGGGCTGGCCGCGGAAATCCATGACGTGCAGCGTCTCGGCGTGCAGATCGCCCTGGTCCTGGGAGGAGGAAACATCTTCCGGGGTCTGGCGGCCAGCGCCAAGGGGATGGACAGGGCCAACGCGGATTACATCGGGATGATCGCCACCGTCATGAACTGCCTGGCGTTCCAGGACGCCCTGGAAAAACAGGGACTGGAGACGCGGGTGCTGACCGCCCTGGAGATGAGACAGGTGGCGGAACTGTACATCCGCCGCCGGGCGATCCGCCACCTGGAAAAAGGCCGGGTCATCCTGCTGGCGGGCGGCACCGGGAACCCCTTTTTCACCACCGACACGGCGGCCACCCTCCGGGCGCTGGAAATCCAGGCCCAGGTGATCATGAAAGGGACCAAGGTGGACGGGATCTTCAGCGACGACCCGGAAACCAACCGTTCCGCCGAATTCTTCCCCGAAGTTTCTCACATGGATGTACTGAAAAAGAAACTGAAAGTGATGGATGCAACGGCCATCTCCCTGTGCATGGAATCCCGCATGCCGATCCATGTGTTCAACATTCGAACACCCGGCAACATCCTGAAGGTCGTCCGGGGAGAATCCGTCGGTTCCCTTGTAACCTCCAGACAGGAGTGACCCATGAAAGAGGATGTCTTTCAGAACATGAACGCCAAGATGGATAAGGCCATCGCCTCCTTTCAGAAAGAACTGAACCGGTTGCGGACCGGCCGGGCCACCCCCGCCCTGCTCGAGGGGATCCGGGTGGATTATTACGGAACCCCCACCCCGATCCAGCAAACCGCCGCCGTCACCATCCCGGAGAGTCGGCTGATCGTCATCCAGCCCTGGGACAAGAGCATGATCGAAAACATCTCCAAGGCGATCCAGAAGGCCAACCTGGGTCTTTCCCCGTCCAGCGACGGCAACGTGATGCGGATCGCCATCCCACCCCTCACCGAGGAGCGGCGCAAGGAGCTGGTCAAAATCGTCAAGAAGATGGGGGAAGAATCCAAGATCAGCATCCGCAACATCCGGCGGGAAGCCAACGAGAACCTGAAACAGCTGGAAAAAGATAAAAGTTTGTCGGAAGACGAATCGCACCGGGCCATGGATGAAGTGCAGAAGGCCACCGACAACAAGATCAAGGAGATCGACGGAATCCTGGAAGAAAAGCAAAAAGAAATCATGGAAAAATAAGGAACAGCAGGGATGCTACGAGAAAGACTCCGGACCGCAGGCATTCTCATCGCCGTTTTCGTGACCGTTTTCCTGTTTTCTCCCGCCTGGCTGCTCTGCATCATCGCAACCCTGGTGGTGGCCCTGGCCTCCTGGGAATACCAGGCCATGACCGATCCGGACCAGAGCACGGGGGACCGGATCCTTTGCCTGGCCCTTGCCTCCCTGTTCCCGATCGGCGCCCTTCTGGGAAAGACCCCGGTGCTCTACGGGTTGCTCTTCCTCTCGTTCCTGGTCCTCTCCTTCCGGCCCCTGTTCGGCGCCCAGGAGTTGCGGATCCGGTTCGAACAGATCCACCGCCGTCTCTTCGGCATTGTTTTCGTGGGGTTCACCCTGTCCCACTTCCTTCTCCTGCCCGACCTGGAGGCCTGGCGATCCTGGGTTTTCACCATCCTGATCGTGATCTACATGGGCGACGGAGCCGCCTACTTTTCCGGGACGTATCTGGGTAAACATAAGCTTGCCGAGCGGCTGAGCCCGAAAAAAACCTGGGAAGGAGCGCTCGGAGGGCTCCTGGGATCGGTGGTCGCCATGCTGCTCTGCCGGCTGATCTTCTTTTCCGCTCTTACCCTGGGTCAGGCGATGGTGACAGCCGCTCTGCTGGCGGTGAGCGGACAGCTGGGCGACCTGGTGGAATCACTCATCAAACGATCGTACGACGTAAAAGATTCCGGCAATATCCTTCCCGGGCACGGCGGGATCCTGGACCGGATCGACAGCGTGCTGTTCGCCTTCCCCACGGGGTACTACCTGGCGGTCCTCTTCCAGCACTGCTGACCTTCGGGTCGAGAAGGACGGATCGGGACAGGGAAAGAGGCCCTGGACCGGAAGACAAGCCACGGGCCTCACTACGTTATTCCGGCACGGCCGTTCCCGGTTCCGTTCGAACGGGGTTCACGCCGGGCACGGGGGACGTCCAAAAAACCATCGAAGGAACGTATCCATGCTGACCGTTGTCGTATTTCTGTTCGTTCTGGGGTTTCTGGTCTTCATCCATGAGTTCGGCCACTTCCTGCTGGCCAAACGTGCCGGGGTGCGCGTAGAAGCGTTCGCCTTCGGCTTCGGCCCGCGGCTGATCGGCTGGAAGAAGGGGGATACCGATTACCGGATCTGCCCGATCCCCCTGGGCGGCTACGTGAAGATGCTCGGGGAAGATCCCAATGACGAAGGAGCGGATCAGAGCGATTCCTATGCGCAAAAACCGGTGTGGGCCCGGATCAAGATCGTGGTGGCAGGCCCCTTGATGAACCTCACCCTCCCGTTCCTGCTCATGCCTCTGGTGTATATGATCGGCATCCAGGAACCGGCGTTCCTGGATCAACCCGCGGTGGTGGGATGGGTGGACAGCGACTCGCCCGGTCAGCGGGCGGGGTTTCAGCCCGGAGACAGGATCCTGAGGATCCAGGGGCAGGAGGTTCCCGATTGGGAAAAGGCCAAGATCCTGTTCGCATCCAACCCGGACAACCTTCTGACCGTGGACATCCTCCGTGACGGCGAGGAACGTTCGCTCGAGATCACGCCCAACGCCGCCGGTCACCGGGGGGGATTTACGGGGCTCGCGCACATCATCCCCCCCGTGGTAGGCGCCCTGGTCCCGGACATGCCCGCCGAGAAGGCCGGCCTCCAGGAGGGCGACCGGATCCTGACCATCGACGGGGAGGCGATCCAAGAGTGGTCCCAGATGTCCTCCATCATCCGGGGAAGCCCGGAAGAACCGCTGGCGATGGAGATCGGCAGGGGGCAGGAAACCCTGTCCATCACGATCACCCCGGTGCTGGATGAAGAGACCGAGGGGGGGCTGGTGGGCATCGCTCCGGAAGAAGCGGTGATCCTGAAGCGATACGGCCCCTGGGACGCAATCAAGAACGGTTTCGCCCACATCGGAAAGTCGTTCCTGCTCACCTTCTACGTGCTGGGAAAACTCTTCACCGGGGACCTGTCGATCAAAACCCTGGGCGGCCCCATCCTGATCGCCAAAATGACCGGAGATGCCGCGCGGGTGGGTCTCTCCAACCTGCTCAGTTTCATGGCGTTCCTGAGTCTCCAACTGGGGATTCTCAACCTGCTGCCGATCCCGGTTCTG
>CAYTRL010000401.1:0-5639 GCA_964439795.1 uncultured Thermodesulfobacteriota bacterium
AACTTTGAAGAAATCAGGATCAACCTTTTTTCACTAGGAACCTTTCCGAAAAAGAGGCATACACGCTATTCCGTCATTCCGGGCTTGACCCGGAATCCAGGGGCAGGGGGTAGGAGGAGTCTCTTTTTCCCCCCGCCTAGCCACTCCTGGATCCCGACGTTCGAGGGTGTCGATAAACGAGGCATAGTTGCTTATTTGTCATCCCGGATTTGATCCGGGATCCACAGTTCAGAAGCACTTCTGGATGCCGGCGTTCGCCGGCATGACGGAAAAAGACGCTTATCGACATTCGTTTTCGCCGGGATGACAACACCATAATGGTATCCGACACCCCCTCAGAATGTATCGACTGACTGCAGGGATAAAAATCTGATGAGCCATCGCTTCCGCGTCACACAACCTTACGGGTTGGTCTCCTTCCTGGTCGGATTGATTCTCTGCTGCGGGTGCGGCGACGGTGGGAATGGAGGTCCGCCAGGCAATGGGGGAAATGGAGACCCCGTGGACCCGGCGTCCTGGACCGTGATGGTCTACATGGCCGCGGACAACAACCTGGGGGAGGACGCTCTCCGGGACCTGAACGAGATGGAGTTCGTGGGCTCGGACGAAGACCTGAACATCGTGGTCCAGATCGACCTGCCGGAAACCGGGGGGGTCCCCTGGACAACCGCCAGGCGCTACTGGGTGGAACAAGACGGGAACGCAAACCAGATCGGGTCCACCCTGCTGGCCGATTTGGGCGAGTTGGACATGAGCCGGCCTGACAACCTCACCAGCTTTCTCCAGTGGGCCGGGGCCACGTATCCGGCCGACCGCACCCTGGTGGTCCTGTGGGGCCACGGGGAGGCGTGGGACGACGAAGAGCACGACGGGGCGGGTCTCACGGCGGAAAGCCGGATTCAGGCCATCTTTAACGACTACTCGTCGGACCCGGACGCTTTCATGCGGAACTTCGACCTGGGATCCGCGCTTGCGGCCGGCGGCGGCCCGTTCGACATCGTCGCCTTCGACGCCTGCGTGATGCAGATCCTGGAGGTAGCCTACGAGATCCGTGGCACGGCTTCCATCATGGTGGCCTCCCAGGAGGTCGTGTGGGAGGACGGCTACCCCTACGAAGAGATCCTTGAGACTCTGTCGGCCGCGCCCGGCACCACGCCGGAGAGCCTGGCCAGCTCCATGGTCCACGCCTTCGGCGACTACTACGACACGATCAGCCCGCCCCGGCGGGAACAATGCCTGTCCGCCGTGAGGCTCGATCGGGTGGCCCCCGTGGCCTCGGCCGTGGAGAGCCTGGCCGGCTCCCTGCGCAGCCTTCTGCCGGATCCGGGAACCACGGCCACTCTGGCCGCCCTGCGCGACGGCCTGGAGGATTTTACGGCCCTGGTTTCCAGATACGCCGACCTGACCTCCCTGGCCGGGCGGATCCAGAGCGACCTGGGGATCAACACCACAGCGCTCACCAGTGCGGTACGGACCGCGGTCATAGACAGCTACAGCGGCCCCAGCCACCCCGATGCAAGCGGCCTGTCCCTCTACTACCCTCGAACCCAGGTCCACTACGACATGGACGACTCCTACACCAACTACGTCCCAGCCACGGGCAAGGGAAGCCCCTGCACGTTCATCAACACCTACCACTGGCACGAGTTTCTGGCAGAGCTTTACCCGGAGTGCGCTCGGACTACGAACTCCCCCCCCCCACCCATTCCGTCCTGCCGGAGAAATAAGCTTCCGGGTCCCGGACCCACTGCTGCGGGCGGGTGCTCTCCGTGCTCACCACCGGAAGGATCAGCCGGGACGGGTGCTCCGGGTCGTGCAGGATCTCGGTTTCCGAGGGAACCAGGGAAGGCAGCAGGTGGGGGAAGTCGGTGACCGCGATGTCGATCCGGATCTGGTGTCCGGCCCGGAACAGGTTGCTGGTGGGCCACACCTCGATCACGTACTCGTAGAGCCGGTCGCTCTCCGGGGGGCTCGGGTGCTCGCTCTCGGGGTAGAGGAACGGGTCGTACCCCTTCCGAGTCCAGTCCGGGCGCAGGGGGTCGGGCCTCTGGGCGGCAGAGAGCCACCCCGAGGTAAGGTTCAGCACCCGGCCTGAGGGGAACACGTCGTTTACGTTCACGGTCCAGTGCACGTTGTTCTGCCGGGCCCAGGGGAGCAGGGGGGCGGGGTCCACGCCCAGCAGGTTGGCCCATTCCTTCCAGATGGGAGGAGGCTCCTCGCAGGGGGGACCGAAACTGGAACGGGCCCAGAGACGCAGGGTGATGGGCCCGGTTACCTCCAGGTCCTCCTCCAGGGGGTCCGTGGAAAAGGTGAGCACCAGCTTCTCGTTCTCCCGTTCGTCCTCATCCCACCCAAGGAAGGAGATCACGCCCATGATCCATCGTACCGAGGAGCGGGAGAACTGGCCTGCAAACTGCTCCCTGTCCTGATGCGGGTCATAGGAGATCCGGGAGGGCCCGGCGCCCCGCAAGGCCTCCTCGGTCTCCGCCATCCATGACTCCTCCCGGAGGAGGGTCCCGTTGTTCAGGGAAGGGTTCTGGTCGTGGGCTTGCCGGGCGCCGCTCAGGTAGAGGGTGCGGTTCCGGGCGCGGGCCAGGGGCCAGGCCTCCTCCCGCCTCCACTGTTCCCGGCCCATCACGTACAGGGTCACCGGCCAGGCGGGGTCCAGCACGTCGTACCGCTGGTACGCGGCGTTCTCATCGGACCGCAGGTGCCAGTCAAGCCACCTCTTCTCCAGCATCTCGAACGGTTCTACCAGTTCCGGGGTGAGCCCGGTGTGGTACCACGGCCCCACGATCAGCCGCTTCGGGGCCGTGACACCCGTGCCCGAGGTGTATGTGTGGTTCATGAGACTCCCGCGCGTGAAGATGTCGAACCACCCGGCCAGGGTGAGCACGGGAAACTCTTTTACCTCCTCCCAGTAGGTCATGGGGGAGCGTTCCCGGAAGAAGGGGCTGTCCTCGGTCTTGTTCATCCAGGCGATGATCCTCGGGGCCTGCGCCTGGTGGTCGGCCAGGGCACGGGCCGCCGATTCCGGGTCGGTCAGCGACTGGGTGCCGGGGAGCAGGGAGAGCAGGATGGTGCCCACCGCCCACACGCCGATAAACTCCTGGTTGAACAGCCCTCCCTGGAAGAACACGTCCCGGTACACGTCCGCCGCGGCCTTCTGCGCGTAGATCACCTTCAAGTGCTCGGGCTTCCGGCCCGCCGCCAGGTAGGAGGCCATGGCCATATAGCTGGTGCCGTACATGCCCACCTTGCCGTTGCTCCAGGCCCGTCCGGGAATCCAGTGGTCGATGATCCAGGTAATCCCCTGCATCTCCCGTTCGGAAAAACACTCCCAACCCCCTTCCGAAGACCCGGTGCCCATCACGTCCAGGGCCACAACCGCATACCCCTGCGATGCCAGCCACTCCGGCCTGGGGCTGATGAACTGCATGATCTCCCGGCGGTAGGCCGTGGCCAGGAGCAGGGCGGGAAACCGTCCCTCCGCATCCGGACGATACACGTCCACGTAGAGCCGTTTCCACCCGGGGTCGTCTTCCTGGTCCAGGGGGATGCCCCTGTCCACGGTGACCGGATAAGGAGGGTCCGGGCTCAGGTCCGGGAGCGGAACCCGGACCGGGACGGGGTCCGCGGGAGACCCGGCGGGTCCGCCGGTACGGGTTCCCTCCCCTGATGACGACCCGCAAGCCAGGGGAAGCAGTGAAACCCCTGCCAGCAAGACCAGAATAAAAAGGCAAACCCGCAACTTCATCTTTGCGGCCCCCCAACCACAATTGTTTCCGGCGAAAAGGATGATGTCATATGCCCCGTTTCAGAGAACTTGAATTCGCCAGCCCCCTAGCAGCCTGATCATATGAAAAGTCTAAGTTTTCGTCATCCCGATGGAGGAGGGTGTCTAAAACGAGGCATCGTTGTTTCTCTGTCATCCCGGACTTGATCCTTATACCCCCCTGATCCGGGATCCACAGTTCAGAAGCACTTCTGGATGCCGGCCGGAGCTTGCCCCGGACTCCGATCCGGGGCCGGCATGACTGAAAAAGACGTTTATCAACACCCTCGAACGCCGGGATCCAGGGGTGTCCAGAGGGGGGATGCCAGAGAACCTCCCTCTCCTCTCCCCTGGATTCCGGATCAAGTCCGGAATGACGGAAAATATGGAATCCCTGTTTTTCAACTCCAATGAAAAAGCGATTGGCGATAAAATGGATAGTTTTTTCATATGATCAGACTCCCAGCTCCAGTTTTACACAACGGGCAGGGGCTATCAAACAATGCGATATTTTATTCAGAAAACCGGACCCGCTCTTCACTCCACCACCCGGTAGGTCGCCGCATCCGCCAGGCTCCCGGCTTCCTCCAGATGACCGGTCATGGGGAGGTTGTGCAACCGCGCCGCCTCCTCCGGCCGGGTGACGACCAGGGCTTTAATCGACTCCTTTCCCGGGGGGGGCTGAATCAGGAGCTCGAACCCGTACGCCGGGTTGGGGATGGTGTGGGTGATGCCGCTCTTCACGAAGTTGTCGCTGTTTCCCTCCAGGGGAAAGATGCATTGGATATGCCCATCGGCCGACCGGTGGAACAAGAACAGGTAGCAGTCCTGTTCCGCACGGAAGTGCACGGACAACGGGTCTCCCACGCGGTACACCTGCCTGTCCGTCCAGACCCGTACGTGAGGCTCCACAGCCGCAGGGCCTGTCCCCATAATCCACCAGAACACACCTGCCAGCAGGAGCAGGCCAACCGCCCCGACCCCGATCCACGGCAAGTGTCCCGGCAGGCGGCTGCGGACCCTTTTCCGGCCGCCGGGAACCGAACCCTTCAGACCCGCATCCACCGGGTCGACTTCCTCTAACACCCCTCCCCGGGCCGGCCGGGACGGCGGTTCCTTCTCCGGTCTTTCCCCCGGGAAGACAGCGGCGGCGCCTTCTTTTCCTGCCGGGATCGCGGATGCAGCCGGATCTCCGGAGGGGGAGGATTCCGGCGGCAGGATCGTCTCCGCCAGATCCCGGTCCGAGGACACCTCCCGGAGGGACGCACTCATCTCCCCTGCGGAGGCGAAACGGTCTTCCGGCTTTTTTTTCAGGGCCTTCAGGATCCGTGCGGCCAGGGCCGGTGACAGGCGCGGGTTCCACTTCTCCGGGTCCGACGGCGGTTCGTTCACATGCTGGTACATGATGGTGGTGGGATCCTGTCCCTGAAACAGCGGCCGGCCCGCTGCCATCTCGTACATCACCGCCCCCCAGGAGTAAAGGTCGCTCCGGGCGTCCACTACCAGCCCCCGGGCCTGCTCGGGGCTGGCGTACCGGACCGTGCCCATGAACGCCCCCACCGTGGTCAGTTCGCTTTCATGGGTGGCCTTGGCGATACCGAAATCCATCACCACCGCGTTTCCCCGGTGGTCCAGCATGATGTTCTGGGGCTTGATGTCCCGGTGGATCACCCCGTTTCCATGGGCTTCCTCCAGGGCGGCCAGCACCTGTCCGCTCACTTCCAGGATGGCGTCTTCCGGAAGAGGCCCCCCCTGCTCCCGCATACGGTCCGCCAGGGTTGGACCGTCGATGAAGTCCATGGCCAGGTAATAGACTCCGTCGTCCTCACCCACGTCGTGGATCTTGATGATGTTCGGGTGGTTC
>CAYTRL010000402.1:0-5639 GCA_964439795.1 uncultured Thermodesulfobacteriota bacterium
CAACCTGGTCAACTGTCCAGGCGTGAGGTCTTCTGTCTGGACGTTGTTTACTTTTGGCATTTGTATGGAAAAGGAAAGCCCCTCACATAATTGCTTCTTTGATCCGAAATTACTCAGTGCTCGAATTCTTTCCAGGATATTTCTAACTGTTGAAGGTTTCTTTGTCTTTAAAAGAATGACCCTCAGGCGGTCCACTTCAAATGGGGTCAATTCGCTGGGTTCCTTGTCCCCAAAATTTGGCTTTACATACTTTTGAAATATACTCTCATAATTTGGTAGCGCCTTCAGATTCGGATTTCTATTTTTGTACTCGACCCACAGGCGGTTAAAAGTCCATCTGTTTTTTTCTGCCTGCTTTTGGATCCTCAAGACTTCCCGTTGTTCTTTATTGGACAACTGATCCCCATCAATTCTCTGGGCTCGAATTCGTGCCGCCCGTGATGGTGTCATATCATCTCTGACCTGACGCCCCGCCTTTTCTTCAATCAGCTTCCCGTTCTTTCGATAAATTACATAATAGACCCGCTCCGTTTTTTTTAAACCGGATGATTCAGCTTCAATATAGTAGACGCCGGGATACTTTGTCTTAAATCTTCTTTTTGCTGGCATTTTTCTTGTCCTTCCACATCGGATGAATAGATTCCAAAAGCAGAAAGGAGTCACTATTCCCAACATTATTCCCAACATCCCGCATATATGTCAACAGATAAAGAGGTAAATTAAAGAATATTTTAACCAACTAAATTAATTATTTATGTCGATTCTAGGGATGCCAAAGTAAATTAAGGTAAACATAGCTACCCGGATCAACAACCCCATCAGTTTCGTGTACGGCAACCTTGTTCATCTGGACCGTTACATTCAGCGACTCAAGGCCCTTCTCCGCTTTTATGACGGCCTTCAACTGCCCCCGCAGGAAGAGGCGGATCGCACCGCCCTGAAGGGTGACATGGAGTACGATTTCCTCTGGGAAGACATGGAACAAGCTCTCACCGATTCCCGGAACGGGACGGAACGGGTGCGCAGGATCGTCGATGCCCTTCGAAAATTCTCCCGGCTCCGCACGGGGGAATTCCGGAAGGTGGACGTGCGGGAGGTGCTGGAGAACGCCCTGTGCATCCTGGCCGGGAAGCAGAAGAAGAACACGCGCCTTGTCCGGGAGTACCGGGAGGAAACGCCTGTCCACGGGGATCCGGACGAGCTGAACCAGCTGTTTCTGAACCTCCTGAGCAACGCAGTGGATGCCCTGGAATCCTCCGGGGGGACGATCCGGGTGAGAACGGTTCCTCCGTCCGGAGAGCACTCCGGCCGCCCGGTGCTCGTGGAGGTGGAGGACGACGGGCCCGGCATCCCGGTTGAAATCCGCAACCGGGTCTTCGAACCGTTCTTCACCACCAAGGAGGTGGGCCACGGCACGGGGTTGGGACTTTCCATCGCCTACGGAATCGCCCGGCGCCACCGGGGCGGGATCACCCTCCTGAGCCCGCCCGGTGGCGGAAGCCTCTTCCGGGTGTCTCTGCCCCGCTGGAACGGTTCTTGAAAGAACAGGGTTCCGCTTTCCTCCTCGTCGCGGATTTACCAATGTTCCGGTGGGTTGTATACTGGGGCGTCGAATGACCTGGTCCGACCGCCTCTGAATTCCCACCCGCTCTCGCCGGGGTGTACCGTGACGGAGAAACCGTTGAACATCGACCTGCACATCCATACCACCGCATCGGACGGAACGCTGAGCCCCACCCAGGTGGTCCGGGAAGCCGGCTGTGCGGGATTGACGGTGATCTCCCTGGCCGACCACGACACCACCGACGGAATCTCCGAGGCCCGTGAGTCGCAGAAGGAAAACGGGGTGGAGGTGGTCCCGGGGGTGGAAATCAGCGCCGAGGATCCCCGGGGGGACGTCCACATCCTGGGATATTACATGGATTACGACAGCCCCGCGTTCCAGTCCTTTCTCCTGCGACCGCGCTCCGCCCGCCCGGCCCGTATTGCAGAGATGTGTGAAAAGCTCACCGCCCTCGGGCTTGCCGTAACGTCCGGCGAGGTCCAGGCGGTGGCCGGCAGTGCATCCTCCGTAGGCAGACCCCACCTGGCCCGCGTACTGCTGAACAAGGGCTACATCGAGAACATGGAGGATGCCTTCCGGCTCTACCTGCGGGAAGGCTGCCCCGCCTATGTGAAACGGTTCAAGAACCCTGCGAAAGAGTCCATCGAGCACATCCACGCATGCGGGGGGATCTCGATCATCGCGCACCCCGGACTCTGCGAGGACCCCGGCCTGGTGGATGCCCTGATCGATCAGGGCGTGATGGGGATCGAGGTCTACTGCCACGATCACGACGAGGCCAAGGTGGACCACTTCTCCCGTCTGGCCCGACAGCACGGACTGCTGATCACCGGGGGATCGGACTACCACGGGGAGATGCTGGAGAAGACCTTCAAGCTGGGGGCCCTGCAGGTCCCCTATACCTGCTTCGAGGCCCTCAAGGCCGCCAAGGAACGGATCGACGCAGGAAGCCGTTGAGCAAGGGCTGGGGGTCGCGTGTGCGTGTAAACCTGAACGAAATACGTCAAAGCTGCATCATCAAAAAAATATGAGGAAGACATTGAATATACGAGAGGCCACGGACTCCGATTTGAACGATGTACTCCGGATAGAGAGCGAAGCGTTTGGTCATGATAAAGAAGCACATCTCGTGAGGGACCTTCTGGAAGATCCTAGCGCAAAACCGCTGTTCTCTCTGATTGCTTTTCAACAGGATCGAGCCGTCGGGCATATTTTATTTACAACGGTACGGCTGTCAGAAACAGAAGAACGGGTGTCGGCCGTCATCCTGGCGCCGTTGGCCGTCCTGCCGGATGTTCAAAAACAAGGGGTCGGCGGCAAGCTCATCGAACGAGGGTTGGAGCTTCTGTCTCAATCAGGCGTTGATCTGGTCTTCGTGCTCGGGCATCCGGCATACTATCCACGCTATGGATTTTCGCCTGCCGGGCGGTTGGGGTTCGAGGCGCCCTATCCGATACCCGATGAGCATGCAGATGCATGGATGGTGCAGGCGCTTCGGCCGGGAGTGATCGGCTCCGTTCGTGGAAAGGTTCTTTGCGCGGACGTTTTGGATCAACCCGAGCATTGGCGAGAATAATGAAGGATAGATCCAGCCTCTACAGATCCCCCACCAGCGCTTTGTGCGCCTTTTCCACGCGGTCCCAGTTGTGTTCCCGATCCATGGCCCAGTACCGGCCCATTACGGTGACCACCTCGCCGAGACCCAGTTCCTGCGCCCGTTCCTCCACCTTTCCGATATAGATCGGTCCGCTCTCCGGACGCTCCCCGCGCCGCCCCAGCAGGCTGTGGATGCAGACCCGGCCCACGCCCTCTCGTTTGGCCATCTCCATCAGGGCAAACAGGTGGTCCAGGGATCCGTGCGAACTGTAGAAGGAGACGATACCCAGCAGGTGCAGGGTCCGTCCCTGGCCGCGACAGGGCTCCAGGGCCCAGCGGAAAGCCGGGTTCTCGAGAAAGGCGCCCGTACGGATGGCCTCGTCGATCCGCACCCTGTCGGAGGGGATGACCCTGCCGGCCCCCATGTGAAGGTGCCCGCACTCGGAGTTCCCCACGCTTCCCTCGGGCATACCCACGGCCAGGCCCGAGGCGGCCAGCTGGGTCCAGGGGCAGGAGTTCATCCAGCCGTCCATGACGGGGGTCGGTGTCTGGGCAATCAGGTTGCCGTGCTCCCCGGGCAGGTACCCCCATCCGTCCAGGATCAGCAGGAGCACGCGCGGGGGGGACCCGTCCGGACGCAGGGCAACCACCCTTCCCCCGTCCGTTTCCAGGAGACTGGCCCCGGTCATCTCCTCAGGGACCGGCAACCCGAACAGTTCCAGAACCGTGGGCGCCACATCCACCAGAGAGCCTCCCCCTCGAAGGCGGACCCCCTCCGCGGATCCGCCGTTGGGGGGGATCAGCAGGCAGGGCACCGGGCTGTCGCTGTGACCGGTGTCGATGGCCCCGTCCGGATAGAGCCGCTTCTCCACCGTGCCGTGATCGGCGGTGATCAGCGTGATGTACCCCTGCTTCCCGGCCTCCTCCACCACCCGGCCCGCATACCGATCCACGGTCTCGATGGCCTTGCGCACCGGCGCCTCCCCTTCCAGGTGCCCCACCACGTCCACATTGGCAAAGTTCCCCAGGATGAACGGGCAGGATCCCTCCCGGAGCTTGTTCATGAGCGTATCGGCCACCTGCTCCGCGCTCATCTCCGGGCGTTCGTCAAAGTTCGTCACGTCTTTGTCGGTAGGGACGAACAGGCGTTCCTCTCCGGGGAAGGGGTCGTTGACCTTGCCGTTGAAGAAAAACGACAGATGGACCGCTTTTTCTGTTTCCACCACGCGCGCCTGCCGGAACCCCGCCCGGTCCAGGACCTCCCCCAGGGTGTTCCGGATGGTTCCCAGCGGAGGAAAGGCCACCTGCACCGGCAGGTCTTTCTCGTACTCGATCATGGTGGCCATCCGCGACGGCAGGCCGAAGCGTCGGGGAAAATGCGTGAAGTCCTCGCCCGCAAGGGACGCGGTGAGCTCGATCTCCCTCTCGCCGCGGATGTTGTAGAAGATGACTCCGTCCCCCTCCCTTATCGGGCCGGAAGCCTCCCCCCCTTCGTTCACGGCCACGATGGGATCCATCAGTTCGTCTTCCTGTCCTTCCGAATAAGCCTGCCGCACGGCGTCCGCCATGGAGGCCACGTCTTTGCCCTTGACGATCTTTTTCATGTTCTTCCGGTTCCCTTCTCCGTTCATGATCGTTTGAATGTATTTCACCCCCTGGGGGGGCCGACCCGCGCCAACCCTTCCATGGATGTTTCGTTCCAGGGGTTGTACTCCAGGGCGCGTGTATAGGCACGGGCGGCTTCTTCCGTACCGCGAAGCTGCTCGTGGCACCTTCCCTTGCTCTCGTAGACCTCGCTCAGCCAGTACGGGTGCCCCTGGAAGAGGACCTCGGCCTGGTTCAGAAAAATCAGGGCCTGGGGAAACGCCCCCTCCCCAAAGCGGATCTCCGCCAGGTAGAAGTACCCGAACGGGTTCCGGGGATCCAGGGTGAGGGCCCGTTCCAGCCGTTCCTCCGCCTCCTGCACCCGCCCCTGTTTCCAGGCCAGGTATCCCTCGGCCGCCACCCGGAAAGAGGCCGCCCGCTGGGGTGGAAATTCCGGGAGAACGTTCTGGACATGGAAAAGGGCGTCCGCCAGCAGGGTCTCCCGCAGGTTCTCTTCCGGGTCCACCCGGGCGGCCGTGGCCGCGCACCCCGCGGCCAGCACCCCTGCCATGAAAAGCAGCAGGAACCGGCAGGCGGCCTTGTTTCCCTTTGCACCGTACAACTTCCTGCCCATGGACGGCGGCCTTTCAACCTTCCGGTTCATCGTTGGGTTCCAGGGCCGTCCGGATCGCCTCGCTGATTTCGTCCACGAAGACGAACGCCTCTTCCTCCTGTACGGCGGGCGGCAGGTCGATCACGTCCTTTTCGTTCAGCTTGGGCAGGATCACCGTACGCAGGCCCGCCCGGTGGGCGGCCAGCACCTTTTCCTTGATGCCCCCCACCGGAAGCACCTTGCCGCGCAGGGTGATCTCCCCGGTCATGGCCAGGTCCGAGC
>CAYTRL010000403.1:0-5634 GCA_964439795.1 uncultured Thermodesulfobacteriota bacterium
TCCCCCGGACACTGGTTGTCCACACCGTCACAGATCTCCGCGGCGTCGGGGTAAATATTCGGGTTGCCGTCATCGCAGTCGTCTCCCCCACACACCTCGCTATAGTACGTATCGCCGTCCGCATCCAGGGGATCCCCGGTGCACACACCATCGGTACACACATCGTCCATGGTGCAGACCTCCCCGTCATCGCACGGGTCGGTATTGTTCGTGTACACACAAGCCTGATCCACACAGGCATCGTCCGTACAAAGGTTTCCATCGTCACAATCCTCCGCCACCGTGCACTCTACGGGAGGCGGCCACGTGTCTTGTCCCATCAGGAACATGCCGGACAGCAGGATGATTCCGAGCCATACTGCAATGAGATTTCTCTGAAGCATGAAGATCCTCCCTTCTGTTCGAGCAGATGTCACCCCCAATTGATGATCCTAATACTGTATCAAATAATCATACATTGTCTAGATTTTTTTACATATCGATGTATTGCCAAAAAAAACCCGGACATGGATTTTCCCTCGTATATGTCGCGAACCCTATAATTTAAAAGGGGAATGTATCGATGATCAGAAGAAGAGGGGAAAGAACCGTTGCACTTGCGGCGGGAAACTTTACTTTCGAACTGCCTGCTTGACGGGGAAGCTTACGTCACCACGGGGGAAGCAGCGGTGGAAACGATTTTCACAAAAAGAAAAAGGGACCCACGATTTCTCGTAAGTCCCTGATTCTGCTGGAGGGCGATGCGCGAATCGAACGCGCGACCTTTGGTTCCGGAGACCAACGCTCTATCCCCTGAGCTAATCGCCCGCAATTGCTCTTGTTTCTTTCTGTTTATACCATTTTTGCCCCTCCGTTTCAATCGGAAACCGGGTGTATTTCAGGAACTTCTTGACAACATTCTCATAAATATTATGATGTTTCTAAGTAAAACCACGAATGGCCCCGAAAAAACCGTTCAGCGCCTGGTTTTCCAGGCCGAAGAGGCCCATGAAAAAGCAGAAACCCACCCAGGCCAGAAACCTCGCCCTTCTGGATGCGGGCTTTTTCTTCGCCCAGTCAGCCGGTCTCAAGCGGGTCATGATCATGTCCCGCAAAGCCCTCCCATGGGAGGCGTTGAAAAACCGCCCCCCTCCCCCGTCGATCCTCCTGGCCCTGGACGCGAAGGTCGCCAAGCCCCCAGCCCTGAAGAAAATCGACACCATGCTCGTTGAGCTGCCCGACACCTCCCCCATGGAGTGCCTGGAACTATGCCTCCAGAAGGCGCTCAAACAGGAACGGGTCCGGCGCGGGGAACGGCTCCTGTGCCTTTATCCCCTGACCTCGCCCCTGGAGCTGGACTCCATGAGCGTGATCCATCTCAAGGAAAAGGCCGAATACATCTCTCTCTACAACCTGGAAAAGCTCTCCGATGAAGTCCCCGGCACGGTCCTCGGCGCCGTGGTGGACATGGCCATGGAGCTGGCCCGCGAGGGAAGAGAAGGAAAGTCCATCGGCAGCATCTTCGTGGTGGGGGATGCCCCGCGCGTCATGGAAGCATCCCGGCCCATGATCCTGAACCCGTTTCTGGGGTATCCGGAGGATCAGCGCATGATCACCGACCCGGCCCTGTCGGAAACCGTGAAGGAGATCGCACAGATCGACGGGGCCTTCGTGATCCGCCAGAACGGGGCCATCCTGAGCGCCGGGCGCTACCTGGACACCCCTGCCAAGTGGGTTCGTCTGCCCAAGGGGCTGGGGTCGCGACACGTAGCCGCCGCGTCCATATCCAGGACCACCCGTGCCATCGCAATCACCGTTTCGGCTTCCACACGGACCGTGCGCATCTTCCGCAAGGGGAAGATCGTGATGGAGAGCAAGCCCCTGCGCGGCCTCTGGATCTAAAAAGTCAGGGGGTGCTGAGCTCTTCCCAGAGTGCGTACCGCTGATCCAGCTTCTCCCGGATCGCCGCGGCCTGTTCGTGCAGCTTCTCCAGTCTCGAGTAGTCCATGGCCACTTCCGGCAGGTTCATCTCTTTTTCCAAAACCGCAAGCTCCGCCTCCAGCTCGGTGATCTCCACTTCCGTCTCCTGCATCTGCCGCAGCCGCTTCTGGTCCGCGCGCTGTTCCGCCTTGCGCTCCTCCCGCTTCTGGATGCGCTCCTGCTTCTCATCCGCCGGCGCCGCCTCCCCCGGCCGGGACGCCCCCTGAACCGGCCCCCGGGAGATCAGGTGCGGGTTCCGCCCTCCCCCCTCCTTGGCCTGCATGTACTCTTCGTAGGTGCCGGGAAAACTCGTGACCAGACCCTCCCGTATCTCCAGGATCCGGTCGGCCAGTTCCTGGATGAAGTACCGGTCGTGGCTGACAAAGACCAGCGTCCCGTTGTAAGCAAGCAGCGCCTCCAGAAGGGCCTGCCTCCCCTGGATGTCCAGATGGTTGGTGGGTTCGTCCAGGAGCAGCATGTGATGCCGGTTCAACAAAAGCCGGGCCAGGGCCAGGCGCACGCGCTCCCCGCCGCTCAGGGCCTCAATCGGTTTGAAAACGTCGTCTTTTCGGAACTGGAACCGCCCCAGCAATCCGCGGGCCCGTTCCTGGGGAAGCAGCGGGTCCACCTTCAGGATGGCATCGAGTACGGTCTTCTCCGTGTTAAACCCCTCGCCAGCGTCCTGGGAAAACCAGCCGATGGAGACCTTTTCATCTTGAAACCGGGTGCCTGCTTCGTATCGATCCCTGCCCGCCAGGATACGAAGCAGGGTGGATTTTCCCGAGCCGTTGGGTCCCACCACCGCGAGCCGCTCCCCGCGTTCCACTGTCAGGTTCACCTGCTCGAAGATCGTTTGCCCTGGGTACGATTTATCCAGGTCCACCACCTCCACCAACACCCGAGGGGGCCTTGACGGGGTCTGAAAATGGAAACGGATTCCGGCCGACCTCCCGGCCTCCTGCTCGATCCGCTCGATCTTCTCCAACTGCTTGATCCGACTCTGGACCTGCCGGGCCTTGTCCTTGCGGACCCGGTTCCGGGTGATAAAGGTTTCCATCTTCTGGATCTGTTTCTGCTGCTTGTGAACACGCTCCTTGTTCTCTTCGGTCCTTCTTTCTCTTTCTGTCAAATATTTCGTATAGTTACCTGTATATAGCTCAAGTTTTTTATCATGTATTTCCGCCAGGGTTTCCACCAGCTGGTCCAGAAGGTATCGATCGTGGGAAACGAGAAGAAACCCTGTGTCGATCCCCCCCAGATACTCCTGCAACCAGTTCTTTGCATCCAGGTCCAGATGATCGGTGGGCTCGTCCAGGAGCATGAAGTCCGGGGAGCGCGCGAGAAGCTTGGCCAGTCCAATCCGCATCTGCCAGCCTGCGGAAAACTCCTCCGCCGGCCTCTCGTAGTCCCCGCTCCGAAACCCCAACCCCTCGAGAATCCGTCGGAGCCAGCTCTCCTGTGCGTACCCGTCCTCCTGCTGAAAGGAGGTCTCCAACTCCCCATAACGGCTCATGGCTCGTTGATGCTCCGGGTCGTCGGGAGAAAGGGAGGAGATCTTGTCCAGCAGTACCCGACGCATCCTCCTGGCCTCCAGCCACTCAGGCAGGGCGGTGAGCATCTCCTCCCAGAGGGTACGTTCTCGATGGACAAGCCCGCTCTGGGGAAGATAGCCGATCCGCAGGTCCTTCGGCCGCTCCACCCTTCCCCCCTCTGGCTCCAGTTCCCCGGCGATGATCTTGAGTAAGGTGCTTTTCCCGGTGCCGTTTCCACCGACCAACGCCATCCGGGCCCCGGGCGGCACCTGCAGGTTCACACCTTCCAAAATAATGTGCGTGGAGTACTGCATCCGCACGTCATCGAGAACGATCAAGCTTCTCTCTCCGCTTCTCTCTCCGGTGGGACCGGAAGACGGGGCACCGGGTACCGGGTCCCTGCTGCTTTGACAACAAAGGGGGGAAATGCTCTTCTGGCATCAGGAAAGACCTTAAACTATTTATTAAAGCAGAAAAAGGGAATCCGCTTCAAGCATGCTGCGTATCTACGTGGACAGCCTGAACACACCCCTGGGCCGGATCCGGGTCGCCGGGGATGACCGTGCACTGCTGCGGGTTCTCCTGCCCTGCGACCACGGCAGGGAACGGCTGAACCTGGAGCTCACCCGGGCGTACGCCCCGTTGGAGATCCGAGACGGCGGAGAGATCCCGTCCCGGTTTCTGGAAGAGCTTGCCCGGTACTTCCAGGGGAAACTCGTCTCGTTCCAGACTCCCGTCCGCCCCCATGGTACCCCTTTTCAGAAACGGGTGTGGAAGATCCTCACCCGGATCCCCTCTGGAGAGACCCGCTCCTACGGATGGGTGGCCGGGCGGGCCGGAATCCCCGGGGGCGCCCGCGCCGTGGGTCAGGCCAACGCCCGGAACCCGCTCCCCATCGTCGTCCCCTGTCATCGTGTGGTGGCAGCGGACGGGAAGCTCGGGGGTTTTTCCTCCGGAGTGGAACAAAAGAGGTTCCTGCTCCGGCTGGAGCAACGCCCGTGAGTCTGCCGGACACCCTTGCCCTCTACTACCGCATGGACCCCAAGAAGATCGTGCTTCTCAAGTCCCTGCTGGACGGGCACGAGGGACTTCTCGTACAGAGGACGCATGACCCCCGGGAGGGGATCGTTCAACTTCTGGTCAGCCCGGATTTCGAGCCGGATGTCCGGGACCTGATCGACGCCCTGGCCGCTTTTCTGTGGATGGAGCCTGTACCACCACCCGAACAACCTTCCTTGTCTCCCGTCTCCGTCCGGTACGATTGAGAGCCAGAAAAGGAGAAAATTTGGAAGAGAACAAACGCAGTCTGCTAAAAATCGCCGGCAAGTGGTTCGTCGACTCTGCAGGTCGAAGGGTGATTCTTCGGGGCGTTAATTTGGGAGGAGATACCAAGGTTCCTTTTTCCCCCGATGGGGCGACTCAAAACAGGGAATCTTGGCCGCCGAGCAATCTGGTGGATGTTTCCTGGATCGGGCGCCCCTTTCCCTTGATGGAGGCCCCGGAACACTTCTCCCGGCTTCGATCCTGGGGATTCAACTGCCTGCGGTTCTTGACGACCTGGGAGGCGATTGAGCACGCGGGCCCCTACGAATATGACGAACCGTACCTGGACTATTTTCAAGAGATGGTCCGAACGGCCGGCGAGTACGGCTTCCATGTATTCGTGGACCCCCACCAGGACGTGTGGAGCCGCGTGACCGGAGGGGATGGTGCGCCGCTCTGGCTCTTTGAGAAGATCGGGTTGGACTATTTCAAATTCGACGAGGCCGGTGCCGCCCTGAACATGCAGCACTTGTGGGATGCCGCTAAAGACCGGAACCGATACAAAAAAATGATGTGGGGGGAGAATTACAAGTACTTCATGAACGGGACGATGTGGACGTTGTTTTTCGCCGGTCGTGACTTCGCACCTGACTTGATGTTGAAAGACGAGGCTACCGGGGAACCCCTGAACGTGCAGGATTACATGTTTGCCCATTACATCGGAAGCCTCCGGCAGATTGCCAAGCGCGTCAAGGATATGCCGCACGTATTCGGATTCGACTCCATGAATGAACCCCATCACGGATTTATCGGGCACAAGGCGATCACGCGCCGTCTGGAGATGAATCCGGAGAACAAGACCAAGGATCCTCCCCTGCCC
>CAYTRL010000404.1:0-5617 GCA_964439795.1 uncultured Thermodesulfobacteriota bacterium
GAAGCGGCGGAGCAGGACCGGAAGGACCGTGAAATGCGGCGCGTGACCTCTCCCCAGGAGGCCATGCGAGAATCGGGCCGGATTCCCGCCACCGCCGGAGCGATCATGTCCATGGTCATCAGCGTCCCCGCCGGTTCGGCCGTGGACGAGACCCTGCGTAAGATGCGCACGCAGAAGATCAGCTCCATCCTGGTAGCGCCCGATGCATCCGGCCCGTGGGGGATCATGACCCAACGGGACGTGGTGAAAAAGATCCTGGGGCCGAACCGGTCGCTGGCCGACGTGACGGTGCGCGACCTGGCTACCCGGCCGCTGATCAGCATTCCCCGGGACGCGAGCCTGGTGGAGATCGCCCAGACCATGATGTCATCCAACATCCGGCGCGTCGTGGTCCAGGACAAGAACCAACCCGTGGGCATCGTCTCGGACACCGACCTGTTCCGGGTCGTGGAAGAGTACGGGGTGTCCCCTGATGTGTAACGCCAAGCCCCCCCCGCGACATGATTTCTCCCCCGAAACCTGTTCCGGCAACCGGGACATCGGTTCCATCAACTTCTTTTTTATTCTTACCCCTTACACGCTAAAGTCTACCGCAATTTCTACCGATTGGATCAGGAAAGAAGCAAGCGGTAAGTAAATCTCTGTTACATGCGCGTAAGGACACAAGAAATTGTGAAACGGAACGTAATGGATGGATCCCGGAGAGCGAGGGGAGTCCTGGTCTCCGCATTGCTCCTCTTGTTCCTGTTGCCCGCCGGGGCATGGGCAACCAACGGGATGGAGATGATCGGATTCGGGGCCCGCTCCGCCGGTATGGGCGGTGTGAGCGTGGGCATCGCGGACGGCGCCGCGTCTTTGATCCGGAACCCCGCCGGCATCGCCCACATCGGAAAAGCTCAGCTGGACGTGGGCATCGGTGTGATGACCCCTTCCATGAGCTTTAAAAACCCATGGAACGACAGCAGTTCCAACCGGGACACGCATTCTTCCTTTTACGGGTTCTACCCCATGCCGATGCTCGCCTATGCGCGGCGGATCGACGCCCTGCCCCGCATGTGCTGGGGCTTGGGCCTGTTCGTCCCCGGGGGGCTTGGCGCCGATTACGACCTGGCCCACCCCCTTTGGCCGGAGGGAGCCCCGTACCATTCCCAGTTGATCTATGCCCGCGGCGTCGCGGCCGCCGGCTACCAGGTGACCCGGCGGTTGAGCGTGGGGGTCGGCCTGAACGGGGGGTTCGGCTGGATGGACCTCTGGCAGCCGTTCGCCACCTCCCCCGATTTTGCCCAGGGGTCCACAGCGGGATCTCCGGCGACCCTGATCGGGCCCACGTACGGGAGCGTTTTCCAACGGGTGGGGTACCAGGAGGTCACGTGCATGTTCACCATGCGGCAGGCCTTTGCCTTCGGTATTGGCGCCAACGTAGGCATCCTCTACGACGTGACCGACCGGATCCGCGTGGGACTTAGCTACACGTCCCCCATGCCCATGCGGTATCGGGCCCGGGCCACTATGGACATGACCCGTCAGTTTCAGGAGGCCGCGGGCCGCTTCGGCATATCTCAGAGCCTAGCCTACCGGGCGTTCGGTCTTTCCCAGGCAGCGGGCATGAAGGATTATCCTGACGTGGAATATCGGCTGGACTGGCCCCAGCAGGCGGGTGTGGGCGTGTCGGCGTACCCGATCCAGCGCCTCCTGGTGGCTGTCGATTTTCGATGGATCAACTGGTCGGCGACCATGGACTCGTACGTGATGGACTTGTCATCATTCTCCAACCCGAACTTCATACGTATGATAGGCGCAAACGCCTGCACCCGTTCCGTACCCCTGAACTGGCGGGACCAGTTCGTGATCGCCTGCGGGGCCGCCTTCGAAGCAGGCCGGGGATGGACCCTGCGGGCGGGATACAACTACGGCCGGAACCCGGTTCCTGCGGACACGGCCATGCCCACGTTTCCCGCCATCGTGGAACATCATGCAACGGTGGGTGTGGGCAAGCGCTGGAAACGGTTGGAGGCGGCGGCGGCATTTGAATACGCATTTAAAAAGAACCTGTTGACCACGGAGAGTATCGTGGCGGATTTTTTCAACGAAAGCCAGAACGAACTCGAGGAATTCGTGTTGCACTTTACCTTGACCTGGCGGTGGGACAAGAATATAAGAGCCGGGAAAGACCTGTAACCGGGGGGGGGTGCGAACGCTTCGCACTCCGCCCGCACTGTGGTACCCGAAAGAGAGGAGATCATGTCGGATCCGATCCGAATCGATGCGCGGGGGATGAAGTGCCCCCGCCCCATCATCGAACTGGCCAAGGCCCGGAGACAGGCCCCCCCTGGATCCATCATCGTTATCACGGCGGACGACCTGGCGTTCGAGAGTGACGTCCGTGCCTGGTGCGAGACAACCGGCAACAATCTGGACGACATGACCCGGGACGGCGACTCCGTAGTGGCCACGATCCAGCTCATGGAAGAACAGGGAGGTTGAACATGCAGAGTCCGCTACAGGTTCCTGAATCCCAGGACAGCACCGAGGCCCGTCTCCGTGGTCTGGAAGAGGAGGTCCAGAGGCTCCGAAAGCAGGCGGATTCCCAGCGCCGGGAGAAGATGGCTTCCATCGTCTGCTTCAGCGGCGAATGGGACCGCCTGTTCGCCGCCTTCACCATCGCCAACGGGGTCCTGGCATCGGGGTACGAGGTCCACATGTTTTTTACGTTCTGGGGCGCCACAGCCATGCGAAGCCCCGGAACCTACAGCGCGGAGAACAAGACCTGGATGCAGAAGCTCCTGACCCAGATGCTCCCCGACGGAATCGACAAGGCCCCCCTCAGCAAGATGAATTTCGCCGGGATGGGAAAGGTGATGATGGGCAAGCTGATGAAGGAGAAGGGTGTGGACAACATCCAGGTGCTCATGGAGCAGGCCCGGGAACTTGGGGTCCAGTTCCACCTGTGCGACACCTCTCTTGCCCTGTTCGGGTGGGGGAACGAGGAATTGCTCGACGGTGAGCAGTCCGACTATTGCGGGGTGGCTTCGTTCCTCGCCTGGGCGGAGAAGAGCCGGATCGTCCTGTTCATCTGAACCGGAAGCAAACCAGAGGAGAATCGAATCATGTCGAACGAAAACAACGTGGTTGTCGTTCTCACCACGGGAAAACATGACCGGGGAACCCGGGCCACACTGGCCTTTGCATGGGCGTGCACCGCCCTGGCCATGGGAAAGTCGGTTTCTCTATACCTCACCATGGACGGGACCCTCTGGGCCATGCACGGGACGATGAAGGGCCTGCAGGTGGAAGGGTTCGAACCGATCTCACAGTACCTGGAGCAGTTCCTGCTGCTGGGAGGGGAGCTGATGGTATGCGCCCCCTGCAGCGAGTACTACTGCAGCTTCGACCCGGCGAAGATCAGCGCGAACCTCATCCCCGAGGCCAAGCTGGTGGGCCTGACCACTATCGTTTCCAAGATCGGACCGGACAGCAGCGTGGTTTCTTTTTGAGACATGTCCGGACCCAGAAACCCAAGAAAAACACGGGAAACCCGCATGGCCGAGACAGACCCCTTCCCCGAAACCGATTCCCGGACACCGCCCGGTGACCCGGAATGTCGGGGTTCTTCTCAGGGCATCTCCTCCGGGGAAACCGCCCCTGCGGAACCGGACGGGCATCTTTCTCCGGAAGAGCAGCACGCTCAACTGCGCCAGCTGAACGCCCGCCTTGCCATGATCAACGCCAATTCGGCGGAACTCCTGGCCGAACTGGAGGAAAAGAACCAGGCCCTCCAGGAGACCAACCGTCAGGTGGCCCGGGCCAACGCGCACGCGGCCGAACTCATGGCGGAGATCGAGATCAAGAACACGGAGATCCAGCATCTCAACAAAGCGCTCTCCCATGCCAACGCCTACGGTGCCGAACTCGTGGCGGAACTGGAGGAGAAGAAGGCCGAGCTGGAAAAAGAGATCCGTGTGCGAAAGGAGACGGAGGAGGCCCTGCGGGAGGCCAAGCAGGAAGCGGAAGCGGCCAACCAGGCCAAGAGTTTCTTCCTGGCCAACATGAGTCACGAAATCCGCACGCCCATGAACGCCATCACGGGCATGGCCGGGCTCCTGCTGGACACCGACCTGACCCGGGAGCAGCGGGAGTTCGCCACCACGGTTCGAAGCAGTTCCGAGGCGCTCCTGGACATCATCAACGACATCCTGGACTTCTCCAAGATCGAGGCCGGCAAACTGGACCTGGAGGTCATCGATTTCAACCTGAGGACCTGCCTGGAGGAGGTGGGGGACATGCTGGCCCCCCGCGCCCAGGAAAAGGGCCTTGAGCTGGCCATCCTTCTCCACGCGGACGTACCCAGTCGTGTGCGGGGCGATCCCGGACGCCTGCGGCAGATCCTCATCAACCTGGTGAACAACGCCGTCAAGTTCACGGAGCAGGGAGAGGTATTCGTTCGTGTGAGCATCCCGGACCATGATTCCTCCCCGCAGACAATGAAGTTCGAAGTGATCGATACGGGCATCGGCATCCCCTCGGATCGGCTCAATATCCTGTTTCAGCCGTTTTCCCAGGCCGATGCATCCACCACGCGCCGGTACGGGGGCACCGGTCTGGGGCTGGCCATCTGCCGCCAGCTCGTGGGGGCCATGGGAGGGGAAATCCGGGTGGAGAGCAAGGAAGGCGAGGGGTCCACCTTTTTCTTCACCATCACCCTGGACAGTCAGTCTGTGGAATCATGCACCCGGGATGAAATACGTCCCGTGGATATTCAAGGCAAGAAGATATTGATCGTGGACGACAACGCCACGAACCGTCTGGTCTTCCGGGAACAGCTTCGCGGCTGCGGCTGTCTTGTGGAAGAGGCCGAGGATGCTCAATGCGCCCTCCGGGTCCTGCGGGAAACCGCCGCCCGGGGCGAGCGGTTTGATGTGGGGCTCCTGGATTTCCAGATGCCCGACATGGACGGTGAGGGACTGGCCCGGCAGATCAAGGGTTCACCTGAGACGGCCGCTCTGCCGCTGATCCTGGCCACCTCCATGCCCCGACGCGGTGATTCGGAACGGATGCTGGAGGCCGGGTTTGCCGCTTACCTCACCAAACCGGTGAAACAGTTTCAGCTGCATGAAGCAATCCGGGTCGTCCTTGGGGTTCAAAACCAGGCGGAAACCCCGGGCAAAAGGACATTGATCACCAAACACACCCTGAGAGAGAGTCGCGGGGACCACTTCCGCATCCTGCTGGCCGAGGACAACATCGTGAACCAGAAGGTGGCCGTACTCATGCTCAAGAAGGCGGGGTACCGTTGCGATGTGGTGGCCAACGGGAAGGAGGCCATGGAAGCCCTCCAGAACATCCCCTACGATCTCGTGCTGATGGACTGCCAGATGCCTGTGATGGACGGGTACGAGGCCACAGAGGGCATTCGTGCCGGGGAGGATCCGGGAAAGAGAATCCCGATCATCGCCATGACGGCCCATGCCATGAAGGGGGACCGGGAAAGGTCCCTGGAATCCGGCATGGACGACCACATCAACAAACCGGTGGACGCCAAGGTGCTGAAGGAGGTTCTGCAGAAACACCTCCAGTCAAAGCAGCCCAACACCCCCGGTTCACACGTGCTGAAACAGGA
>CAYTRL010000405.1:0-5526 GCA_964439795.1 uncultured Thermodesulfobacteriota bacterium
TTAAGGAGGAGGTCCTGCGTGGCGTCCTCCACGGTCGTGTATTGACTCAGATAGACCCTGTGGACGGGGAACTCGGGGGAAAGGTACTCCATGAGGTCCTCGTTCAGTTGCTCGAAAGCGGCCTCGTTATTGTCCGCCGAAAACAGGAGATCCGGAGGGGAAGGCTCCGGGGAGTTTTCATAGGCGAGAAGCTTGCTTACAGCGTCCTCCACGGCCTGGACACTGCCCCCGGGTATCCTGCCGATGAACATCTCGGGCAGCGGGTCGTCCCCTTCCAGGCACACGTAGCGGTTGTCCTCCGGCGTCAGGCCCAGCAGGGGGGTCACGAAAAGGGAGGCCGGGACCCTGCTCTCCTTGCCCGTGCCCAGGTAGCCCCTGTAATCCACGGTGGCGTCGCCCACGAGCAGCACGTAGACCGGGGCCGGCGGAGTCCAGTTCTCGTAGGTGTGCAGCAGGAACGCCCGGATGGCGTCCGGGTCCGTGAGACCGTGGTTGAACACGTCGTAGATGTCCTCCACGCTCACGGCCACGGAGCGCAGTCCGAGTGACTCACGCAAAGCGATGAGCGGGGCCGTTGCGCCGACGAACTCCTCGGCGGTTATCAGCAGGTAGTCCGCGCCGTTTCCCGGGTCCAGCAGGGCGGCGGGTTCCCGGAACTCCATGGACGCCGGCTGCAGGGCCTGCCCGGCGGTCAGCACGGTGTAGGTCCGGGTTTCCTCCGGCTCGACTTCAAAGAGCGCGGCGTAGCCCTCTCCCCGGGGTTCCACATCGATATTGACCATCTCCACCACATCCAGGGGGTCGGTGATGTCGTAGAGCAGGATGTCCGGCCCGCTCAAGCCGTCCACCTCCACCAGCAACCTCTCGCCGCCCTCCAGGGAGAAGGTGAGGTGGTCATCCAGGGCCGTGCAGCGGCGCCGATAGGCCACCTCGACCCAGTTGTGGTAGATGACGTCCACCGGGGCGCCCGTGTCCCCCGGGAGGTCCACGGCGAGCGTGTTGGCCCCCTCCAGGACCAGGTTTCCGGGCACGGTCATCTCCTGTACGAAGACGGTGTCCCCGTCCCAGGTTGCATCGCCGATCTCCACCCCGTTCAGCCGGGCCACTGTATGATGGTTCGGGTGGGGGGCGGCGGTGGTGCGGCCCTGCATGGAGACCCGCACCACGGCCTCCTCCAGGTCAGGGACCGGGCCGGGGATGTACAGGTCGAACTCCGTCAAGTCCGGGGCTGTGCTCTTCTTCCGGAACCAGTAATCCGAGGCCGGTACACCCGGGGTGTTGCCCCACATGACCTGGTTCTCCTCCTCGCGGAGGGTCTCGGTAAAGCCGTCCACGGGTGTTCCGGTACCGGTCAGGCCGGCGTCCGCCTGGGACATCCGTTTCCCCTGCGTGCCCGGTTCCTGCCGCAGCCGGTAAACGTTTATCTCCGAATAGGGGCTTACGGATGCCTCACCGAAAAACTCGACGTAATCACCGGGCTCGAAGGCGCTGGGGGAAGAGACCCGGATGGCGACCTCATTCCCTCCGTTGAAAAGGCGGACCGCCTGCGGGTCGTCGACCTCCACCCCAGCCGCGATGAGGTCTTCGTGAAGAAGCCTGTATAACCCGGCTTCTGTGAGCTGGATCTTGAGCCCGGACGCTTCCAGGAGCGCCTTCCCGGCAACGTCCGGCGGTTTCCGGGGAAAGCCGGCCGCCGGGGCCTGAACGCCCCGGTAGTTGATCACGGATGCCTGCAGGAGCGCGTGGAACGCATCCCCGAGTCCCTGAGGGGGGCCGGCCGGTATGGATGAGGGCCGGGAATCCTCCCCGTCTGCGTCGGGGGTCTCGAAGCGGACCCGCAGGCGGACCCTTTTCGCTGCAAGCAGCTCTCCGGTGGAAGGGTTCCACCGGAAGGGATGGACCATGACCCGGACCACATGGATGCCCCGAATTACGCTCCGGACTCCGGCTTCGAAGAGCGTCCCGGGATAGAAGGACTCGGACCGGTAAGCCATACCGTTCTTTACGAACCGGGTCTCCGGGATATCCCCTTCCAGAAGCACATGTTCCGGCACCGGGTAGATACGGCAACCACTCAGGGAGTCGTACTCTTCCTCCAGGACCTCCACCTTCACTTCTCCCGTCTCCGGTACCTGGACCAGGACCGCCCTCACGGGAAGCTCGGGATGTCCGGGCTGCCCGGTCCGGGCCCATCCCGGCAGGCGGACCCGGTGGTAATCCCCGTCCGGCCCGGATGCGCTCTCCAGTTCCCATGGGGGGGTGACCACCTCCAGGGTAATGCCGTCCCGCTCCTGGGATAAAAGGGTGACATCCTGACCGCCGGGCGGGTTGCATTCCACCGGGAGAAGGCACAGGACCAGGACAAGCAGCGGAAACACCCCTTTGAGGACGACCTTGGAAATCATGCGCTCCCCCCCTGTTCATGAGTCTCCAGGACCAGGTCCCGCATTCGTTGGAGCCTGCCCGACAGGAGCAGATGGCAGGGAACCCCGTCGAGAAGCTTGCTGACCTGCAGGAAGAGCCTGCCGGGTTGGGCGGGCAGGGCGCTTTCTCCGTCCCTTCGTGGCGGCAAGGCCTGCTTCAGGTCCCGCAGGAGCCTGAAGGCGGCACGGTGGCGGTCCAGGGGCGTCATGACCGGTTCCCGTGAAAAATCCGGATGAACGGTATCGGTCCTGTGTACGGCCCAGATGGCCTGTGCGTGCTTCTCGGTGAGCCCGCGGATCTTCTCCGCAAGCCCTTTTCCCACGGGGTAGCACGCGCGCCAATGCCCGGAGCCGGGACCGAGACTTTCCAGGGAAACCCCTCCTCCCAGTCCCTGCAGGTCCTTGAGAAAAGAACCCTCTCCCTCCGGGGCCAGCCCGATCTCCAGCTCACAGACATCGGTCCGTACCTCCCCCGGATCGAGGAAGATCAGGCAGGCCGCCCTGCAGGGGGCTCCCCCCACCTCACTCCCGATCTCCCCTGCACCCACCGAAACCTTCCCGCGTCTTCGGCCGGTATCGAAGCGGGCGCTCCGGGGAAAGGGATGGACAAGCTTGGTCATCCGGTCCACGGGGCAGACATCGTCCGAGAAAAAAGTGAAGCCGCTCCTCAGGAGTTCCAGGACCAGGGTGGTCTTTCCCACCCCGGGTGGTCCGGCCAGGATCAGCGCCTTTCCCTGCCGGGTCACAACGCCAGCGTGGAGCAGGACAAACCCCCTGATCTTTTCGTATATGTGCCGGACCACGAAGTGGTACGCACCGGAGGTGGGATGGGGGTGTCCGTTGAGGGAGACGCAATGCCGGTTGACCCGGACCGACGGGTCCCCTCCCTGAAGGAGGACCGAACAGAACAGTTGAGGCTTCCCTCTGGAGGAGGACGTCCGGAACCAGGCATAGTCCCGGTGAAAGCGCTCCAGGAATGCCGGGGAATCGGTTTCCAGGGATACCCCGGCACCCAGGATGCTGTAGAAACGCCGATGCAACTCCACCGCATTCGGAGGATCGAAAGATCGGTGTGCCTGGATCTTCACGCTTCCGCCCTCGTATCGTTTCTCTCCTGCATATTCACAAGGAAATTCCCATGCCTGGAACCGCACCGGAACACGACGGCAGCGGACCTGTACGCCGGTGGTTCGAACGTCGTTTTCAGGAAGCGGACACCTCCATTTGATTCCGCGGGTTCCGTCCGATCCGTTCCTGCGGGCACCCCTGGGTATGACGCTCGAGGATCCCTTGAAACACCTCCCGGTAGGCCCGTTTGCGGAAATCACAAAATCCGTCTACCCCCGGGACCGACCCGCTGTGCTCCAGGGCCTGGCCCGGGCACCCTGCCTGGCAGAAACCGCGCCAGGAACAGACCGAGCAACCGGGAATCCTGGTGTGCCTGTGCTCAAGCATCCGGCAGAACCTGTGCATCTTTTCCGAACGGAAAATCTCCATGAGGTCCTGACGGAAAACGTTGCCCAGCCGGAAGCGTTCCTTCATCATCAGGGAGCAGGGGAATACGTCCCCGTTGGCGGCCACGGCCGAGGTCTTCCCGATGGAGCACCAGAGGCCGTCGCTGAAGTTCCGTTCGGGAGGGGCGAGCATGAAACCGCTGAGCCCGGAACTCACGGCCACGGCCCCCCTCTCCGCTTCCCCCCGTTCCAGAACGTACCGGAAGAAACGCTCATGATCTTCCTTGGTCAGTCCGGGGGCGATCTCTTCACAGGACTCTGCCGCACGGCCCTGCCGGAGGAGCACGTGAAACCCCACCCGGGGAATCCCTCGATCTTCTGCGAAAGAGATGACCCCCGTCAGGTCGTCACGGTTCGGGGAAAGGATTGTGGTGGACAGGCCGATGCTCTTGCCGAGGCCCGCCTCCTGCATGTGCCCCAGGGCATGCATCACCTTTTCAAACACGCCTCGGCCCCGGATCCGGTCGTGGCCTTCCCGCCGGGGGCTGTCCAGGCTCAGCTGTACCCTGATGCCCAGACCCGCCAGGGACTCCGCCCGGCGGCGATCGATGAGGGTCCCGTTGCTCACCAGCAGCACCTGCAGCCGTGAGGCGGCGTGCTCCAGGATCCGGTCGATTTCGGGGTGCAAAAGCGGTTCGCCCCCGCTCAGGCTCACGGACCGGCACCCGTTGGCGGCCGCTTCGTCGATGAGGTGCGAAACCACCGTGACGGGCAGGTCCTCTGCCCTGGCGGGCCGGGGGACATGGCAGTGGAGGCAGGAAAGGTTGCATCGGTTGGTGATCTGAAGGTAAAGGGAATCCGGCGAGGGCGTCCGCATGGAGCGTTGGGCCGCCGCCCCTCCCAGGAATCCCTCCCGTGTCAACTGGTCACGCACCCTGCGGACATCCCGTTCCATGCGGGAGTGTGGGACGCCGTACCGGAGGGACAGCTGTCCGGTAGTTTCTCCCACCCCGTTGCCCCGGTCCAACGCCCGGGCCATCTCCAGGGCCGTCCCGTTTACCAGGAGCCAGCGGGGCTCAAAGCCGTGGAGGAGGATGTACGATCCTTTCCCTTCGGTTTTGGGCAGGGTGGGGGGATAAACAGCAAAAGAGGGTATGGATCCGGGGGTTCCTTCGGAGCCGGTGTCCCGATGAGCCGGAACCCGGCCTGCTTCCGAACCGTCGCAGGGAGATCTCGGAACCTTCCTCCGATTCTTCCCTCTGTGGTGTGTGCTGTGTTCAGGCGACGGCATCGGCGACTTTTTCCCATGGAAGGCCGTACAGGAGGAGGGACCGAACGGGTCGTCAAAGCCTGCTCGGGTCGATGGGTTGGCCGTACTTGTCCAGGGGGATGCCGTCCGGGCTCATAGATTCGAACGGACTGCAGGCCTGAGCCGGCCCGATCTGTTCGAGGATCTGTTCCCGTGTGTAGGTAACGATGCGGGGCGGGACGTACTCGGGCACCGGTTCCTCTTTTTTCTCTTTCTTCATCGAACTCTCCGTGCATCGGCCAGTAAAAATTTGGAGATGAGTATCCACCAATGTACACACTCCCGTTGCTGCCGTCCATCGAGATGCTCCGGCCGTTTCGGCCCCGAAGCCGCCCGGGAA
>CAYTRL010000406.1:0-5515 GCA_964439795.1 uncultured Thermodesulfobacteriota bacterium
CGGGCTGATCAACAAGGAAATGGGGATCCTTCCGGAAGAGACGTTCGAAAAGAGCTTCGAGAGCGTCCTGCAGGCGAAATTGGGAAAGAAGAAAGGCAAGGGGATCGTCGGCGCCAACCTCGCTCTGCTCCGGCACGGAACAGCACAGGGTTCCCCGGACACGACCGGGGAGAACGGAATGGATTCCGGGGAGACCGGGAAGGATCCCGCACGCGGCTCGGAGCCGCAGGCCGAAGATTTTGGCCAGGGGCGGGGCACTGCCGGCCTTCCGGCGGCCTTCACCGAACGGGATGAGTTGGGATCGATCAAACCGGTTCCGCTCATGGACAACTATGAAGAGACCTTTTACGAGGAGATGATCAAGCCCGTCTCCAACGGGGAAAAGGTTCCCTGGGACCGGTTTCTGCCCGTGGTGCCTGCCGGAACCAGTAAATACCGCGACATGAGCCATATCGCCACACAACTGCCGGTCTACGATGCGTCGAAGTGCGTTGCCTGCGGGTTGTGCGCGTCCTCCTGCCCCGATTCGGCACTGTATACCACCATCACGGACCGTCCGATCCCGGAAGCCGCCGGCCGTTATTTCAAGGTGTGGCGAAAACCCCCGAAAGGGATTCCCTGGGACCGGTTTGCGATGAACATCAACGTCAGGACCCGCGCCTGCAAGGGGTGCGGGATATGCGGCCAGGTCTGTCCTGCCAGCGCCTTGAGAATGGTTCCGAAACCCGAGTTGTCCGAGACGGATTTTCTCCCGGAAGCCTACTGGGAATTCGACAACACCTATGACGCGGCCCGGTATGTGGACCAGATGCCCGTCATGCAGCAGATCCTCTTCGTTTTTTCCAAGATGTATCCCGGCGGGCATACCCTGTGCCCGGGGTGCAGCGAAGGGACCATCAGCCTGCTGACGTTTTTCGCGGCGGAATCCCTGCGAAACCATCCGGAGGGGATCGCGACCTTCTATCAGGGGCTCAAGGTCCTTTCCGAAAAAAACAGACCGGCCATCGAGCACATGCTTGATCATGGATTCAACATCTACACCATCAATTCAACGGGCTGCAGCCAGGTCTCGGACCTGGTCAATCCGTTCAATTCACGGATCTACCAGTGCGGGCATTACGGCTTCGGCACCGCCTCCGCGGCGGCCATGGGGGCCAAGGTCGCCCTGGACCAGGCCTATGTGAACAAGTACACGGACGTGTTGAGCAAAATCATCGTTTTTGCCGGAGACGGCGCCATCTATGACATCGGCAACGGTCCGTACAATTACGCCATCGGGGAGAACTGGGACATTACCTGGGTGATCTATAACAACGAGGGGTACATGAACACGGGGTCGCAGAAATCCGGCGCCACCCGCTTCGGGACCGAGCGCTCCACCTCGCCCTTCGGCATCAAGATCCCGGGCAAGAGGACTCTGCATCGGAACATCATGAGTCAGGCCCTGGCCGTCTCCCACGTCTACGCGGCCCGATTGACGATCGACAACCCGGTGTACGCCATCAAGATCCTGAGAGAGGCGATCGCGTACAACGGACCCTCCGTCGTGGAATTCTTTTCCGCCTGTCCCCAGGGCCATCAGTCTCCCGATTGGGCCGGGCCCCTGATCTCGAGAATGATGGTCGAGGCCAGGAAGTGGCAGGTTGCCGTGCGAAGGCCGTTTCAGCGCCTGGACATATCGGGCAACCCGGATCTGGATCAGGTTTATCCGGCCAAGGGAAAACCGTTCAAGAAAGGCGCCCACCGGGAAGCGGCCAGCTTCTTCGACGTGGTCAGCATGCTCGGTCAGTACAACAAGCATATCCGGACACAGGAAGGAGAGGATATTCCGGAGATTATCCAGGTGAACGAGATGGTGAGTCTTTTCCGGTGGCTCAGGAACCAGTACGTCGCCGGCCATCGGGACAGCATGCCTACGGAAGAGGAGGTGGAGCGGTTGGTCGCCGAGCATTACGACGACTAGCCCGCTCGCAGCAGAAGGCTTCGTGCAAGATGCGGGCTAGCCCTTGTATTGTCCCGGCAGGATCACGTCCCCGCAGGAGGCCCTGGCGGCCTCGATCTTCTCGACGGCCCCCTGCCAGGACCGGAAGCAGAGCTCCGGACAGTCGGGGACGTTCTCCCGAAAATACGCGGCCGCCCGGTTCAATTTGTCGATCCAGGCCTGGCACCGGAAGGAAAACTGGTATTCGTATTCTTCCCTTGTATACGTCTCCTGGAACAGCTCCTGGAACAGACGCTCCAGGTCCTCGTGCAGGGGGATGAATCCGGTGGGCGTCTCCAGGGCGCCCGCCTCCCCGTGGACGCGCATCTCGGCCCAGTGCAGCCAGACCTTCTTGGCAAGCTTGTGCGTACAGAAATCCCCCTGGGCGTCCCGCAGAAAGTAGTTCATGGCGTAGATCTTGGGAACCTTTTGCACGTTCTTCACAAAGTCCAGGTTGTTCTGGACGTACTGTCCCAGGGGGTAGCTGATGAAATCCAGGTTGGCCATGGGCTGGGGCACCCGGACCCCCTCCTTGCCCAGGGTGGCGGCCGTGGTCTCCGACTCCAGCGTGCAGGCCTTCAGGAGGATGCCGTCCTGCCAGCCGTGCGATTCCTCCACCGGCACCGACGTATCGCTGTCCCGCCCCCCATAGATGACCCCGCCCACGAACACCCCCTGCTTGTCGTTCCACGCGGGATCCAGGTTCTCCAGGTACTCCATGCGGATGGTGTAACGAGCGTTTCCGTGGGACAGGGGGATGACCTTTCCGTTGTCGTCCTTCTTTCCCTCCTGCCACCCTCCCCCGGAATGGTTGCTCCCCTCCTTGGGGGTGTCGATGCCCATCCCGTACCAGTACGGGTTGTTGTCCGGTCCGGTGAGCACGTTGGAGAAGATCATCTCCTTTTCCTGCATCAGGGTGTTGAAGATGACCGGATCGTCCTTGGCGTTCACGTCCCTGATGATGCCGAAGATACCCCGCTCCACGTTGGCGGCCCGGAACTCCCCCCCGATCTCACGGAAGTAGGCGATGTCGTCCCCCACGAGGGTCTCCCCCGGAAGCATGGCCGTGGCGGTCTTGCCGCAGGCGGACGGGTAGGCCCCGCAGAAGTAGGTCACCCGGTCCCGGTTCTGACAGCCCATGATGAACATGTGCTCGCAGAGCCATCCCTCACCGGAGGATTTCTTGATGGCCAGGCGCATGGAGAGCTTTTTCAGCCCCACCGAGTTTCCCGCGTACTGGTTGTTCAGGGAATAGACCGTCATGTTCTCGATGTCCTGATAGATCCGCCGCTGCCCGAGGTTTACGGTACAGCCGCGGGCGTCCACTTCACCGGCGCTGTGCAGGAACCGGAAGAAATCGTCCTTGTCCTCCATGTTCATGAAGTGCTCGTACCCCCGCCGGTACAGGATATCCTCGGAATGGGAAACGTAGTAGGAGTCCGTGATCTGCGCGCAGCCGATGGAAAATGGGCTCATGGTGGGGCATTCGCAGAACAGCTTCACGATCGCTTCTTTCCCCTTCATGATGCCGCGGGCTGTTTTCTTGATCTCCGCCAGCCCCTCGTTGAACTCCACGCAGTTCAACTTCCCCATGGACGCCAGGTTTTCACTGGATACCATGAACTTCGTGTTGGCCTTGTCCCGGCCCTGATCCCCGAACCCGTCGTAGTGGATCGTCTGCCGGGTCTTGGCCAGCTTCTTCTCCTCCCCGGCCTCCAGGGTCCGTGCCCGGATGTACTCGGCGTCCACATCGCTGTCGTCGCACATGTAGACCGTTTCCGGTTCACACAGATCCACGTGCTCTCCCACAAATTCGAAAAGCTTCGGGTTGTTCAACGCTGCCAGTTTCTCGTAACTCTCCTTGCTCATCTTGTCCCTGAGAAGCTTTTCGTACCGGGAATTCATGAGGCCTCCTTCCTGACAAAAGGTACTGGATGTATCCACAGTCGCGCGGATCCTGGTGTCCTGGTTCCTCACATCTACGCCCTGGTGGAGATGATGTCAAAAGAACCGTAGAAAACCTTTGTTTGTTCCAATGGAAAATATATCGACAGTCATGAGTAATCATACTTATTCGGTAGTATATCGCATCATATCTATTGAAAAGATAGCAAAACAAGTGGAGACAGTTGTCACTGAAATGTAAAGGGATTGTAAAGAGAATCGGATCGGAAAGGGAGAAAGATCCTGCCGATGATCATGCTGCCCTCGAACGCCATGAAGCAGAAAAACCGGATCGGGATCGAGCCCGGAATGGCGGCAGTTGTAAGCGGAGTTTGTTTGCCGTCTCGGTGTGGATGTTAACAGGAGCCGCAGGGAAGGCGGTACCCCTCTGGCATCATACATAAAGGGATTCATTTTATTGTATGCGGGTATCGATAAACGTCTTTTTCCGTCATGCCGGCCCCGGATCGGAGTCCGGGGCAAGCTCCGGCCGGCATCCAGAAGTGCTTCTGAACTGTGGATCCCGGATCAGGGGGGTCAAGGGATCAAGTCCGGGATGACAGATAAGCAACGATGCCCCTTTTTTTAGACATCCTCAGACACAGGCATTATGGATGCCTGCTTCCCGTTCACCGGATCAGGCTTCCAGCACCCGATCGGCGATAAACATGCGTTGCTTTTCCGTGGAATCGCCCAGGATCTCCAGCAGCTTGGCGTCCCGGTAGAACCGCTCGGCCCGGCTTCCGGAAAGAAAGCCTTCCTGCCCGAAGATCTGAACCGCGTGCCCGGCAGCCTTCACCGCTGATTCGGCGGCGAACGCCTTGGCGCTGGATGCCAGAACCGGGGCCTGCGGGTCCTGCTGCTCCATGAGCCACACGCAGCGGTAGATCAGCATACGTGCCGTTTCCTGGAACACCATGCTGTCGGCGAGTTTGAAGGAGATCTCCTGGTGGCGCCCCAGGGGTTTTCCCCCGGCCTGGTGGTCCCGGGCATAGACACCGGCCGCGACCAGGGCCCCGTGAATCATCCCTTCGGCCACGGCCGCGAACAGCAGGTGCTCGTGGCAGCGGAGCCATTCCAGGGCCGCCGGTCCGTTGCCTGCGGGCAGTTTCTCGGCGGGACAGTCCGTCAGGATCACGTCCCCGGAGGGAACCCCCCGGCAGCCCATCTTGACCTGGGCCGGGGAGATCTCCACGCCCGCCGCGTCCGGGGCCACCCGGAAGAGCCCGGGTTCGTCCCCCTGGGACGCCGGAAAGATGCGGATCCCGCCTGCAGGTGCGTTCAACACCATGAGCTTCTTTCCCGTGAGGGCAAAGCCGTCTCCCGCGGCCGCGGCCCGGGTCTCGATACCCCAGGCATCCAGACCCGCTCCGGGTTCCAGGTCCCCGAACGCGCCCACTGTCCGCCCCGCGAGAAGGTCGGGAAGATCCTTTTCCCGCATCGCCGGAGTTCCCCACTCCTGCAGTGCACGGGCACAGAGCCCTGCGCTGGAGAGCACGGCAAGCGCCGTGGAGGCACACACCGCCCCCAGTTCCTGAAGCAGGAAGACGGGGCCGAATAGATCCGCACCGCTGCCGCCGGCCTCCGAGG
>CAYTRL010000407.1:0-5503 GCA_964439795.1 uncultured Thermodesulfobacteriota bacterium
GCCTGGATCAGAGCAAGGTGAAGTTCGAGATGAACCTGCAGCTGAAACAAAAGATCCTTTAGAGTCTTTCAGCTTTAGATCCACTTTTTTCTTAGGCATGTTGATTACACTCGATAGGAGACAGGAAACCATTTAGGTTCCGGCGAACAAGAAGTGCCTGTATGCAAGGCGGGCGAAGGTCCGGGTCGTGAGACATACCTGTAGGTAGTCGCAACGACACGGGGCAAGCCGAACGCAGCAGACGGGTGCTTATCGTTCGCCGGATAGGAAGGTTCCTATGAAGATGAATATCACCCCCCGGGAACGAAAGGTCCTTCTGGCCGCCGCGTGCCTTATGGTCCTCTTCGTCGTCTATTTCGTTGTGGACTCCGTCCTGCAGGGGTACCAGGATCTGGACACCGATATCGCCCTGAAAACAGAGGAGATGAAAAAAGTCTCGCGACTGCGGGAGCAGTACCAACAGACCCACCGCCAGCTCGAGACCATCAAGGCGAAACTCGACGGGCAGCAAAAGAACTTTTCCCTCCTCTCCTTTATCGAGGATCTGGCCAATAAGGAGAACATCCGGGAAAACATCGGGTCGGTGAAACCCAAGACCCTTCCGCTGATCGATCCCTACGAGGAAAAGCTGGTAGAGATCCAGATGGACGACATTACGCTTCCCAAGCTGGTGGATTTCATCTACAAGATCGAGCATTCCGGGCATATCCTCAAGGTGAAGCGCCTTCGCATCAAACCGCGATACAACAACCGGGATCTGTTGAGCGTCGTCATACAGGTCACCACGTTCAGTAAAAAAACATGAAACGTCCTCCCATGGATCCGCACCGAACCGATTGGGGGGAACAAGGAGAAGCTGTTCGATGACAGGGAAACTACGCGTCACCCTCCGGTATGCAGGTTACGGATTTCTGACTCTCTTCCTCACCCTTTACTTCATGTTTCTTACGTTTCCTTTCTCGGAGATCTCGGATCGCATCCTGCCGCGCCTGGAAGCCGGACTGCCGTTCCGGATCACCGTGGAAGAGATCCGCTCCACGCCTCTGCTCTGGCTGGAACTGGTGGACCTGCAGGCGTTCCCCAAGACGGGGGAACGGAAACGCCTCCTGGAGGTCCCCGAGTTGAAGGTCCGCCCCGCCCTGCTCGACCTCCTGATCGGACGGCAGACCTTCAAGATCCGGGCCGATCTGCTTGAAGGAACCCTCAAGGGAAAGATCGCACGCCGCAAGGGGGACCTTGACCTGGGCTTTTCCTGGAACGGGATCCGGCCCGGCAAGCATCCCCTGCTCTCCATGGGGGAGAACATGCAGATGGAAGCCGCTCTTTCCGGAGACCTGGATATGCACATGCAGGGAAACAACTGGATCACCAGCGACGGGACCCTGTCCCTGGACCTTGCGGAAGGTTCGATCCAGGGCCTGGAGGTCTACGGATTCACCCTGCCGGAAATCCAGGGGATCCGGGGCAGTGGCAGGGTCACCGTGGAAAAACGGAAAGCCGTCGTGGAATCCCTCACGCTCACATCGGATCAGCTGACCGTTTCCCTGGATGGAAATATCGACCTGTCCCCTCGATTTACCAGCAGCCGACTGGCCCTGAAAGGGAAACTGAAGCTGTCCGGCCCGCTGCAAACACAGTATCAGCCCATGCTCGCCAATTTTCTCCGGAACAAGGACACGGACGGGTCTTTCATCTTTTCCCTTCGTGGCACACTGGGGACGCCCCGGTTCTCCGGTTGAACGTGCCGCCCGCGTTCGGTTCCACGGTTCGCACGCTTTGGCGTTGCGGACTGTTTCCGCACGCTCGCCGGCCCGGATCCGTTGGAGGGTTTCGTCTTTGGATCCCGGTGCAGCTTCCGGTCGCGCCCCTCTCCGGGGAGGGTTTCTCTTCCGATGGGTCAGGACACGGGCACGGGAAATTCCAGGAAGAACCGGGTACCGCGCGGTTTGTTTTCCCGCACACGGATGTACCCGTTGTGATCGGAAACAATGGTCTTGACGATGACCAGGCCTAACCCCGTTCCCCCTTTCTTGCTGGACGCGTACGGATCAAAAATCCGGTCTCGCATCTCGCGGGGTATTCCCGTGCCTTCATCGGCGATCTCCAGCACGGCAATCCGAAGAAACGGCTCAAACCGGGTGGAAATCGAGATCGTCCCCCTGGTTCCTGAGGCGTCCACGGCGTTATCCAGCAGGTTGTTCAGCACACGCTGCATCTGATCCGGATCGAGCATGAGGTCCGGCAGGTCCTCCGCCGGTTCGAAGATGAAATGCAGGGATCGATGTGCCTGGCGGTAGAACGACAACGCTTGATCCACGATCTGATTCAGGTTGGAACGTTCCGGCACGGCTGCGGGCATACGGGCGAACTGCGAAAATTCGCTCACCAGGTTCTTCATCTCCTCCACTTGGCGGATGATGGTGCTGGTGCAGTCCTCGAACACCTTCCCGTCGTCCTGGACCTGATCTCGATACCGCTTCTGAAGCCGCTGGGCCGATAGTTGTATCGGAGTAAGCGGGTTTTTAATTTCGTGCGCGATCCGTCTGGCAACCTCCCGCCACGCCGCAACCCGCTGGGCCCGGATCAATTCCGAATAATCCTCGAAGACCATGACCACCCCCATCCAGGCGCCTTCTTCATCCTCCAGAACACTTGTACGAACCCGCAAGGTTTTCGGTTCCTGGTTGAGCGTCACGTGTATTTGACGCTCCATGCTTTTCAGGCGGGTTTCGTTGACTTCCTGGATGAACTCCCGGATGGGACGCATCGGTGCGGCGCTGAACAGGTCCCGATAATCTCGCCCCAGATAATCCGATCCCTTCAGGGAAAACAGGTGTTCCATGAAACGGTTGATGGTCTGGATTTTTCCTTCCCGGTCCATGGAAAGAACGCCCGCCCCCACGTTCTTCAGGAGGATCTCCATGTATCTTCTACGGTTCTCCAACTCTTCGTTGGTTTGTTGCAGACGCTGCTGGGCGTCTGCCACTTGTTCTCCGGACATCTGCAAATCCTGGATCATCCGGTTGTAGGAATCCACGAGCACGCCCATTTCATCCTCGGAGGCCATCTCGATCCGCTGCGTGAGGTTTCCTGAGGCCACCTCACGGATCCCGTCGGCCAACCGCTGGATGGGAATGGTCATCCCCTTGGCCAGATAAAACCCGAACCACGTCGCGGAAAAGACGATCAGCAGGGTCACCATGATCAGGGCCATGAAAAAGACGCTTTTGAACGGGACCTTGAAGAGCATCATCTGTTGGTGCCGTTCCAGGGACTGGGAGATCTGTGCCATTTTGTCCACGAGTCCGGCGGGAACAAGGGTCTGCACCACCAAGGCGGCGTTTCCCATGGACGGAGGGCCGGTCGGGTACGGCAGGGGAACCATCGCCTCGACGATCTCTCCGCCGCCCGCTGCCCGCAACCGGGTGATCTCCCGTCCCGCCCAGACCTCCTGCAGGACAACGGTTTCGGGAGGAAACGGGCCTTCCGGGGTGTCCGGGGATATCAGGGAAATGATCTCCCGGGACCCCGGCTCGATAAACAGGACGTTGTCCAGTCGATACGCCATCTGCTGTAACCGCAGAAAATCATAGAGGTTGTCCCGTTTATCCGGATGAAGCACCCCCTCCCGTTCCAGAAAGCGACCGATCTGTCTGGCGAAATAGAGCGCCTCGTCCGAACGCCCCATGTAATAGCTCCTGGAAACCGAAAGGGCACCGTCCAGGGCTCGCTCCACCTGCACGTGCACCCACATCTCGATACTCCGAGAGATAAAGGACCAGGCAACATAGAACAGGATCCCGGTGGGCACCAGAGACAGGAGCAGAAAAGCGGCAACCAGCTTGGTTCGAAGGTTGGCTCCGAGCACCCTTTGCCTTCGTTCGAAAACAAGCTTCACGATGTTTCTCATGATCAGAAAGATCATGAGTAGAATCAGGATGATGTTTATGTTGATGATGGCGAAAAAGAGGATGTTGTCGTTGAACGGAAGGGCGGTGTCCAGGTTCCCCAGCGACAGCTCCACCGCCGTCAGCAAGGCAAAGAGGAGGAAGGTGCAGACGATCAGAACGATCTCCCGCCTCCTGCGTCTTGCTTCCTTCTCTTCGCCGGTCAGGGGGGTGCGCCCGGTGCGGGGAAAAGGCAGCTCCCTGGAAGGTTCCTGATCCATGGAATCCGTTGAAGACATCTCCATGGGAACGTTTCTCTTTGTGTGTCGTTCGGATCGGCTACGGTTCCATGATCCCTACGCCGTACACCGACTGTGTCTCCCCTTCGACCTGCAGTCTTCCCTTGAGCAGGCAGAAGCGGACCGGACTGTCCGGGTTCGTGTCGGGAAGGGAGTCCATCGCGGTCCACAAAAGCCGGTTCCCCCCATCGTCTTCCTTCGCTGCTTCGTTGGGGGCAGACCCGGCATATCCGGATGCTTCCATGTTCGGGCGCACCGTCTGGACCCTCTCAAGCGATCCCTGAATTTTCCAGAACGGTATGTCGAACACAAACGGACGGGAAGCGCCTTCCGGGGGTTCCCCGTCGGTAAAAAGATGATCCGGTTCCGTAACGGTCACGTTGTAGGTTTCTTGCCATTTTCCCCGCCGGTCCTGCATAATCGCGGCGGAGGATCGCCCGCTTTCAGCGGTTTCGTCCTGCTTTTCCAGATAGAGAAACAGTCCCCCGGGTACCCAGATCGCATAGACACGTCCCTTCGCCTTCAGCCCGGTAACGGGGAGAAATGTGGAGGGAACGCGGGGTTCGGACATCTCCAGTTTTTGATAGAAAAGCCTTCCCTCCACTTTCTGGTTGTTCCATGTAAGTGATGATGGGAGAAGGCTGTAGTGGATCTCTTCTTCCCCGCTCTTGCGAACACGGTCCGGAAAGATGGCATCGGTCAGAAGCAGAACCTTGTCCTCTGGAAACGGCTGAAAAAACACGAACCGATCACTGTCCGTGGTAAACAGCAACGTGTCCTTCGTCCAGGTCAGCGGGACGGACGGCGCCTGCTTCCTCTTCCCATCCTCAGAAAAGAGGGTTCGGGAAGCACCGGGAAAGATCAACCATGTATGCACCCGCCACCGGGTCCTGGGAGAAGTCAGCCAGGGAAAGACGCGCATCTTCTGGACAGACCCGAACATACAGAGAGGGTTCCCCTGTACGGTGGACAGGAAGAGCAGATACTCCCCGTTCTCCATCTTGTCGGTTTCTTCAGCGGCCCGCCGTTTCCCTGCGCAGCAAGGCAGGATCAGGATCAGGATGCCGACCACCACCCATCGCCATCGGGACATGAAAATGCGTACCATGGTCTTCTCGTCTCCCTTGTCGTCCCGTATCCGGATGGATGGGATCTTTTTTCACGCGATCCTTCGAACCTTCATTCCCTTCCCATCACTCCGGAACGGCAACGGGGTATACCCCCCGGCCCGGACGATTGCGGCCAGGTGTTCCCGTAGCTCGGGTTCGGCGTAGGCCGCGGCGCGGGGGGGGGGGGGGGGGGGGGGGGGGGGGGGGG
>CAYTRL010000408.1:0-5488 GCA_964439795.1 uncultured Thermodesulfobacteriota bacterium
TCTCCCCCACCTTGGGGTAGTCCTGGCTGATGGTCTTGTAACAGCCGGAACAGCTGGTCACCAGGGTCTTGATCCCCAGGCTGTTGAACTTCTCGATGTTTTCCCGGGCCAACCGCTCGTACTCCGGGTCGCCCACCCGAAGCAGCACGCTGCCGCAACACTTCTCCTTGGTCCCCAGGATCCCGAAGTCCACATCCAAGGCCTGAAGCAGGCGAACGGTGTTGACGGCCACCTGCTTGATGTTCACATCGAACGAGGCCGTGCAGCCCACGAAGTAGAGCACCTCGGCCTTCTTCTTGGACAGGTCCTTGGGGAGGTCCCGGATCTCCTTCTGCTTGCGGGCCCGCTTGGCCCACTTGTCCCGGCTGCTCCGGGGCTGCAGCCAGGGGTTGTCGTAGGATTTCACGCTGGAGGTGAGCGCTTTGTGGTTTTCCAGGGGGCCGTATCCGGCGCTCACCATGGAGGCACGGATCCCCTCCCAGAGTTCCACCGTGTCGATGAACGAGGGGCACACGTAGTGGCACTGCCCGCAGGTGCTGCACTCATAGAGTCCCTGGATGAACCGATCGATACGGCGCTTGCGGCGCCCCGGCAGGTCGAAGCGCCGGGCGACCCACGATCCCTCCGGGATCAGGGAGGCCAGGATCCCTTCCTGGTCCCGTAAAATCTTACGGAACGTCTTGGCCTTCTCCCTCGGGGTGAGGTCATCCTTCTCGTCCTGGGCGTATACGGGGCACCACTGAACGCATTCCCCGCAGCGGGTGCAGGCATCCAGTTCCAGCAACTGCCGGCGGCTCAGGTTGTCCACCCGGATCCGGCGACAGCCCTCATCGCCCGGCACCGGCGGCCCCGAGTCCTCCCTGCCCGGTTCCTGCGGAGAACCCTTATCCTTCGGAGAACCCGTATCCTTCGGAGAACCCGTATCCTTCGGAGAACCCGTATCCTTCGGAGAATCCTTATCCTTCGGAGAATCCGGTTCCCGCAGAGACCCCTCCGTTTCCACGGGTTCCTCCCGGGATTCCAGGGGTTCGTTCCCGGTTTCCGGTTCCTGTCCGTTCTTCATGATCTTCTTTCCGGCGGGGGTTCTGCTTCCGTTGTTCTACGGGTATTTATCAACGGGCCGCTGACGGTTTGGATGCACCCCCGCTCACAGATGTTGTTTGTAATGTGCCTCGGACGCGGTGGCCGCGATGGTCACGGGCGCGGCCAGCAGGTGGAACAGCTTGCTGAACGGCAGGTAGGCCAGCAACCCGAACACCAGAACCGCGTGCACGTTCCATGCGTAGAAGCGGACCACGGTCCAGGGAAGGTCCACCTGCCTGAGCACCCCGGCCCCCAGGGCCCCCAGAAACGAAGCCCAGGTTTCCGGGGCCGGCGCGACCACGGCCAGGCGGCAGGCTTCCAGAAAAAACCCGGTGAGGATCACACCCATCAGGAGCAGCAGGATGGCCATGTCCTCGAACTCGGTCTTCAGCGAGCCCTTCCGGCCCGGGATCCGCCGGTACAGGGCCAGCAGGGTCCCGGCCAGGATGCATCCCCCCAGGAAATCGGCCAGGAAATCGAGCACGAGACCCAGGGGTTTCAGGGCCGGGAGTTCCGGGGGGAGCACGAAACGGTATACCATGAGGAGGCCGAAGACGACGGCAAGCGCCAGAAACGCCACGGAGACCAGCATGAACACAGCCCAGCGCAAGCGGCTCTGCCGCCAGATCCTTTCCCCCAGGATCCCGTTCCGGAAAAAGGCGCTCACCGCCGACGGCCAGTGAACAGCCTGGTGCAGGGACGGGCGCCGCCCCATGGACCAGATGGAGACCGCGCTGTACAGCCCTGTGAACAGGAAGAAGAGCGCCACTGAAAAGAGTCCCCAGTGCAGCATCCACTTCTTCCGGGCTTCCCAGCCGAAAAAATCATCCTGCGGATAGTACCGGGGAACATGACACTCCCGGCACTCCTTGCCCGTCCTCCGCACAAGGTCTTCACCCTTGCGGTGGTAGAGCCTGGGCCGTATTTCGTAGATGGAAAGGTTTTCCGCGGGCACGCGCAGGGCGCCGGAGTCCGCCGACACGGTCTTCTGCGCCGGGAGGGCCGGAGCCGCATTATCAGCGCCGCCCGCTCCCGGTACGGCCAGCAGCAGAAGCAGGCCCAGCCAGACCCCGGGAAGCATCCGGCCGGTTCTCCGTACCGGCGATCCTCCGTGGGTTCCCGTCATGCGTCCGGCTCCCCCCCCTCGTTCGCCGGACTCACCCGGAGTTCCGGCAGCGGGGATATCTGTACATAAGCGTCCTTGACACGGTGGTAGTGACACTCGCCGCAATAGATGATCCTCGGACGGTACCGGAGGGGAGAACCCTCCCGGCTGTCGTGAGAGATGTTTCGATGGCAGTCGGTGCACAGGCACACCCGGTTCCGGACGTGCCACGTGTACATCAGATCCTTCAGCTTCCACCGCGCCATGACCTCCCCGTCACCCCCCGGCGGGTCCGTAGAGCGCCGCACCTCCACCCACCGCTCCAGGGGCTGTCCCTCCATCACCCGGGGATGGCATCCGATGCAGTTGGGGTTCACCGTGTCCGGATGCGCGGAAAAGGCGCCGCAGCGGCCTGTCCCTCCCGGCAGGACCCCGTGGCAGGGCTGGCACGCCAGGCCGGGAGAATGCATCGTTGACGGTTCCCACATGCCGGGGGGCTGGTTCAGGCGATGACAGGTAAGGCAGTAAGCCCGGTTGTTCCGCGTGAAGAGGGCCGCGGCATAGAGCAGGTTGCCGGCCACCAGCAGGAACACCAGTCCCCCTGTGAACAGCAGCAACCAGCGGGCTTTCCAGGCCCGGATCTCCGGCTCCCCGCCTCCGGGGACCGACACTTCCGCCTCTTCGTTCAAAGGTTCCTCCCCTGGGGTGAACACTCTTTCTTTTTCATGCGTTGTTTCCGGGGCAATTCACGATGCTTTTCGAACCGCCTGGAACGCTACACTTTTGCACCGGTCTTGATAATGGTCACACGCGTGTCCTCCCAACCCGGGCAGGTCCGATCCGGGTCCGTGGGCCACGGGACCACCTTCCGCACATTCTCACCGTAGATCTCCCGGCTCCACCACACGCGGTCCGGGTCCGGTCCGTGGCTCGACCGGAACTGTCCGGGGACAGGGTCCGGCTCAAGCATCCCGGCCGCCGCCGAGCTCATGGCCACCGCCTCGGGGTGCAACCCCTCGGTGATCCGCACCCGTGTCCGGATTTCTCCTGCGGGTCCCCGGACCCGAACCCAGTCCCCTTCCGAACACCCGACCTCCCGGGCCGCGGCCGGGTGCATCCACAGGGGACGGTTGTGTTCAATCTCTTCCACCCACATCAGCCGGGAGGCGTCCGGCCCCTGCATGGGGGAACCGTAAAGAAGCAGCTTCTTTTCATATCCCCCCGGTCCCCCGCTCGCCCCGTTCCCGGAAACGTGTTCATCGCCGCCCGCACCCGGACCTGCCGTGGCCGGGCCTGCTTCGCCGGGAAAGGCTTCGGGCGGAACGACCATGGACAAAGCGCTCGCCGCGGATGACGGCCGGTCATTGAGGAAGGAGCCCGAGGTTTCCCCGGCCGCCGAGCAGGACGGCCCGGGCAGCAGGACAAACCCCTGCCCGCGCAGGGAGTCGATCGCCGGCACCGTCCCCGATGCGGGAGCGTTCGCGGTCAGTACCTCTCGATAGAAGCGCCCCATGTCCGGAAAGGGAAAGGCCGCCCTGCCCCGCTCTCCGAGCCGGCGGACCCCCTCCAGAAGCACGGACTCCCCGGGCCTCGCTTCCCCCTCGGGACGGAAAACCGGCTGCCGGAGCCCCACCCAACAGGAACCGTCGGAGGGGCGCACGCCTCTCGAGAGGCCCCACTCCTCCAGGTACGTGGCGGCCGGGAGCACCAGGTCCGCCAGGTGAACGGTCTCGTTCCAGGAAGACGCCAGTGCCACGTGGAAAGGAACCCGTTCCCGGCTCTTCAGAACGTCCACGGTCCTGCTTCCGTCCGGGTCCGTGGCGGCCGGGTTTGCGTCAAAGGTGATCAGCATGTCCAACGACTGCCGGCCAAGTTCCAGTTCCCGAAAGAGGGTTCCGGGAAGCAACGGCCCGGCAGGTCGGGGAAGCCCAGGTTTCGGCTGTTTCCATGGCAGGTCGTCCACCAGCCGACAGCCTCCCTTCCGGTCCACGTTGCCCGTGAGATAGTTGATCAGCAAGACCCCCCGGGCATCCCGCTCACCGTTTTGCCTCGCGGTCACCCCGCTGCCGAAGATGGCCACCGGACTCTTCGCTCCCGCAAATTCTTCGGCAACGTCGCGGATGGTCCCGGGAGAAACCCCGCAGATCCGTGCGGCCAGCTCCGGGCTCCAGCGCCCCAGGACGTCCCGCATCCTCGCCTCCTCCCCGGTGGGGAGCCCTTGCAGGAAGGACCGGTCCTCCCGGCCGCTCTGCAGGATCAGGCCCGCCACTGCCGAGGCGAACGCACCGTCGGTTCCGGGCCGTATGGGGATCCATCGGCGGCTGGCGCTGGCTGTCTCGGACAGGCGCGGGTCCAGGGTGATCCAGCGGGCTCCCCCGCGGGTCCCCTGTGCCCAGCCGCGGGCGGCACCCAGCAGATGCCGTACGCTCCCCAGGGGGTTGGCCCCGAAGTTCAGGACGATATCCGCGTTCTCCAGGTCCGGGACCAAGCTGCAACCGGGACCCGGCAACCCCCGGTGCGCGTCCCGTTCCACCTGGAGTTCATACCCGTCGGCCGCTTCAAGACACCCGGCAGGGAAGAACGACACGAACCGCTGCAGAAAGCCGGTCAGCCTCCGCTCGGGAACGGACACGGCCACACTTCCCCTTCTCCCTCCGGCGGTGAGGTTCCTCTGCAGCGCCTCTCCCAACTCGGAAAGGGCCCGGTCCCAGGAAACGGGCTCCCAACTCCCGGCGCCCCGATCCCCCACCCTTCGTACCGGGGTTTGTACCCTGTACGGCGAGTTGAACAGGTTCATGGCCGCGGAACCCTGGGCACACAGGGCCCCCTGGTTGACCGGGTGGCGCGGGTTGCCCGCCAACCCCTCGGGTTCCCCCTGCTCATTGGAAAAGGCGAGAACCCCGCAGCCCGCCGGGCAGAGGGCACAGGTGGTGGGCTTTCCGTGAAGAACCCGGCCGGTCCTAAGCGAAACGTACTCCCCGGCCTCACCCGCCCTGCTGCGGCCGGAAGGCAGCAGGAGGCTCCCCCCCAGGGTGACGCAGGAAACCCCGGCCACGCCGGCTTTCAGCAACATCCGTCTCGACAAGGTGAGCTCGGTCATATCGAAACACATCCCTCGTGGTTACAGCAGAGGCACCATCTCGCCTACCGCCACCAGGTCCAGCCGCATGAACAGGATCCCCAGCAGGATCAGAACCGACGCCAGGAAAATGAACAGGGGCCGCCGAAACCTCGGTGCGAACAGGAGCGGAAGGGGGAGGAGCTTGCCCAGAACGATCTCCACCCCCAGAAAATGCAACG
>CAYTRL010000409.1:0-5481 GCA_964439795.1 uncultured Thermodesulfobacteriota bacterium
CCGATCCAGAGTGGAACTAGGATTTTATAGCGGTACGATCTTTCCATCATCGAGAAATCCGGCGATATCCGCGAAGTTCGCTTCGCTCGGCAGTTCGCTGTTTTCCAGTCCCAGCATCTCGGAGAAGAATTCCCAGAACGTGTCCTCGTCGTCATATTCATACTGCAGCATACGCCCTAACGGGGATCCTCCGACCCACACCCGGCGCTCGTTCCAGGGCCAGTCATCCCGGACGTGCACCCGGTAGTGATACGGATACTTTGCCTGGATCTTGGCCACCTTCTCGTTGTATTCCGTCTCGTTTTTCACATCTGTTTTCCGCTTCAGGTCATCATCGTCCACGTAGTTCTCGACCAGGAACCGGGGAGAAACCTTGATCAGGCAGCTCTTGAACGTGGTTCCCTTGTATTTTCCGGTGGCCTTGAAATTCAGCTTGCCGAACTTGTTGTGGATACAGCGGTTGATGTCCTCCAGGAAGCTCTGGATGTCATCGAAGTCGTCCCCGATGAGAAAGGAGGAAAGGTCGAAACGCAACCACATCCGGACCACGACACAGAGGATCGCATCAAAGGTCTTGCCCGCCTTCAGCCCCCCGTGACTGTACGCATCCTCGCCCAGGGGATAGAGATGCAGATCGTACCACCCCCGCCCGTTCTTCCTTTTCTGGTTTTTCCCGGATTTGATGGGAAAATCGATATGCGTCTTCCGTTGCTCGGCATGCATGAAATCGATCTTGTACGCCGTTTCGTTTCCGAAGCGCACCGAGAACCGTTTGGCTGCGTCATCCAGGGAGGCCGGGAGCTCGTCGAAAATCTTGTCGAAATGCAAGGTGAGCCATTTTCCCAGGTGCCAGTGGTAGCGGGGGCGGACGACCTTGTTGCTCCGCATCATCGCCGGAATGTCACGCGAGTAGGGGGCCCCCAGCTTGTATTCGATGAAACCCGGGCTGCCGTAGGAACAGCTCCACCATCGTTCGTGGTACTCGTCGCTGAGGCCCGATGCGTGCCCGCATTCGTGAGCCGCGGTGAACCTGCCGCTGGAGCTGGGTTTGTTTGTTTTTCCCCCCCACTCGCATTCGGTTTCGCTGTAATACGAACGCTCCGGTTTCGCGACCTTGACCTTGGTATGCTGGAACCCGTCCGGCACGGGCTGGACAAAAAGACGGACACCGATCTTGGCCTTCACATCACCCGGTTTCTGAGGGATCAGGTGCGGATCCGTCTTCTCGATCCAGCGCTCCATGACGTTTTGGGCACAGTCATCCCCCCACTCCCGGGGTAGCTTTTCCTTGGGGTCGCCGGATTCGAAGCAAAGACGCAGATATTGAAAAACGACAAAATACTCGACACCCCCTGAGACATCGCAGCACCGGACGGCGGCAAGGTCCGTCTTCCCGCATTTGTCAAAGTACTCGATCAGCATGTTGTAGTTGATTTCTACAGCCAGCGAATGCTTGGTGAATGAAGACCCCCCGGAGCTCGAACTGCTCATGTACTTCATCCAGCAGACCCCGGCCCTGGCTCCCACCACATCCCCCTTCCCCTCTTCGGTGCGCTTGTCGAATACGTCGTGGATGTTCCCCTTGGCGAGGACGAGACGGGTCCAGTCGGGATAGTCGGCGATGTAATTGCGATCGATGATGTATTCCGCCGGAGGGAGCTGTGTATACGATGAGCGGTCGTTCCCGGTGTCCGGTTTGTACAGACCCGAGGGGGAGAGGTCGGTTCCGGAAGAGAAGGTGTGGGAAAAGAGGGCCGCCCGGTCATCCTTGGGGATCCAGGCGATGGGGTCGAGACCCGAATCCGTGAGAACGATGTCATCCAGGCTGAACAGGAGAGGCTGACTGTCGGTGGTGGCCCTGTCCGCCAGATCTTCAAAGGCCCCGACCTTGGCGGCGGCGTTCGTGCCGCCGGAATGACGGCAGAAGTACTTGTTCGATTTCCAGACCGGGGGCAGGTCGTAATAACGAAGGCGGTCCGGGCCCATTTCCGTCTGCTCGGTGCCGCTGATCAATTCCCGGGATGCCACGGACGTTCCGGTCTCGATATAGGTGTGGGGTTCGGTGCGGAAGGCGAGCAGGACATCCTTGTCGGGTTTGGGCGGCTGGCGGACGATCCAGGGCAGGCACTGGCATGCTTCCGGGTGGGTGGTCCAGTTGCTGTGGGTGTCCGGATCACCGCCGGAGGCCTTGGACTTGTCCTGGTAGCCCTCCACCATGACCGGGAGGATGCTTAGTTTCTTCTTCAGGACACGGTCGAAATAGAGGACCTTCATATACTGCCAGTGGGGATCCAGGACCATCTTTACCGGGCTGCTTTCACTGCCCACATCCGTTCCCGGATCGTCCAGCTGTTCGAACCGGCAGTTTTTCTTGTTATAGGTCGGTGCCCCCTCCACTGTCGGCCAGTCCGAGGAAGAGAGGGTCCAGTCCAAGGGAAGGCTGAACACCCGCCACCCCTCCGCCAGGTAGATATCCAGCATGGAGGACGAGATCAGGGTCTCGGAGTCGCTCCCGCCGGATGCGCGGGGCGGGCTTCCCACATACATGGTTTCCGTGTCCTTGAACCGAAGCGTGAACGCCTCTTTGCTCCGGTCCACGTCAAATACCAGCCGGCCCTCCTTGTCGACCTTTTGCTCCTGAAGCTTCTTGTCCGGGAACTCGACGAAAACCGGCAGTTCGCCGGGGAGGGGGCGCTCCTTGCCTTCCGGATCCCGGAAGAACAGTTGCAGATGGACCGTCAATTCTGTTGTCAGGATCGGTCCGACCTCGTGCTTGCACTTCTTGGCGATGCTGTCGTAGAAGCTGCAACGGAAGGTGTCCTTGTTCCGGGGCCGGGGCTCAGCCGCCTGTTTCCGGCAGGGGGCCAGGTCCCCGGTTCGGCAGGGCAGGTTCGGCAGGCGTTTCTCGTGGAAGAGATAGAAGGTCACCCGGCGGTTTTCCTCGCACGGGCCCTCGGTTTCCTCCTGGGGGTTGAACTCGCCGCACCCCATGTGCCTGGGGTCCATGAACTGGTCCGGTGTGAGCTCGACATCATGTTTGTCGGTCATGTACTGGGTAAACATCACGTTGCGGGTGGCCGGACCGGCAACCCCGCTGACCGTCAGGCCCTTGTCTTCCTGATACTTCCTCACGGCCGCGCGGGTCTTGGAGCCGTAAATTCCGTCCGCGGGGCCCGGATCATAGGGGTCACCGAAATCCTTCAGGATCTCCTGAATGGCTTTGGTCCCCCATTTCTCCTTGTTGTAGAGCTTTTCCCACGTTTCCGCATCGTCCGTGATAAAGGCATACGCGCTCAGCGCCCGCCGTTCGCTGAGGTCTTTGTTGTACGGGTCACTGCCGACCTTGTCCGTGTGGCCGAAGATCATGACCTTGGCGTCCGGGTTCCGGGCGAGCGCGTCCTCCAACGGTTGCATGTCGTCCACCACCGAGGGCCGGATGAACGACTTGTCGGTTTCGAAGTGAACGCCGGAGATCCGGGCGCATTCCACGAACTGTCTGGGGGGGGCGGGCTTCTTCCTGACGGTGATCTTGTGCTGGGTTTCCAGAGACAGGCCGGACTTCTTGAACCGCACCGGAATGAGCAGTTCGCCCTGCGGTTCATCGTCGGCGGAGATCATGAAGTTGTTGTCCGCGTCGCGCAGGCGGCAGCCCAGTTCATCGCGAAGGAAGGCGTTGGTTTCGTCCCGGTCGTCCGTGCCCCAGTTGAACTTGGCGATCTCCTGCCAGGTCAACGGGTTGCCCGCGGCCGTCTCCCGCTCCGCGATCGTCTGGAGCGTATCGCCTTCCTGGGGGGTGTACTTCCTGGCGTTTTCCCGTTTGTCGAAGCCCATCGACCGATCGCCTCCTAAAGGACGCTCATCGTCGTCAACGCTGAAACCGGCAGAAAAGAAAAAGGGTTGTGTTACTGGAGCCGGGTCACCTCCAGGGCGTCCTCGTCCCTCATCTCCAGGATCTCGCAACTGCCGGGAGTGAGATCCTGGATCTCGATGGTGCCGCTCCCGTCGGTCTTGTATTCCTTCACTTCATCGGAAGGCAGCTTGATCTTCAGGGTCACGTCCTTGACCGGTTCGCCCGTGTCTTCGTCCACCACCTGGAACTTGATCCAGTTGGCTGTTGCCGGAGCAACCTCCTCAACGGGGCCTTCCTCTTCTTCCTCTTCTTCCACGGGCGTCTTGGTTGGATCGTAAGGTACGGCCAGTCCCTCGGTCGGGCGCACGGCAATAACTACGACCCTGACCTGCCCACGGACCATCTGACGGGCTACCTGCTGGATGATGTCCTGGTCTTCCAGTCGGGTCGGGTCGGTGTGGAGGGGGTCCTCATCCAGAAGATCCCGCAGGGCCATCATGCTGAACGGGTCGGTGATGAAACCTTGCAGGAAGTTTTGTGCGGAAGTCTCGTGGTTGAATATCAGAGAGGATCCCGGGGACTCGGGGTGGTCGCGGTCAAGAAGTTCGTACTCCTTGAAACCCCTGCGCAGCATCCGTTTCATTGTTACCCTCGCGGGGAATATACCCTTTCGCTTTACTACTTTATCTATCATCACAAATCAAGACGCGATGCACAGCAGTCCCGGATTCGATGTGCCCCGTTTCCTGCTGCCTGCTCTCGATCATGTGTTGCCGTTCGTTTTTCCTCTTGAAACTCTTTCTGCCCTCCTTCCTGGCGTTCGGGGGCTTTCAGTCACAATCCATAGCAACATGCATGCCACGAAAAACGGGCGCATTTTCCCGTCTTGAATGAGTGATAACACACTGAAAAACAACAAGGAATTAAAAATTAAGGAAGGGAGGGGGGTCCCATGGTAAAGCGGGGCAAATGATGGATTTCAAATGCCTTCTTTGAATATCGAAGCGTTGAGGGGTTGCCCCGATAAAATCAGATACCGTTTTTATGTTTTTCGTCATTCCGGACTTGATCCGGAATCCAGGGGCAGGGGCCAGGAGGAAGCTCTTTGGCACCCTGCCCAGCCACTCCTGGATCCCGGCGCCTGCCCCGCGGGCTCCGATTCGGGGTTCGCCGGGATGACAACACATTGGACTCTTTCAGCAGCCTGTTGAGCACTGTTTCCACATCATGCAATGTCTGGCTACTTATGTAGGTCTTATTAAGTTCAATTTGTCGGACAGTGAGCCGCCAAATCGATAGACGCCTGCCCGCAATCGAGACCGTTGCAATCAAAGGTAGGCCCCCCCTGGACTTCAAACCTTGAATCTACGCTTGCTCCGGTATACGTCACACAAGTTCGAACTTGACAACTCCCCAAAGCACTCCATCCGGTACATTCCGTTTGATCATCAACTATGGCGTCAACAACATCATCAACACCGCACCCGGCAAACATCCCCCCGATGACACAGACCAGGAAGAACATCACTCCAGGAACCAGTTTTGACATTTTCATCGCTCACTCCTTGATTTGGTTTTTGTGTCGGCGCTGGGACCCGATCCTGAAAAGTCCGGGATCCTGCATCATCAGG
>CAYTRL010000410.1:0-5481 GCA_964439795.1 uncultured Thermodesulfobacteriota bacterium
CATGAGGAATCCATCCTGCTTCCCTCGGTGCAGGACGACCCGGAACTGCTCATGGACCGTCCTCCGGTGGTCACCATCATGGGACACGTCAATCACGGCAAGACGCGCCTTTTGGACGCCATTCGAAAAACCAACGTGATGGAAAAGGAAGCCGGGGGGATCACCCAGCACATCGGTGCCTATAAAGTAAACGTACACGACAGGACGATCGTCTTCCTGGACACGCCGGGACATGAGGCCTTTACCCAGATGCGGGCCCGTGGCGCAAAAGTTACGGACATCGTGGTCCTGGTCGTGGCCGGGGACGACGGCGTCATGCCGCAGACCGTGGAGGCCATCAACCACGCCAAGGCCGCCAACGTCCCGATCATCGTGGCCATCAACAAAATCGATCTGCCCGGTGCCAACATGGAGAAGACCAAGCAGGGGTTGTCGGAGCACGGTCTGCTCTCGGAGGACTGGGGGGGAGACACGCTTTTCGTCGGCATTTCGGCCAAGGAAGGCATCGGGATCCCGGAACTGCTGGAATACATCCTTCTGCAGTCGGAGATGCTCGAACTGAAAGCCAACCCCCAGAAGTCGGCCACCGGGATCATCGTGGAGGCACGTCTGGATCGTACCCTGGGCCCGGTGGCGACCGCCCTGCTCCAGTCCGGAACTCTTCGGGTGGGCGACCCGTTTGTGACCGGTGTCTGTCACGGAAAGGTGCGCGCATTGATCAGCGACCGCGGGGAACGCATGGAGGAGGCAACCCCCTCCATCCCTGTGGAGATTCTGGGATGGTCCGGCGTTCCGGAAGCCGGCGACCAGTTCTCCGTGGTGGACGATGAGAAGAAGGCGAAAGTGCTCAGTGCCCTGCGGCTGGACAAGACGCGTCAGGCCGAAGTTTCTTCCATGGGAAAGATGTCCCTGGAAGATTTATACGAAAAGATCAAACAGGAAGAGATGAAGGACCTGAACGTGATCCTCAAGGGGGACGTGCAGGGATCCATCGAGGCCTTGGGAGAGGCCCTGACCCGGTTGAGCAACGAAGAGATCAACGTAAAAATCCTGCACGGCGGTGTCGGGGGGGTTACGGAGAGCGACGTCATGCTCGCCTCCGCATCCCAGGCTGTCATCATCGGGTTCAACGTCCGTGCGGAGATCAAGGCCTTGCACCTTCTGGAACAGGAAAACGTGGACATCCGTTTCTACTCGGTGATCTACGATGCCGTGGCCGACCTGAAGGCCGCCCTCACCGGTATGATGAAACCCGTGTTCAAGGAGGTGCTGATCGGGCACGCCGAGATCCGTGAAACCTTTTCCATCTCGAAAGTGGGAACCATCGCGGGAAGTCATGTGCTGGACGGTAAGATCGAGCGAAACGCCAACGTACGGATCCTCCGGGACAACGTCGTGGTCCACGACGGAAAACTGGCATCTCTCCGGCGGTTCAAGGACGATGTCAAGGAAGTTCAGGCCGGTTACGAATGTGGCATCCGCATGGAAAACTTCAACGACGTGAAGTCCGGGGACATCCTGGAGTCGTACATCATGGAGAAAGTGGCTCCCCGGATGGACGGCAACGCTCCTGCAGAAAAAAGGCAGGGCTGATTCCCCGGGTTCTTCCCGGCAAGATGACGGTGCGATGGTTGTCGGTGTTGTGAGTCTGGAATTGAGAATCCCCCACATCACGTCCCTGAAGGGAAAGCGCAGTGTTGTGAAAAAAGTGGTTGAACGTACGAGATCCCGCTTCAACGTTTCCATGGCGGAGGTGGGGCATCAGGACACATATACACGGGCCGACCTGGGCGTCGTCATGGTCGGTTCGGACCACCGGTATGTGAACGGAGCCCTGGACAAGATACTGGATTTCATCGCCGGCATGCACCTGGCGGAGATCGTTTCCGAACAGATCGAAATCGTCCATTGTTAGACTCCGGTCGCCCGGACGCCCCTGCCGGGGCCTCCGCGGGAAGGGAACAGTGCTCCATGAAGCCATCACGAAGAACCGAGCGTCTCAACGAGCTTCTTCTCAAGGAGATCTCCGAAACGGTGATTCGTGAGTTGAACGATCCCCGGATCCGTAACGTCACGTTCACTGCGGTGGACATCACTCGGGATTTGCGTCTGGCCCGCGTCTATTACAGCGTACTGGATCCCGATCAAAACCGGGACGCGGCCTCCCAGGGCCTTCAGAGTGCCAAGGGTGTGATCAAGCGTGCGCTGGGTCCCCGACTGAGCCTTCGGTACATGCCGGACCTGGAGTTTCTTTACGATGCGTCGATCCAGCGTGCCGAACAGATCGAAAAACTTTTGAAGTCCGTCGAGGATCCTGGGGGATGATTTTTGTCCGGATGCGGAGAGGAATACGGTGAACAGAACCGACGCACATTCGGGCGACGCCACGCCGGATTGGACCGGCGTTTGGGTGGTGGACAAGCCGAGGAACCTTACCTCCGTCGATGTGCTGCGACGGCTGAAAAAAAAAACGGGTCCCGTACGGATGGGTCACACGGGAACCCTGGACCCGATGGCCACGGGTGTACTGCCCGTCTGCCTGGGAGAAGCCACGAAGTTGCTGAACTACATGGAACTGGAGCCCAAGACCTACCGGGGAAGCCTGCGGTTCGGCCTGGAAACCGACACCTGGGACATCACGGGAGCCGTGCTCGAACAACGGCCGGTCCCGCCCACGACCGCACGTTTTCTTTCCGGCTTGTTGACCCGTCAGGTGGGAGAACGGTTTTTGCTCCCCCCGATTTATTCCGCCATCAAGTACAAAGGCAAACCGCTTTACGCTTATGCCCGGAAGGGACAAAAAGTGGTGACGGCCCCCCGGAAGACCTTCATCCGCTCGTTCCTGATGCTGGAATGCCGGGGGACCGATCTGGACTTCGAACTGGTGTGCAGCCGGGGAACCTATGTCCGGGCCGTGGTACATGAACTGGGCAAGGAACTGGGATGCGGTGCCTGCCTGGTTTCCCTCCGAAGGCTCCGGTGCGGCCGGTTCCGTATCGACCACGCCCGGAACCTGGCGCAGATGGAGGCGTTGTTGGAGAAGGGAAGGGGGGCAGAGGCGCTCCTGCCCCCGGAACAGGTCCTCGGGCACGTCCCGGCATGCTCCGTGGATGGCGAGAACGCCGTCCGGATCCGGCAAGGAAACCCGATACGGGGGTCTGCGGTCAACGGAATGGAGTTCCGGGCGAAACGCACAGGGGAGAAAATACGGATGATGGCCAACGGGAGGCTCATTGCCGTCGCCGAAGTCCGGGAGGATGATGAAGGTTTTTACCTGCAACCCATCCGCGTTCTGAACCGTGGATAGCGGACGTAGACATTGCGGGACGGGGATCGAACCGTCTTTTTCCCGGTTCCACGACCCCGGTCCATGAACTTGATGACAACCAAGAAGGAGTTCAATCCGATGAGTATCGAACCTGAAAAGAAAACGGAGCTTCTCCAGTCGTTCCGCCAGCACGAAAAGGACACGGGGTCCCCCGAGGTCCAGATTGCACTGCTCACCGAGCGGATCACCAACCTGACGGAACACTTCCAGTACCACAAGAAGGACCACCACTCCCGAAGAGGGTTGCTGCAGTTGGTCAGTCAACGCCGAAAACTGCAGAGCTATCTGAAAAGAAAGGATCCGGCGAGATACCAGGCCTTGATCCAGCGCCTGGGGCTGCGCAAATAGCACACCCGTCTTTTCAGGATTCGAGGATCCCCCTCCAAACCGACCCACGGCCGGGGCAGGGGGGCCTTGCTTTGCGATTTGAGGAACCCCATGATCCAAACCAATCGGCTGTCCAACGGGATGCGTGTTCTCACCGAACATATCCCCCATGCCATCTCCTTGTCCGCAGGGATCTGGGTGCTTCGAGGATCACGCTTCGAACCGGTGGAATGGAACGGGATCACCCACTTCGTGGAACACATGTTTTTCAAGGGCACGGAAAAACGAAGTGCGCTGGAGATCTCGCGCGAGATTGAAGCGGTGGGCGGCTCCCTGAACGCGTTCACCGGAAAAGAGATGATGTGCCTGTACGCCCGGGTCCTGCACTCTCACATGGCCCTGGCGCTGGACTTGCTCGCCGACATTTTCCAGCACGCCCGTTTCCCGGGTGAGGAGATCGAGAAGGAGCGGCAGGTCATCCTGCAGGAGATCCACATGGTGGAAGACTCCCCGGAAGAGTGGGTCCACGAACTGTTTGCGGAATCCTACTGGCGTGGCAACTCCCTGGGTCGTTCCACCCTGGGAACCCAGGAGATCATCCACCAACTGACCCCGGAAAACCTGACGTCATATGCCTACACGCTGCGGGACCCCTCCCGCATGCTGCTTGCCGTGGCCGGGAACTTGGTGCCGGACGAGGTGGTTCAGTGTGCGGAATCCCTGTTCTCCCCCTCCGACTCCACCACCCCTGTGAACGACCTGGAGAAACCCGATACCCACCAGGGTCTGAACGTCCACCTGAAGGAACTGGAGCAAGCTCATCTCTGTTTCGGTACCCTGGGGGTGCCCTACAACCACCCGAAACGGTATGCTTTCCATGTGTTGAACACGTTGCTCGGCGGGGGCATGAGCTCCCGTCTGTTTCAAGAGATCCGGGAACAAAGGGGCCTGGCCTATTCGGTTTACTCGTTTCAATCTTCCTTCCTGGACACGGGACTGCTCGGCGTGTATGCCGGAACCGCCCGTGAATCGGTGGAACAGGTAGTCGACCTGTTGATGGAGGGTTTGCGCGACCTGAAGCAGACACCGGTTTCCCCATTGGAACTCTCCATCGCCAAGGAACAGCTCAAGGGCAACCTCCTGCTCAGCACGGAAAGTACCAGCAGCCGCATGAGTAAACTGGCCATGAACGAAATATACTTCGGAAAACAGATCGACATACAGGAAGTGGTACAGGAGATCGATCGTGTGCAGGAAGCCGATATCCTGGAGCTTTCCCGGAACCTGTTCCGCCCGGAACAGATGAGCATGACCATCCTGGGCGACATGGACCGTGAAAGCATTCCCCGACTCGCACTGGATTGCTGACCGATACAACGATCTTCGGCCGATTCTCCCCTTCAACCCCTGACCGGATGGATCCTGTCCTATGATTTCACGATACGCCCGTCCCATCATGCAAAAGATCTGGGAGCCTGAAAACAAGTTTTCCATCTGGCTCCGAATCGAGATCCTGGCCTGCGAGGCCTATCATCAAATGGGAACCGTTCCCGCAGATTCCCTGAAACGGATCCAGGAATCGTCTTCTTTTTCCGTACAGCGTATCGATGAACTGGAACGCACCCTTCACCATGATGTGATCGCATTTTTGACGGCGGTGGGAGAGACGATCGGTGACGACGCCCGCTTCATGCATGTGGGGATGACCTCTTCGGATGTGCTGGACACCGCTTTTGCCTGCCAGCTCACCGAGGCGGCGGATCTGATTCTGCAGGGTGTCGACACCTTGATGGGCGAGGTGAAACAGAAGGCCCTGGAGCATCGCG
>CAYTRL010000411.1:0-5466 GCA_964439795.1 uncultured Thermodesulfobacteriota bacterium
ACGAGTTGTCCGGCGCGGCACCCACGAGAAAAATGTAGAATGAAGACCTGACCCCCTCTTTCTACCCTTCCGTCTCCTCACCTTCCGGGTCCTCCACGTATTCGTACCCCCGGATCAAGGCCAGCAAGTTGGAGAAGACCGTGTGGCCCGTGGTGATCATGTAAACGTGCACAACGACAAAGGCGGCGAACAGCCAGGCTCCGAACCGGTGCAGGGGTGCCAGCAGGTTCAGCCCGCCGAACATCTCCACCAGGGAAGGGTCCACTTGAGCGCTCCACTTGAGCAGGCCCGTGACCACCATGAACGGGAGCAGGAGGTTCAGTACGAAGAAGTATGAGACCTTCTGAAGCGGGAGCAGCCTCTTTTCCGGGGTCTTGTCGAACGGGTGGGGGTCCCCCCGGAAGATACCGAACAGGTAGTATGTGGCGTGCCTGAACCCCAGGGTGAAGAAGTCGTCGAACCCGGGAACGTACCTATTGAGCATTCCTGCAGCCAGGTTGTAGAACAGGGCCAGGAACGCGTTCACGGCAAGGACCAGACCCACGATGTCGTGCACGTGAACCGCGGACCGGAATCCGGCCACCGAGAACCAGGTGGCGTAACTGATCTCGAAACCCGTGATCAGCAGGACGATCACCGCCGCGGCCTGGATCCAGTGCCAGGCCCGTTCATACGGGGTGTAGAAGAGTACCTTTTTCTTCATATACCCTGCCCCTTCTTCCTTCTTCGGACCGCAACGATCCGCAGCCCTCCGTGGACCCCAACACCGGCAAACGAGCCGGCCACCAGGAGGATGCCCAGGACATCCATCCATTTCAGCCGGTCCGATCCGTGGATGTAGAGCCACTCCGGGTCCACGGAGGGAAAGAAGCGCAACCGGCCATCCTCATCCACGGAAAGCCCGCCACGCAGCTCCATTCCCGAGTCCCCCACCGGCCGGGGGATCACCCCGCCGGGAGTGTACCCGGACAGCTCCACCTGTCGATTGACCCGGGAATCGTGGGAGTGACATTCCCGGCAGTCCTGCATGGCAAACCGGCCAGTGGCCACCCCGTGGCTCAGGGTGTACGGTTGGATTTCACCATGGATCCGGGGGTTCTTCACCCCCACGCTCTCCAGCCGCGAAGCCAGGCGGGCGACCTTTTCATCGGTGTCCAGCCGAAGCTCCTCCGGGGACACTTCCCCGTCCCGGTCCGCGTCCAGGGCGGCCAGCACTTCCGGATTATAATCACCGGTTTCCGTCAGGAACGCCTTTTTCAGGTCCACGAGCCGGACCGGACGCTCCGGGTCTCCTCCCACCCAGAACCAGGAGGTGAGCAGGTGTGTGGGGCTGAGCCGGTGCACACCGCCCTCTTCCCGGTATTCCAACAGGGCCGGCTCGTACCCGGTAATCAGGGAAGCCGGGTCGTTCACCTTCCCCTCCAGGCCCCGGTGCTGGACCGCGGGCCCCCCTTCGGGTGTCATCACGGTCCAGTCAGTGACCATGCGTACCGGTGCATATACACGAGGGATGTGGCAGGTCTGGCAATCAAGCCGCTGGAAGTGCAGTTTCTTGTATGGCAGAAAGTCGTGGGCTGCTTCCGCGTCGTGGCAGTCCCGGCAGTCCCGCATGCTCCCGTCCAGACGCCGGGCCACCGTGCCCTGGGCACTGTGACCCTTGACCAGGTTGTGGTCCGGTGTGTGCAGGTAATCGTTGAAACTCATGCGCCGGGCGTCGAAGGCCAGGTGCCGGGGCCGGGTCTCCCGGCCCTTCTCATTGGTGACGGGGTTGTTCATGGAACTGTGGCAGTCCGAGCACTGGAAGAGCCGCTCGGCGTGGATGTCCCAGGGCAGGGTGAGCGACTCCTTGTCCCGGAGGTTCATCCCGGAGAAACACAGCTTCTCGGGGGAGAAAACCTCTCCGGTGGTTTCCACACCCCAGTTTTCCAGCGAGTTCTCGAACACCACAGGGTCTCTGCAACGGCAGGCCTTCCCGTGGCAGAGGCGGCAGTTGGCGCTCTCCGGGTGTGCGATGCGGAACGATTTCACAATGGGGTGGCCCTGGGAATCAAAACCGCCCCGCACCCAGCGGTATCCGTCTCCGGTCTCCTCCACGAGCCCGGTACCCGCCAGCGTGGCCGTGGACGCCCAGCCGAACCTGCCCCGGCGGGTGGTCTCCACCCTTGCGGCGTTGTTCGGGCCCTTCATGTGACAGATCAGGCAGTTCAACTCTACCGTACCCGACCGCTTCCAGTCCCATGCCACGGGCTTCCCGGTCCGGGGATCCAGGGCGTGCGTCTCCGGATCCGGTGAGGCATCGGATTTCCCGCTGCCCAGCGGCATATCCGCGTAACGGCTCCGCACCGCGGGCCCCCCCCCCACGTGCCGGGGCCCCATGGTCATCACCCAGTCCGCGGTGCCCATGTCCAGTGTGGCGTCCCCCTCGGGAGACAGCACCCGGTAGGTGAGTGGGCTCCACCGGCCGAACAGGCCGGGGCTCGTGTCCCAGGGCCGGCCGCTCTCACCCTCCCCGGGGGGAACCCGCTCGTCCAGACCCGCCAGGGCGTGATAGTTGTTTTCCGCGATGAACGCAGTGTCGTGACACCCCCCGCAGGTTGTCATCAGGGAGAGAGGCCGGCCGGACTCCACCACGGTCTTCCCGTCCACGTCGAGAAAGGGGATCGGGGGGTGCATCCGCTTCTCCGACGGTGGTGGGGCAGTCCCAAGGTTCCTGATCGAAACGGGAGGTACGGTTCCCGCCGTACCCGGAGAGGCCGGGGGCTCCTTCCCCATGTCCCGTCCCGTCCCCGGCAGGGCCCATGCCTCCCAGGACAAGAGGATGAGGGCGGCAGCGACGACAACGGCGGCAAACGCTCTCCCCTTTCTCATGACCCGTCCCCCTTGCTCTCGGGAACGAGCCTGCGGTGGCCGCGGCCTCCGGTGAACGCGGGATCTTCCCCGTATCCCAGCGCCTTCCAGTCCATCCGACTTCCCTGCCCGTGGCAGTCCGTGCACTGGAGGGCTCCCTCCCTGGGGGCGACCATGTGGTTGAGGGACCAGTACATGTCCGTCTCAGCGAACCCCATCTTTCCGCTGTAGGGCACTCCCGAGGCTTCCGCGCCAAGCCGGGCGGCCTTGTCCCAGTCAAATTCGGTCCAGTACCCGCCCTCGCCCACCGTCTTTACCACGAGCAGGTGATCGTACTCCTCGTCGTAAGGCTGTTTGCCTCGATGCACCTTGAACGGACGGATCCGGGCCCGGGGATCGCTGATGCTCCCCTGGGGATCGTTGATCGGGGTCACCCCGTCCGGATCGATCTTGTCTCCCTTGAGGTACCGAGCCGCATTTCCGTTGTACCACCGGTACCACGGAAGGAGGTCCCTAGCGTAGAGGAAGCTGCCCTTGATCTTCAGGTACTGATGGGGATCGTCCACGTCTACGTCATGGCCCGCGGTGGACCAGTCCCAGGCCACCTTGGTGGGCTCCCGGAGCGCCACCCGGGGGATGTGGCATGTCTGGCAAGACAAAGCACCGGTGTGCTCGTTGAGGCGTTCCACCCGGTGAGGCGCCGGGGAGTGGCAGTCGGTACAGTTCACCTCCGGCACGTTCGTGGCACCCGTGGCGATCATCCTGCCGCCGATCCGGTGTTTGACGGTGCGGTGACAATCGACGCACTGGAAGTCGTGCCGTCCCATGTGCACGTCGATACGCTCCACCGGCTTGGCCAGGGACCCGTCCAGGTCCCCGTGCTTCACCGCGTTTCCGCCACCGCCGTTGAAATGGCACCAGCCGCAATTGTCCCGGGTGGGTGTCCCCACACTCCTGGCCGCGGCCAGCAGGTCCACTCCTTCGGCCGGAAGGCCGCTGGTTCCCTTGGCGTACTGTCCGGACTGATCGTGGCAGATCAGGCAATCCACGTTTTCTTCCCGGTTGAAATCGAAATTCGCGTCTTTCCAGCCGTAGCCTGCGTGACAACTGGTGCACTTGGGCCAGTTGCCCTCGATGCTGATACAGAAGTTGTTGATCAGGTTCTTCTTTCCCACACGCATGGGCCGGTCGCGTCCCGGGAACACCTGTTCGTCGCCCAGCCAGGTCCAGTGCGAGCCGGTCATGAAATCCCGGGCCGTTTCCGGGTGGCATTTCAGACAGGCGCGGGTCACCGACGGCCCGTCGGCGAAGCTCTCTTCCTTGAACAGGCTGCTGTGGTCGGTCCCCGAGGGCCTTTTCTTCATCTGGGTCCAGGGACGGTCCGGCGGCGTGGAGGATCCGGCGAAAACAGCGGGCGCAGGAAGGAGAATCAGGCAGAAAATCCATACGGCCAGGGCGTACGGAAGGACGCGTTTCATCATGGATTCGGTTTTCCTCTGGGGGTATGGATGAGGGTCAAACGGATCCTTTCCGTTTTTATCTTATATAAGAAACGACATCAACGGTTTTCTCTGCGGGCTTTCACTATGGAGCCCGTCGAAACCCGCAGGTTACAAGTTCTTTTCCGGAACCGGGCGGTCGGCCTTTCTATCCGGTCCCTGGGAAACGGGACAGGGCTTGCCCCGGGGAAAATCGATTCCATCCGCCTTCTGGGCAGCACCGGAACGGTAACGTGGTCCAGGGATGACTCGGCGCTCACGGTCATGCTGCCGGATCCGGGAAGAGGAAAGCATGCTTACGTGCTGGAGATCCTGGGGCTCATCCACCCCTAGCCCGAAACACAGTCGTAAAAAAGACATGCTCATTTAATTCGAGAGGTACGACACGCAGCACAACGGAGGATCCAGCCGGCTCGTTTCCGGGTGGAGGCAAAAAAAACGGCAGGGCCCGTTGTGGACCCTGGCGTTTTTGTATTTATTCTACGGGAGGCTCACGCCTGTTGTTTCTTCCGGAGCCTGGCGAGGCCCAGAAGGCCACCCCCCAGGAGGAAGACGGTGGCGGGTTCGGGGACAGGGGCGGCGTCGTTGGACAGCCTCACGTTGTCCAGCAGCATGCCGATATTGTCTCCGCCTATCCCTTCAAAGCTCAATTGGGCCAGCATGGTGCTGTCCACGGTGAAAGCCAGTGCGTAGGTCTGAAACGGATCATCCCGGTTCAGGGAAATGCTCTCGTCGATCAGGCTTCCCAGACCGATCTGAACGAGGACTTCTTCCGGTGTGCCCACCCGGTGGTTTCCCGCCAGGTCGAACTCGAGCAGATACTCTCCTGCTTCCAGTGTGAATTCCGTGGTCATGAGCCCGGCGTTCCCGGTGGAGCCGTCCATATCCACGTAGAGGCCCTGCTCCGGAGCAAACCAGTCCCAGGGGCTGCCCAGCCCGATCAGGTCCACGGTCCCGCCCTGGACATCCCAGTTGGCGAAATTATCGTAGTTGAGTTGGTAGTTCCCGCCGTTCTCCGAGTTGAAGTCGTCGAAGAAAAGGGTGATGGCGGAACCGGTTGCCGGCATCCAGGCCTGCCCACCCAAGACGAGCATCAGTGCGGCTGCGAATACAAGGTGTT
>CAYTRL010000412.1:0-5442 GCA_964439795.1 uncultured Thermodesulfobacteriota bacterium
CTTAGACCCCCCTGATCCGGAATCCAGTATTTTCAAGTACTTCTGGATCCCGGCGTTCGCCGGGATGACGGCAGATGGGACTTTTTCAACGGCCTCTTAGAATGGATCTCATCGGTATGCCGCGGCTCGGGCAAGTATCCGCTACGTTCTGTCATGCCCCCATCCTCTCAGGAAATGCAGGCTCCGGCAATTCCCGGGCGGGTCAGATCCGCGTTTTGAGAGAAGATCGATCCTGTCCTACAATGGAGCGGCCGTCCATGCGGTACATCTCCATGCGGTCCATGACCTTTCCGCGGAGCAGACCTTCCTCATCATCGAGGAGGCAACCCAATGGCAGGGGGACAGGCTGCCGCTCGACGAAAGAGATCACCTCACGGGAGAAACGATAATGAAAGGCCTTTTAGCCGTTGTTCTTCTTGCACTGTGTGGATCCCTGCCCTCCCCCCTGGCCGCCGAACATTCCGGTGACGGAACGACCCTTTCCGGCCGAACAAGCGACCCCCTGACCATCCAGGGGGATCGAATGCCCTCCCTCCTGGAGAAGAATATCGACAGGCTCGAACTGCTTGTCAACCGAAAGGGTTCTCTTCAACCCGTCCCCTTCCAGGTCGATGAAAGAGTCGAACTCGAGAACGGCCTGTACGCGTGGGTCCTGCCGAAAGGGCCCAAGGGAGACGAGGTCAGGGGGAACGGGGTCCTGGACACAAAGGACGAGGTTGTTTTCATGGCCCGGGACCTGGGAGAGAGGGCAGGCGGGGAACTCCTCAACGGCCTGCCCTCCCCTTCGATGGAGATCCAGGTCACGGACCCGGCAAACGGGAAGTCGGGCTTTGCGTATCTCTGTCTGGCGAAGGGGACCCCCCGGAGGTCGAAAACCGACTATGTCACCTACGACGTGGACCGGGACTATATCGACACACCGGTATATGCCGTGGGGCATTCAGAGGTTTTTCCCATCGCCCACAACGAGAACACGATCAAACGCGAGGCGGGTGGGCAGGGGCTGGACCTCATCGACATCTTCAAGCAGCGCCTGCTGGCCTCGGCCTTTTTCGGATCCCTGAAGATAGATAAGCGGGCCAAAGACTGGACCTCGGAGATATCCGCCTACAAGGACGGCCCGGTCAGGGTCATTCGAAAAAACGAAAACCGTCTTTACCTTTCCAAGCGTATCCGGTCTCCGGAACTCTATACACACACCTTTTACTATCGCAGTTTCTTCTTCCTTCCGGGGGAACTGGACGTCCCCTTCAAACTCTCCTGGCTCATCACATCTCTGGATATTTTCCTCGCCACCGAATTCTGCCGCAATGCGGTGGGCATGGAGTTCTCGAGCAACACCGTGGAGGAGCCCGTCCTGCTGGACGGGGTCCTGTCCCCGCAGGAGGCATCCCTGGATCGATCCCTCAACCAGACGTGGCAGATGGTTCACGGCCCCCAGGGCACCTGGTTCAACCGGATCGTGGTGGGGCCGGGCCTGGAGCCTGTTCTGCGGGGGCTCTTCTACGAGGACGACGCCGGACGATCGGATCCCCCGGAGGAGGAGGAAGGGATCATCGGAAAGGTCGGGCTCGCCCTGGGCAACCTCGAGAAGCTCAAAGGGGGAAAATACGAGTTCTGCAGCTACATCTACTTCCCCGAGCATTTTGTACCGGGGGACCGGGGCAGGATCATGGACATCCTGGACCGACCTCTGGAAGTGGAGGTCCGAAAAGCGCCCGGGACCGCTCCCCTGGAAGAAACACAACCGTAGCGATCATTCAAGGTCCCGTAACAAAGCGACAGGCTTGAAGATTTGAGATGTTTATCGGTATCATGGGAAAAGCTCGGATAGTGATGCCATCCGGGGAACAGGACCGAGGCGTATTGTTTTCATGGCATGACGGACCGTTGGGGAGCAGATGAACGTACGGATTCTCCTTCTGACCACCCTGTGGCTTTTCACCCTGGTTTTCTTGGGTTGCTCCGGTGGGGATGACTCGAACACAGGACCGGCCGGGGACCCGTCTGGGGAGGAACCGGGGCGAATAACCGAGGTAGGGCCTTACGTGGAGTTCGTGGGCAGGGACTCCGCGGTCGTCCGGTGGAGGAGTGAAACCCCTGCGCCCTCGGTGGTGGAATACGGCGAGAACGATGTTTCCGAGCATACGGTGACGGATCCAGCACTCACCACGGATCACGCCGTCACCATCAAGGGACTCAAGCCAAACACGACGTATTCGTACCGGGTCCAGTCGTCCCGCGGGGGAAGCCCATGGGTTTCGGAGGTCTTTTCCCTGGAGACGAATTGCAACTACTCCCTTCCGGATATCCCTGACAGGACTTCTCAAGACACGGGCGTCCAGGGAACGGAAGCGATCGAGGACGCCGCGGCGTGGATTCTCGAGGACTCGGGGATCTCGCGCGGCTACTGCCTCGTTCTGGGATCCGGAAACGGCCGGTTCGCCTATGAACTCGCACGGCGCAGTCGGCTCAGGGTCGTTGGAGTCGAAGCGGACCCCGACACCGTGGCAGAGGCCCGTTCCCTGCTGACCCGTGAGGGCATTTACGGCCCCAGGGCCACGGTCCGGGAAGTGGAATCCCTGTCCCGACTTCCCTTTCCCGGTCATTTCGCGAACCTGGTCGTTGCGGAGCCCCTCTCCGAAAGCGACCCGATCTTCGAGGAGATCATGCGGGTGCTGCGCCCGAACGGCGGCAGTGTTTATCTTGGGCTGGCGGAAGCCGGCGGAGACCCGTATGCCTGGAGAGTGGTTCAAAAACCACCGCTTCCGGGAGCACGAGACTGGAGCCACCAGTATGCGGGCGCCCATAACTCCGCATGCAGCAACGACGATCTCCAGGGGGCCACAGGCACGGGGGAGATGGAGGTGCAGTGGTTCGGCAGACCGGGCGGTGACGCGGTGATGGACCGCAATCCCCGGAAACCCGCGCCGCTGTCCACGAACGGAAGGCTCTTCCTGCAGGGCTTCAACCGCATCGTAACCATGGATGCATACAACGGCGCCATCCTCTGGAGCCTGGAGATACCCGAGCTGCGCAGGGTGAACATGCCCCGTGACTGCAGCAACTGGTGTGCCGACAACGATTACGTATACGTGGCGATCAAGGATGCGTGCTGGCGGCTGGATGCCGCCACCGGGGAGCTCGTGCAAACCTACACGTTGAGCGCAGATCCCGCTCAGGACGGTTATGATTGGGGATTTCTGGCCAGTGCGGGAAGCCAGATCCTGGGAACCCAGACCCGGAAAGGTGCCGCCTACACGGAGTACTGGGGCAAGAAGTACTGGTACGACCTGATGATCGGCTCCGGCAACGACAAGGTCTGCAGCGATTTGATCTTTGCCATGGACAAGAACAGCGGAGCCAGGGAGTGGTCCTATTCGGACGGGATGATCATCAATTCCACGATTACCGTTGGGGGAGAGTACGTTTATTTCGTCACGTGCCGCAACCCGCAGGTGGAAGCATCCGGAGAGGGCCGGGTAAACAACGCGCTCCTGTGGAAGGACCTGGTCCTGGTGGCCCTGGACAGGCAGGGAGGCCAGGTAGCCTGGGAGAAACCGATCCAACCCTGGGCCGGCTCGGTTGTCTTCTATCTCGGCTATACGGACGATCCCGGTCCGACCCTTGTGCTCGCCTCGTCCGGCTTTTTTCTGTATGCCCTCTATGCCTATGACGCGCGTACCGGAGACGACCTGTGGTCGGCCTTTCACCCCTGGCCCGGCCAGGATCACGGAGATCATATGCAGCACGCGGCCCTGGTGGACGGGATGGCCTGCCTCTACCCCAGGTGCTACCGCATCGGGGACGGGCAGACACTGCCGTTCGACATGCCGCCGCGTTCGGGGTGTCCCACCGTGGCCGCAGGATCGCGGGTCTTCGTCTATCGCGGGGAAGGGGGGAATATCGCTTTGTGGGATTCCCGGGACAACCTTGCGAGCTTCTGGGACCGGCTCCGTCCCGGTTGCTGGCTGAGCGCGATTCCAGCCGGCGGCATGATCCTGGCCCCGGAGGGAGGCGCGGGCTGCAGCTGCGGCAAGTGGCTCCAGACATCGGTCTGTTTTACCGGAAGAGAACAAAACCGATGAACGCTTTTTGGAACGAGAACGGCTGGGGATCTTTCTCCATGATGAAAAACGCGGGTAACCATCATCATTCGGACGGGGAATCCCCCTGCCCTCTCCTTGGAGCCTCAGGAAGGAAACGGAGGACGACCCCGGTGCGGGACCGAACCCTGCCGCAACGTTGCTGGAAGAGATCCGGCCCCTTCATCCCCCTGGCTTTGGTAGCCGCACTCCTTCTCCTGCGCCCTGCGCATGCCGAGGACTGGCCCACCTACATGCACGACAACCATCGAAGCGGGGTCACCTCCGAAACCCTGGATTTCTCGGGACTCGAGGAAGCATGGGCCTATCGGGCCGCGGTCCCTCCAGCGCCGGCCTGGGCGGGCGCAGCCAAATGGGATGCCTATGCCCGGATATCGGGGCTGAAATCCATGCGGAATTTCGATCCTGTTTTTTATGTCACGGCAGCGGGTGATTCCGTATTCTTCGCCTCTTCTTCCGAGGAGTGTGTCCGGAGCCTCGACAGTTCCACCGGAGAGGTGAAATGGGTTTTCCATGCCAACGGGCCGGTCCGTATCGCACCGACCTGCAGCGCAGGCCGTATCTATTTCGGTTCCGACGACGGCCATGCCTACTGTATCGATGGGGACACCGGTTCGCTGAGATGGAAGGTCCGGGCCGCTCCCAGTGAACGGATGGTACCCAGCAACAACAAGCTGATATCCATGTGGCCGGTCCGAACCGGTGTCCTCGTGCAGGACGGAAAGGCCTATTTCGCCGCCTCGCTGGCCCCCTGGGAGACGTCCCGTCTCTGTGCGGTGGATGCCGATGACGGGGCACGGATCTATGAAAGGACCGTGGAAGGCCCCGTGACGCTGGAAGGCGCCATGCTGGCCTCCACGTCCCGCCTCTACGTCCCCCAGGGGCGCGTTGCGCCGGTGGTCTTTGACCTGTTGTCCGGGGAACCCCAGGGCAGCATGAACGGCGGGGGGGGTGTTTACTGTTTTCTCACCGAAGATTTGCGCTTTATCCATGGCCCCGGCAACAAGACGGGGTGGCTGTCCGTCAGTGATGCGCAAGACCGGAACCTTCTCGAGACGCTGCACGGCGGAAACCTCATGGTGGTTTCGGGCGACCGCGCCTTTGTGCAAAGCAGGACCGCACTTTCCTCCATCCATCGCCCCACCGGTTCCACAACCTGGTCCGTGGAATGCCCCTACCGGTGCGGCATGATCCTGGCCGGCGACAGCCTGGTGCTGGGGGGGGACGGCCATGTGGCGGCCTTCGATGTCCGGGACGGCGCCCGGATCTGGAGCCGCCCCGTGGAAGGAAGGGCCTACGGCCTGGCCGTGGCCAACGGCACGTTGTATGTCAGTAC
>CAYTRL010000413.1:0-5418 GCA_964439795.1 uncultured Thermodesulfobacteriota bacterium
GGGGAAATCGGGGACAGTCACCGATTATTGTAGGAAATCGGGGACGGGAAATCGGGGACAGTCACCGATTATTGTAGGAACAGGGCGTTGAGAAATCGGTGCCTGTCCCCCTTTTCCCGTGAGGAAAGATGGCTCCTCTTTTCACCCCAGGAGAGGAGCCAGGTACGCCGCGGAAGCCTTCACATCATCAACAAATTGTCCACGAAGGTTCCCCTCGACAGCCAGGGTTCCCTGAAACGCTGATGCCCGAAGGGCGGCAACGGTCTCCTCAAAGTTGATGGCTCCAAACCCCGGAAAACACCGGTTGTTGTCCGAGAGGTGGATGGAATCATACCAGGGGGCAAACCGCTTCAATGCACCGGCTGGATCCGTCTCCTCGATGTTCATATGAAAGGTGTCCGGCAGGATCCGCAGGTACGGGTTCTCGAAACCCTGGATCAAGTCCACCGCCTCTTCCAGTGTGTTGGCAACCGAGGCTTCATAGCGGTTGGTCGCTTCGATCAGCACCCGGACGCTCTTTTCCGCCGCGTGGGGGGAAATCCGGGCCAGAGAATCCAGAAAGCAGTCCCGGTCCTGCTGAGGGTCCCGACCCGGCGCCCCTTTCAGAAAACCGATGATCATGCCGGCGCCCGTTCCCGCGATCCGGTCGATCATTTGATGACACATGTCCACGGACCGGTCCCGGACCTCCCGGTCGTGGACACACAGGGACAGGCCGTGTGTTTTCGCCGTCAGTCCGGAGGCAAGACAGGTGAACGACAGGTGAAAGGGACGCAGGAAATCTTGAAGGTCCGCAAGATCGACCCGGTCGGGATGGGCCATGTTGAGTTCCACACCGGAGAAACCGCACCGGTGGAGGGCGTCCAGTTGCGAGCAGAACGGCTGGTTCGTTCGATAGGACAGGGGCAGAACCATCTGTATGGCCAACGGAAACGGGCCGTCCGGTTGCTTCCCCATACGACGGCTTACATCAGGCAGGTTATCTTGCATTCTTTCCGGTCCGTTCGCAGTTTGACGATGCTCTCCGGCACCTGATCGAGCGTGATCTCCTGGGTGATCAGCGGGAGCATGTTCATACCGGAGGCCATGGCTTCGATCACCCGGGGAAATGTTCCGTGTCCGGAATGGCCCTGAGAACCCACGATCCTCGCCCTTCGGACCTGCAGGACCTCGCCGGTGACGGGCATCTTTGCATCGGCCCGGGCCACGACAACCACGGTGCTGTTCAGGGCCCGGCCTTCCCAGATCGCCGCCTCGATGGCCGGATACACTGTGGTGGGCAGGCCGGTCGCCTCCAGGTAAAGAGCAGCCCCCATTCCATGGGTGGTTTCCAGCACCTTTTCGGTAAAGTCTTCTTCCAGGGGGTTGATGACCACATCGGCCCCCATCTTCCGGGCCAGTTCGGCACGCCGGGGTTCCGGTTCCGAGAGGATGACACGGGCCGCCCCGTGCCTCTTGAGGACGGCGCATGCCGCGAGCCCCACGGGCCCTCCCCCGCAAATCACCACATGGTCTCCCGGCCGGATCCCGCCGCCCCGCTCCACCACGGCGTTGTAGGCAACGCTGGTAGGTTCCACCAGGCTGCCCAGCTTGAAAATCTCCTGTTCCGAATAGTTCCCTCGCAGCGGGTCCAGACTCCAGAGACACCGGTCGGGAAGCACGATATATTCGGTCAATGCGCCGTCCACGTTGAACCCGATCTCATCCAGCCGTTCGCAGTGGTTCGGCCAGCCGTCCGCACAGGGTTGGCAGGACGCGCACCAGAGCATCTCTTCCGCACAAACCCATTCGCCTCCCTTGAACGGCTTGTTGGTTTTCTTGTCGCGGGCTCCTTCCCCGGCCTCCACCACAACCCCGGACAGTTCGTGACCCAGGGTACACGGGAACCCCGTCAAGCCCGGATACCAGATATAGGCATCATCGTCCTGCTGGGCCATGTGCACATCGCTTCCACAGATACCGCAGGCCTTGAGCTGGATCAGCACTTCCCCGGCCCCGGGCCTGGGGACATCCACCTCCTCCATGCTCAAAACAGGATGCCGCCAAACCTTGCTCCCCAGATAGGTCTGCTTCCCTTCGATATCTTTCTTACCCAGCTTGAAATCCGGCCGGGGATCCCATTCCGCATGAAGTCTGACCGCTCTCATGGTCGCCATGAACCGTCTCCCTGTTTGGGTTCATTTTTCATCCTTTTTTCGGGGAGGGAAGAGAAAAATATAACATAATTTACACGGGAAGACGAGAAGGGAACATTCGTTTCAGCAGCTCGGCAACGGCTCACTCGCAAGCCGATCCCGGGCCGCCCGTTTCCAGGAGGACGGGCAAGCCGGTATCGATCAAGGTGCGAAGAAAACAGGAGTATTGATGCTTCAAGGCGTCCAGCTGGAAGCTGATATGGTGCCCGTCCATGTTGCCGTCCTCCAGGGCCTCCACCAGGACCCCGGTGATCCGGTTTCCGTCGGGCGCGGCGATATTCCCGGAGACCGGAAGATCCGCGATCTCCAGGCCCAGGTACTCCATGGCCTCCACCGTGGAACGGGAGCAGGAGGTTGCCAGCCCGCACCTTGGTGATTGATACTCCATACGCCGGGCGATCTCCTGGAAGCCTTCCTCGGCAAAAGGCTCTCCTGCCAGCTGAAGCCCGGCCGCCAGGATGAAGGCGTTCTGGCCCGGTGGTGGGAAGTAGGAATCAAAGAAGCCCTGGCTGACAAAAACGTGCTTCGCCTCCCTGCCGGGAAGCGGCTCCCGGAAAAAATGCCCGGCGAAATAGAGAGGATCGGCCGCCCCCCAGGCCAGCATGAGGATATTCAGGAACGGGTGGAACAGGTCCAGGGGTTCGTCGTCCGGGATTTCGAGCAGAATGCGCAGAAGGTCCGCCGTGGGGAGGGTCCGCATCTCCAGGGCGATGGTGCCAAAGTGCGCGGCGGTACCCGATGGAAAGACCGCGGCCAGGTTCTCTTCGTAGGCGGCCCAGATATCGAGAACAATGCTTCCCTGGGACTGTCCCATGGCGAACAGGGCGCGTCCGTCAAACCCGATGGCCCCGTCCGGTGCGAGGGAAGTATCGGTCCCGGGGCACAACGCCGCCGGGATTCTCAGTTCCCTGAGTAGTCTCAGGAAAAGGACCTGCTCCGCCATGGCCTGACGGAGGTTGTCCCGAAGCGCGGGAGGCTGAAGCACGTTGTAGAAGTCATAGCCGTCCAGCCCCGGGAGCGCTCCCCTTTGGGGCCCAACCGGGGATGCAGCTCCTGCGGTGGCCATCCCTCTCGCCGCGAACGTGAGGGCCGGGCCGGTCCCCGGGGGGGCCGACACGCCGGGTTCGGGCTTCCGGCCGCGGTCCACGAACTGGGTGGACACCCCGCCGGTTCCATGGATGTAGATCACCAGGGGCCAGCCGTCCGCGGGCATTTGCCCCTTGGGGACGGCCACGGCAAAGGGAACTTCGTCCTGCCGCTGCTCCACCGGGCATCCGTTCGGACCGAACACCATGTCCCCGCCCCCGGCCAGGTAGGGAGGCGTTCCCGCTTGAAACTGGGGAGCGCGATAGGCCCCTTCCAGAACGTAATAGGTGTCATATTCCCGGGTCCGCTGGAGCGGGCTCGAAGGGGCGGGTACGGGAAGGGACTTGACGCAATCATAGATGGGGGCCGTCACCGCCACGGGGTTTCCCGTGGTGAACGTTGTCGCCGCCGCAATGGTGCATGGAGAGATGTTCTGCTCCCGCAGGAAAGTCGTGAGCGCCCGAAAGGTTTCCCGGGCCTCCTCCCCCCGCGGTCCGCCGGGGTTTTTGCCGGAAAGCAGGACTTGAAGATGCAGGGGGCTGCCGAGAAGATCCCCCCGGGCATCCCCCAGGGTCCGGGTGATCACCGCGGCGTACTGCGTGTCCGGCCTGAGGACGAACCCCGGCAGCGGTGTCAGCGCCAGGAGGTTTTCCGGGTGAAAGCTGCCCTGCTGACCGTAGAACCGGACCCGCAGGGGAATGCGCATCCCGTACTCGGACGAATCCGGATCCACAGCCACGAGGAACAAAGGCGAATCCGCCTCCATCGACTCCATGGGCAGCCCCGGCAGGTTCGATTCCTGTATCGCACCATCGAAAACGAAGTAGATTGTCGTGGAGCAACCGAACCCGTTGGATCGGGAAGCGAGCTGAACATACTGGTCCAGGATATCCTGGACGAGGGGAAGCCCCTGAACCGGATATCCGGACAGGTCCAGGCCCGTCGGTTCGGCGGTCTGTCTCCGCAGGTCGGTGGGAAAGGGGAATTCGTAGAACGGGACCCCCGGGGTAAGGTCGAACCGGACCTGGGTACCCGGAATTTCCATCGGGGTACAGGAAGGGACGGCAGGGGGGACCGGATCCCCCTCTCCGCACCCGGCAAAGATCAGTATGGAAACCAGGAAGCAAATGACGAGCATAAGATTTCCCTCACTTCAACCAGGGTGGAGCATCTATCCAGAGGAACGACCTGTCCAGGGCTGATCTACCCGGTTGTTCGTTTCTTCCTTTAATTTCTTGCATGGAAAGCCGCGAATTTTTCGTGCCGCCATATGAGATCACTCCCCCTGAACCCCGCATCGCGCAGGTACCGCAATTGGGCCTCCACCGTCTCGGGAATATCATTCTCCTGGTGATCGTCAAGAATATTCTTGATTTTGTGGTTCGGCCACGGTGAATTCCGCATAAACGTCTTCCAGCTTTCCAGGAACCGTTCTTCCAGTTCCGGATTGTTTGCGATGGTGATGTCCACATATACGAATACCCCCCGGGGTTTGAGGAGGGGCTTCAGCTTGCGGAATAAGCCATATTTATCCCGAACATGATGGATGGTGAATACGGAGTAGATTACATCAAATTTACCAGTGGGTGTTTCCTGGTTCAAATCGAGATTTTCAAGCAGGGTTCGATCGGCGAACTTCTTGAGCCTCGAGGAGGCCAGTTGGAGCATCTGCTCCGAGAAATCGATCCCATAGTAACGGGCCCTTGGGAACGTTCGTAAGATATTGGAGGCCCATTTTCCCGTGCCTGTTCCCAGCTCCAGTATGTTTAGACGTCGAAACTTGGAAAATGTCAGATATCCTTGTATTAGCGCTTCGACTTCCCGATATTTCGGGACGATCTGGATTTTCATCCTGTCGTAATCCTTTGCAGCTTTATCGAAGGTGGCTTTTACTGCCTTGCTGCTCATCGTTTTTTTCTCCCTGAACGGCCGTTCCTTGCAGGGCATCAACTGCACGGGGGAAACCGTACGGCAACCCGTTGGGGTTTTTCCCGGTTCTTCAGCGAGAATACAAAATGTATTGGATGAGAACAAGATTTTCCCGGCGGAATTCATGCAGGGAGGTTCGGGTCTGTTCATGGGCCGGTGATGTTGAATCACGCATCAATCTCCCGTAGCATCAAAACACAGGTGTCGG
>CAYTRL010000414.1:0-5415 GCA_964439795.1 uncultured Thermodesulfobacteriota bacterium
GTCATAAAGGACGGGCCGAACCGGAATGTGTTAGGGGATTTTTCGAACGAGGATCCCGTTCTGACGTTCTCCCTGGACGATGTTGATATGCTGGTAGGAAGTCGGTTCAAGCAGAGATACGCCAAGCGCATTGGAGATGACTACTACATGCTGCCAGCCCAGTGGAAGGTGGCGGCCATGAAATGGGCGCGCTATGAGCCGAAGAAGGACTGGTGGGCGCGCGAAGGGATCTATCCTCCGCAATGGGACCGCCGGCCGACGTCCAGGCTTTGTGAAGGATGCCATACAACCGGGTTTGATGTCCGGAGAAAAGAGCCTGCTGAACGGGGCGTTTCCTGTGAGGCGTGCCATGGTCCCGGATCTCTTCATGTTCAGACAGAAGGAAAAGAAGGAATGATCAATCCTTCAAAACTCAGCCACAGACTCGGCAACATGGTATGTTTTCAGTGTCACATGAGCGGTCGGCCGCCGGCAGGACCGTTTGAGAAATACGCCTGGCCGGTTGGATATCTGCCCGGAAAAGATCTGACCGGTTACTGGGTATATGCAAAGCCGACCGGGACCAACGGCTATGAGATGTGGGCGGACGGGTACGCACACAAGAACCGTGTACAGGGCAATACATTCATACAAAGTAAAATGTATAAAAACGGAGTTCGGTGCTTTACATGCCATGACTCCCATGGAAGCCGGCATGTGTCCTTCCTCGTAAAGTCAGCGGAGACGAACGCTCTCTGTCTCACCTGTCACGGAGAGGGATCCCCTCACGCAGTGTATCAAACATCGGTTTCGGAACATACGCGGCACAAGCTTGAAAGCAAGGGCAGTCGGTGCATCGAGTGTCACATGCCAAAAACAGGAAAGAATGCCGTTCCCTGGGATGCGCGGGATCATCGTTTCACCTTCATCACCCCCCAGGCAACCATCCGGTTCGGCGTCCCAAACGGATGCAACAATTGCCATGAGGACAAAACCCCGGAATGGGCGCTAACGGAAGTCGTAAAGTGGAAGTTTGAGCAGAACTGAGGAGATTCCTCTGTGGCCAGATAGTCGGCGACTGCCGGCAACCATTCCCGGTCGTATCCCCTGTCAAGCCGGTTCAGTGCAGGTCCACCAGCATCAGGTTCGGAGCCAGAAAACGGAAGCGCCATTTTCCGAACGGGCGGCGGGCTTCACGCTCGGCCTCTTGCTTCGCCTCCCCCAGCCTGGGGTCGTCGAGGGTCAGGAGTTCGCGCCGGTGCCGGCCCGCTTCCTCCTTCCGGCCGAGACCGTCGCAGGCCCGGCTCATCCAGAGGAGGATCTGTCCTCGGCGGAACGGCACGGTCTCGTGCTCCAGGGCCGTGCGCAACTGCGAACGACCCCCCTCCAGGTCGCCGTCGCAGAGCCGGTAGGCAGCGTCCAGAAACCGGTAGCTGGGGTCCTCCGGGGCCAGGGAGAGCGCCCGGCCCAGGTGTTCCCGCACTGTTGACTCGTCGGCGCCATTGATCTCCACGCGGCATGCTTCCACATAGGCCCGGTAGGCCGGCCGGCTTGCTTCATCGAGTCCGCAGGTCAACGGTTGCGGCGTGTTCTCTTCCACAGGGCGGGGGGTTGCGGCAACCGTGTCGAACCCCGTCCCGCTGTCCCACTGCCAGGGGATCGACTCGTAAGGACCCCATCCGGTGGGGGCGGGCCCGGAGGACACGTGGAGGCAGCCGTTTTCCGGATCGAAGACAACGGACTGGACCGTCAGTGCCTGGGATACCATGTTCCCCGCTCCCCGCGGGGCCGCTGCTGTGTTATCCGGGTCCAGGTGGTCGCCGAGAAGGCCTTTCAGGTCGTTTTCCGTACAGCCGCCGGATGCGCCTGCCTGCCGGGCGAATTCCATGGCCCTGCGCTCCCTCCCGTCCGACTGGGCTACAAAGGCGGGGGAAAGGGTGATCTCGCCGTTGATCATCTCCCGGGAACGGTAGCGGTTGGTGCACGGCAGAAACGGTTCGTCCCGGCCGGGCGTGACCACGGCGACCCTTTTCCCGTTGGTTTCGATGGCCACGGCCCGCTTCTCACCGGCGGAGGACACGGCCATTCCCCAGGTGGAGAGGATCGGGACGGACGACACGATGGAGACCGCATCGTCCAGGGTCCTGGATCTGCGGATGATCTCGTGGCCCAGGTCGATGATCCCCCACCCGGAAAAACGGATGTCTTTGTGAAACCGGGTCTGCATGGTCAGGGAGATCCCGGCTTCGTTGAACGCGGTGACCCCCGGCGTGTCCGCGCCCCGGGTGGTGACGAACCCGTATCTCAGGCCGTCGTCCGGCTCACAGAACACCACGGCCGGGGCGTGGTCCCAGACGCCGATTCCCGGGAAATCGAAGTTCCGGGCGTGCAGCATGCGTCCGTCTATGGTGGTGGCGCCCCACGCCATGAGCGAAGTACAGGCAGGGGCGCAGGCAGCCGCCGTTCGCCTTGCCAGGGATTGCTGTCCTATGCCCATGAACAGCGCCACCAGGTTCTGAAAGGCGTCCATTTCCAGCAGTCCGTTGGCGTAGATGCTCTGCTCTCCCAGGGACCGGAAAAACGCCACGCTGCGCTCGTGATACGCCGGAGGCCGGCTTCGGGCCATCCGGTTCCTGGCAATTGCGGCCGCGGCCTGGAGGATCAGCCGGGTGAACCGGTTCTGGAACGGCCGGGGAATCCCGGTTTCCATGAGCCGCTGTGTCATGGTCCGGTAGAATTCGATTCCCCGGTAACCGCCCGTTTCCAGCAGCATGGCCCCATGCTGCGCACCCATTTCCCTCTGATTTCCCCTGAGGCAGAAGACGATAAGGGGGTGAGGGGTTTTCCGGGGGGCGGCTATAGGCCATGAGACTTGATCGGTCTCTTCGATCCTGATTTTTCGTGCCATGGACTCCATGAATGATCCCCTTTATTGCTGAAAATCCCTGCAAAGATAATCCCGGAACCTCTCGGTCACATGACGGTCGTATGTTTCCAGGTTGGCGAGAAAATTGTTCGTGAGAGACTCCCGCTCCTGAGCGTGATCCAGGATCGACAGGAACTCACGCCACGCGTTCAGATTCTGTTCCGGGTTCTCGAAGAAAGCCTCCAGCAGCTGCGGAGTGGCCAGAATCGTGGACTCCACCCCGTTCAGGATGGCGGACATGGCACTCTGGTTCACCTGTGCCAGCAGGCAGCGGATGATCCTGTGTTCCGTCCGGAGCAGTTCATTCAGGTCCTGTTCCCGGGAGATCACCCGGTCCCCGAACCGCTCGATGCATTCCGACAGTGCCGCCCGGTCGTAGTTCTCCAGTTCCGAAACCTTGCGGACCAGGTGGACCGCCAGGACCCTGCGCACCTCCAGGGCGTCCGCCACCAGCTTCACGGCCTTTTCCGTGTTGCCCCGGTTTGCCGAGAGCAGGAGAGGCCACAGGTCGAAGCCGCCCAGCTCCTCCACGTTCTGAACGACCACGCCGCTTCCCTGCTTGACGGACACGAGGGACATGGCCTCCAGCCCGGCGACGGCCCGCTGGATGGTGCCCACGTTCACATGGAACCTGGTGGCAAGGTTTCGTATAGGGGGCAGATTCGCCCCGGCGGGGATGATGCCGCTGGCGATCTCCCGGGCGATCTCTCCGGCGATACGGTGTACGGCGGTTTCATCGGTTTTCATGGAAAAGGCTCCCTCATTGACTTTCTAAATTGTATGGCACAATTGAATGATACAATTGTATCGTACAATTTTCTGAGGGTCAACAGGTTTTTTCAATGGAATGGAGAAATGTTCGGTTTCCGGCAGGAAAAAGGGGCTCTTAAGCCAGAAGTTTGGCCTTTCTGAGCCACAGTATTCTTTCATTTTGCGGTATTAGCTTGGTCCGACCCCGAGTAACACTGGAGGATTTCTTCCCGGGAGATGGTGCCCTCCCGCAGGATCACCGGCTCCGGGCCGGTCAGGTCCACCACCGTGGAACCGGTCCCGCCGGATACCGGGCCCGCGTCCAGGATGCAGTCGATCCCCTGCGGAAAGGCGTCCGCGATCTGCCAGGCCTTCACGGCGGGAGGCCCGCCGGTGCGGTTGGCGCTGGTGGTGGTGATAGGGTGGGGGAAGCGCTCGAAGAGGTGAGGCATCAGGGGGTGGGAGGAGATGCGGACCCCGACCTTCTCCGTGCCGGCGGTTAGAAGAAACGGCAGGTGGGGGCGGGCGGGGAGCACGGCGGTGATCGGCCCGGGTAGAAAGGTTTCCAGGACCCGCCTGGCCCAGGGGGATAGATCACGGGTGACCTCCTCGAGCATCGCCATGTCCCGGACCAGGATGGAAACCGGCCGGTTCGTAGGACGTTCCTTGAGCAGGTAGAGCTTTTCCAGGGCGTCTTCCCGGAACGGGTCCACCCCCAAGCCGTACAGGGTCTCCGTGGGGTAGGCCAGGATCCCGCCCCGGCCAAGGACGTCGGCCGCGCGTTCCAGGTACGCGGGGTCCGGGCGCTTGGGGTCCATGGGCAGGCAGCGGTTTTTTCCTTCGAGTATCCCGGTCATCTTGACCAGTTTGTATTTCGAGTCCGTGTAGAATGCCGCGATCAACCAAAAGAATGCTGGAAAAATGAAGAAGAGGATTTTTAACCCGGCGCCGAAAAAAATTGAAAGAAACCCAACAGCAAGGAGAACATAGAACGCAACCATGGATCGGGACCGAAAGTAGGAAAGCTCGGACAGCAGGCGGGAGCGCGCCTTGGGGTCGAGGGCCTTTTCCAGAAACTGTTCGTCGTCGTGCTTGAAGCCGTAAACAGAAAGAGAAATGTCGCCCCTCCTGTTATCCGTCCGAGGTGAGGTCTTTCTGGAGCGACTGGTCTTTCTTGTCGACCTCTGCGGCCAGGTTATTCTTGTACGCATCAAGACGGTCGTGGAGGGCGGGGTCCTGCAGGGCCAGGATCTGCGCGGCCAGGATGCCCGCGTTCTTCGCGCCGCCCTTGCCGATGGAGGTGGTGGCCACCGGCACGCCCGGGGGCATCTGCACGATGGAGAGCAGGGCGTCCAGGCCTACCAGCGGGGAGGAATCGATCGGCACACCGATCACGGGAAGCGTGGTGGACGAGGCCACCACCCCGGCCAGGTGCGCGGCCCACCCGGCGCCGGCGATGATGACCTGGAGCCCCCGGTCCCGGGCCCCTCGGGCGTAGTCCAGGGTGCGCTCCGGGCTGCGGTGCGCGGAGGAGATCCGCATCTCCCAGGGGATTTCCAGTTCGTCCAGGATCTTGCCGGCCGCTTCCATCACCGGCCGGTCCGACGGGCTTCCCATGAGGATGCCCACAAGAGCTTGTGCGTTTTTCATCGTTCGTGCTCGTTCCCCAGGTGGCTGTTGAATAACAAGGGTTCTGTCAGTTTCCGTCATTCCGGGCTTGACCCTTATACCCCCCTGACCCGGAATCCAGGGGAGGGGAG
>CAYTRL010000415.1:0-5406 GCA_964439795.1 uncultured Thermodesulfobacteriota bacterium
CCTTTTATGTGGACTTGTCTTTTTTATCCCCCCGGATCGTCTTCACCTTCTCGATGATCTCCGGGATGGCGTCCACGATACTCTCCACCCGCGTCTTCCCGCTTAAAGAAAGGAGCTGCACGTCATCCTCGGTGAGAACGAGAAACCCTTCCGGACGGATCCGGATACCGGCACCCCCGCCGCCGGCGTTCCCCGCCTTCTCTCCCGGGGCGCTGCCCCCGCCGCCTCCCCCGGCAAAACCGGTATTCACCGAGATCACGGGGATGACGACCTTCTTGCCGTGGACGATCGGCTCTCCCACGATCCGCACCGACTCGGCAAAGGCCTTGAGCCGTTCCGCAAGGCTGTCCAGCATCCTGTCCACAAGAAATCCTCCCTCATCCATGTCCCAACCCTCCTTCTGTTGTTTTTTTCCGTTCTTCACCCTGCTTTTCGGTCCACACTCCCCGGAGGTACCAAAGGCAGGGATGAAGCAGCCTGAACGTCCGTAATGAAAAAGAGATCCGGGTAGACCCGGTTGCGTGACCGCCCTCGAAGTCCGGGTGAAGATCCCAGCGGGAGCAGGGAAACGCCTCCTGCGCCGCAGCCCGCGCCCCGTAGACCAACCCGGCCACCTGTCCCGTGACAGAGGGATCCGGGAAGGAGTAGGTCCCCTCCATGCTTACGGAAGGCTCCCGGAATGCCCCGAGGACCCGTTTGCCCACCCCCCAATACAGGGGAAACCGCTCCCGGACAGCGACGGTCTCCTTTCCCTTGCGCTCTCTGCGCTTCCACCCCTGAAACCCCTTCCATCCAAGCCTCCAGACATGCTCGATCCTGCGTTCGATCAGACGGACGCCCCCGAGCTTCATCCCCAGGGTCCCTCCCCCTTGCTGAATGGAGCCGTACCCCTCGAACCAGTTTCCACTTCCGCACACCCGGAGGGCTGCCTGCCACCGTTCCGGGCCCCAAGCCGCGGTCAGCTCGAACAGGATCCGCGAGAAGAGAAGGATTCCCGAGGGGATCAGGATCAGTGCAGCGAGGCAGATCAGGGAAACAAGCAGCATCGAGGCTCCCGGCGGTTTTTACACAATCATCCATGCGCGGCGGATCAGGGCGTACCGGGACGGACCCGGAGTGTGAGCCCGCTGACCCCCTCCACGATCACGTCACGGCCCGTGTCCAGGGGCAGGCCCTCCACCGACTCGGCGTTCCACAGTTCTCCGCGAACACGAACCTTTCCCTGCGGCGCGATCCGCTCCGTGACCACGCCCGGTAAACCGATCATAGCCGCCCTTCCGGTCTGGCGGTCTCTCCAGAGGAACCGGTCAAGCAACCCTCCACGGTAGGTGTACCACGACAGACGAAGCAGCTGGACCAGGTTGAACAACATCAGCAGGCCGAGAGAACCGAAGAAAGCCCCCCCCAGGAACGCTTTCACAAATCCCGTGGAAGGGGTTTCGGAAATACGGTCCACCAGGCACCCCAGGAAGACGGCGTAGAGGAATAACAGGGGCAGGTTGCCGACCTTCTGAGTATTGGTTACGGGGAACTGTCTCTCCCGGCGTGCAGGCCCTCTCGTTTCCAGCCAGAACAGGACCCCGAGGACCAGCCCGGCGCCCGCCCCCACCGTCAGCCCGATCCACGAGAAAAAACCCATGAGGGTTCCCAGGAAGAAGAGCACGACACAGGACAGCAGGGAGACTATCCGCAGCTGGATCGTCTGGTGCATGAGCGCTCTGACTAATCGGTTCATCCTGGCCCGGGTCTCCGGCAAAGGGTATTCGCAGTCATCGGCACAGAACCCATCATGGTTCGCATGGATACTGGGAGGAGCAGCCGATGACCGCAGCGAAGCAATCGTAAGACCCGGAAATTGCGAGGAGCCGAAGGCGACGCGGCAATCCCCCGGGTATAGGAGGGTTTCCTGCCGGGCTGGGAGGTCGCGTCACTTCGTTCGCGATCTACGACTTCGCTCCGCTCGCAAACTCCAATTCTGTGTCTCCCTGCATGCAAGGGATGGTGGCTGGGAGCCGAGTGCTGAACGCCGACAGCCGTAAACGACTTCGCTCCGCTCATACCCGCTTGATCAGTGCCTTCAACGCGTCGTTCGCGCGTTCCAGGACCTCATCCACCTGTTCCGGTCTTATGATCAGCGGGGGCAGAAACTGTACCACCGATTTGTCGTTGTTCGCGAACAGGGCCCAAACCCCGTTCTCGGCGAGGCACTGAGTCAACTGGAGCCCCCATTCCTCGCCCTTCAGTTGGAGGCCCATCATGAGCCCTTTCTGGCGGAACTCATTCACATGCGAACGGAATGTGTCCGCCAGGGAGGAAAACCCGCTGCGGAACCGTTCGGCCATGACGTCCACGTGATCCAGAAACCCGGGCCGTGTGGTGATCTCCAGCATCTTTTCCGTGACCACGCACCCCAGTTCACTGCCTCCGAACGTAGATATGTGAAAGAACGGATGCTCCTCGAAGACCGCTTGCAATGCGGGGCGGTGACACGTCACGGCGAGGGGGTACAACCCGCCGCTCATCCCCTTGCTTACCACGAGGATGTCGGGGACCACCTGATATTCATCGATGGCCCACACCCTTCCGGTCCGTCCCAGGCCGGCCTGTACCTCGTCCACGATGAGAACGATCCCTTTGGCGTCACAAAGGGCTCGAATGCTTGGAAAGTAGTGTTCCGGCGGGATAACGATCCCCAGGGTGGCGGGGATCGTCTCCAGGATGATGGTTCCCACGCTCTCATCCACGGAGGCCTCCAGGGCCTGGAAATCCCCGAAGGGAACCTCCCGGAAACCGGGCGCCAGGGGCTGAAACGCCACCTTGTATTCGTCGTTTCCCGCGCACATGGCCAGGCCCGTGACCCCGTGGTATCCTCCCCCCGCGTAGAGGACCCCGGCCCTGCCGGAAACATACCGGGCCGCCTTCAGGGCCAGGTCCACCGCTTCCCCGCCTCCCACGGAAAAGGTGGTGTACTGGATATCTCCCGGGGTGAGGTCGGCCAGTCTTGCCGCCAGACGTGTCCGGTGCTCGCTGATGAAGTGGTGCACGCCGAAATCCAGCTCTTCCATGGCCCGCCGCATCGTCTCGACGATTTCCGGGTGGCGATGTCCCAGGTTGTAAACCCCGCCGTTGCAGTGGCAGTTGATGTACTCCTTTCCCGATACATCCCAGAGAAGCGCACCTTCTCGCCGCCCGGGGATGATGTCCAGCCCCGCTATCTGCAGCATCAGCATGCGTGTCTGCCCCATGAACCGGGAGAAATCCGCCAGGATCTGCTCACGTGACCTTGTTCCGCAAAACTCCATTCCATCACCCTCCTTCACAGGATTTGCGTTCCCACGGCTTCTTCTTTCCGGGAGTCCCCGATTTCAGTCCACTTGCGGTACGGCCGTCCGGGAAGATATGTTACACAGAAACCAAGGGAAAAAGGAAGGGGATTGCATGAAGCAGCACGAGCGAGAAAAACTCATGGTGGCGTTACGGGACCCTGATCCCGTTGTCCGGGAACAGGCCGTGCAGGAAATAAGCGGGCAGGAGGACGCCGCCCTGATCCCGTTGCTCCTGGACGCGGTCCGGGACCCTGCTTCCGGGGTCCGATGGCGGGCGGTTCGAGCTCTGGGAAGGCTCGGGGACGGAGAGCACGGGAGCGAACTTCTGTTCCTGTTGACCGATGAATCCTCCCGGGTACGGGCCGAAACCGTCCGGCTGCTCGGGGAATCCGGAAACAGGGAGTTTCTCGAGCCCCTGCTTCCTTTGCTGGAGGACCCGGACCTTCAGGTGAGGTCCCGGGCCATCGAAGCCCTGGGGGACATCGGGGATCGGAACGAAGAGGTTGCGAACCGCCTGTCCGGCTTCCTGGATGACCCGGAAAGCCGGATCCGCATGCACGCCGCCACATCCCTGGGAAAGATCCGGGCCCTGTCCGCCGTTCCGGCGTTGATCCGCTCCCTGAATGACACCAGCCCCCAGGTGAGGGGTTTCTCCGCATGGTCTCTGGGGCTGCTGGGGGACGATCGCTGCCTGGGTCCGTTGCTTGCCCTTCTGGAGGACGAAGGCGAGCACGTGAGGCTCTTTGCGTATCAGGCCGTTTCCGCCTTTGGGAACCGGGCGGTACCCGTTATCCGGGAGATGCTTTCGGAGCGTGAAGCCCCCTCGTCTTTCCTGAGGAAACTCCTGGAGGAACTCACCGCCGAGGATTCCGGTGAGGGATGAGATCGGCCGTGTTCAGGGACCGCCGCTGCTGCAGGAGGAACAGCTGGTGGCTGTACAGGAAGAACAGCTGTTCGTGGAGGCCGGCTGCACCGTTCCGTCGGAACTCCCGAAATTACAGGAGGAGATCAGCTTTTTAACCTGATCACCGGAACACTCGGGACAGAGGATCTTCTGCCCCTTTCTCATGATGAGTTTTTCGAATTTCTGACTGCAGTCGTTGCAGGAGAACTCGTAAATCGGCATGGTGTTTCTCCTCGTTCTTCACAAAAAGGGGGTTGGAATTTCGATGCGCTTGCCCGTAAATCCGATCCATCCCCCTGCTTTTGCATTCTCGGAGAAAAATTCGTATAGTGTTCCCGGATCGATCAAACGGAAGAAAGGAGCCCAACTTCCCATGAAAAAAAGAAAAAGCCTCGCGCTCCGTCCCTGGTTCCCGATCTTTCTGCTCGGCCTCCTCTGCGCTTCCGCCTGCTGCCCTTCCGGCATCTGGATGGACATTTTCGTAAATCAATATCTGATCGTCACCACTCCCTCAGTTGATCCGAACACGGCCCGGATAACCGAGGGCAGCGTGGACACCCTGGGCTGGGGGTGTGGTATATGGGATATCCGGCCACTGACCGCCGGGGAACCGTACGATCCGGCGAACCAGATCGCCTTTGTCGCCGAAAACCCCTATCCCACTCCCTATGACAACTGCTGCTACGCCTTCCGCTTCGACGGAAACGAAACCAGCACGGGATGCGTCACCCTCACGGGCCTCTACGAGACCATCGGGGGAAAGTGCAGCCAGTCCGGCAATATGGTGATCGAGGCGATACAGTAACAGCCTCGTGTCTTCATTGTCACCGGGATGGACCCTTCCCGGGCTTTTCCAGGAGGGCCCATCCCGCAGAAAACACGGGCCCGCACTTCCCCGTTTTTCCCCTTCCTTCCAAAAAAAAAGCAGATGCGCCAGGAACGAAACCGCCTGCATCCGCTTCCAACATACAGGTCCCTGTTTTTTCCCCGGCCGTCCAGGCCCGCCGGAGAAACCCCGGCTATTTCATCAACCATCTTGCCCGGTGGTTCCCCGACACACCCGCATGGGGATTCGGGCGAGCGAAACGGGTTGGAACGTGGAAACGAACGGAAGGAAATGGTGGAGGCGGCACCCGGATTCGAACCGGGGATAAAGGTTTTGCAGACCTCTGCCTT
>CAYTRL010000416.1:0-5389 GCA_964439795.1 uncultured Thermodesulfobacteriota bacterium
GGTGATCGGGGCCGGTTTTTTCCTGGTCTATCCGGTGATGATGGTGGTGCTGGCCGTTATGCAGAGGCGGTCCCCCTTCTCGGTGTACCAGGACTTTGTCCGGAGTCAGAAGGCGCCGGAAAGCGCGGCATAAGCTCCTAAAACAACAGGCCCGGGCAGGGACCCCCCCGCCCGGGCCTGTACATCATCGCTTTCAGAAGTTTTCCCGCCTGATCAGGACCCGAAACTCTCCTCCGCGATCTCCGCCACGGACAGGTCACCGGTCTTGATCGACTTCACGGCAGCCTCCACCTCCGGCAGGATGTTTCGAATGAAGAACTGGGCGCTCGCGATCTTGCCGGCGTAAAAGGCCGCGTCCGCGTTGCTCTTCATAAGATTGTCCCAAGCCGCCTTGTCGGCCCGGTCCACCCCCTGCGCCTGACACAGGGCGTCCAGTTTTCCGGCGGCCACCCCGGCACCCCAGAACAAGAACCAGGCGGAGACCACCTTGCCCATCATCATGAGGAAGGGGTACGAGTGCGACAGGGGGACCAGGAAGTTCCCCTCCTTGCCGCACTGGGCAAAGTAGAGCGCCGCCTCCCCCAGGGTGTTCACCGCGCTCTGGACCTCCTCGCCCAGACCTTCCAGGCCCGGAGCGTCCTTGTGGGCGGCGATGGTGGCGTTCATTTCTCCCAGCAGGCTCATGAAGTAACTGCCCTTCTTCATGCCCAGTTTCCTGCCCACCAGGTCCAGGGACTGGATGCCGTTGGCCCCCTCGTAGATGGAGGCGATCTTCTCGTCCCGCAGGAACTGCTCCACCGGGTACTCGGAGCAGTAGCCGTAGCCCCCGTACACCTGCATGGCGGTCTCGGTGACGCGGAACGCCACGTCCGAGCAGTAGGCCTTCATGATGGGGGTGAGCACCTCGGCGTACCCGATCCACTTCTCCCGATCATCGTCGTCTTCCGCGATGTGCTCCTTGTCGAAGCAGTACGCACTGAAGTAGGCCAAGGCCCGCATGCTCTCCGCGTTCGCCTTCATCCACAGGAGCATGCGGCGCACGTCGAGATGCTGGATGATGGGTACCCGCGGGGCCTCCGGGTTCTTCATATCCATGAGGGAGGAGCCCTGCTGCCGGTCCCGGGCATACTGGACGGCGTGCTGGTAGGCCACCGCCGCCGCGGACACGGCCTGCAACCCCACGCCCAGCCGGGCCTCGTTCATCATCTGGAACATGATCTTCATGCCCTGCTTCTCCTCGCCGAGAAGCTCCGCATAGCACTCGCCGTTGTCGCCGAAGTTCATGGAGCAGGTGGAACTGCCGTGAATGCCCAGCTTTTCCTCGATACCGGCGATCTCGAAATCGTTCCGCTTCCCCAGGCTGCCGTCCTCGTTCACCAGGTACTTGGGCACCAGGAAGATGGAGATCCCCTTGGTGCCTGCCGGGTCCCCCTCGATACGGGCCAGGACCGGGTGGATGATGTTATCCACCAGGTCGTGGTCTCCGGCGGTGATGAAGATCTTGCTTCCCTGGAGCCGGAAGGTCCCGTCCGGCTGACGGATCGCCTTGGTGCTCAGGTTGCCCACGTCCGATCCGGCGCCGGGTTCGGTGAGCACCATGGTGCCGCCCCACTCCCCGGTGACCATCTTGTCCATGTATTTCCGCTTCTGTTCCTCATTACCGAACACGGCGATGAGGTGGGCTGCGCCCTCCCCGGTGCCCGGGTAGCACATGAAGGAGAAGTTGTGCCCGAACCACTCGTGCGCCGCGGTCCGGATAACCAGGGGGAGCCCCTGCCCGCCGTCCTCGGGGGTAAAGGACATGACGTTCCATCCGCCTTCGCAGAACAGCTTGTACGGCCCGGCAAAACACGCGGGCACGTGCACCTGGCCGTCTTCGAGCCGGCATCCCACCTTGTCACCCTCCACCATGGTGGGGAAGATCTGGTTCTCGGCGAACTTCTTCGCCTCGTTGAGAATCATCTCGAACATGTCCTCAGAGAAATCCGCATACTTCGCTCTTTCGCAGAGTGTTTCCACGCCGAGCATTTCGTTGAGCACAAACCGCTGGTCCTTCTCGTCCAAGATCAGACTGGCCATCATCAATCTCCTTTAAGGTTTCCTGACTGTTCATCCCCCGGCGGGGAGCCAAAGAACCTTTTTAATTCATTTGGCCGGGAAGTTCAAGGGACCCCTCGGCACGGATCACTGGTATAACGCTTTATGAAGGGACATTTTTCCGGAAGGGTACTCACGATTCGAGTTTTTTCGACACCGGAGAACGGTTGTGCTAGGATCCGCTTACTCCGAATGGTAAACTCGATTATTGCGATCGAAAACAAAAGGGAGCGGACATGAGAAGCGGAAAAAGGCTTTCAGGCCTGGTTGTTTGCTGTGCTCTGGGGAGTTTTTTCCTGGCCGGGTGCGGAGGCGACGACGATCCAGGCACGCCCCCTTTCCCCACCGGAACGTGGAAGAAATACTTCGCAGATCCAAAGGAATACGATAAGCCGGAAAACCGCATCCAGCGGGTCATCGATCTGCGTTCCTGGGTGGAACCGACCCTCACAGACTACTACACCGCTTATTGCCAGGAATGCGGCGGGACGTACCGCAATCACATTTCTGCTTCTTCGGATACCTCCATCACGTTCATGCTGGTCAATGCAAACTATTGTTCACAAGCCGTCCTGAAAGAAATTGATCCCACCCCGGATAATCCTGACGCCAAGAACCCCACGCACATGCAAGAGAACAACACGTGCGCCCTCTCCATGAACCAGGGCAGACTGGTTTTCTCAAACTGCGACCTGGACATAAAGATCTATTACAAGGACGATACGGAAAAGACACACAGCTTCGACGGGGAATACGAAAAGATCAGCGACGGCGTGGAAGCCCCCTGTACCATCGTTCCTGTGGGGGGGTGACCGCGCTCGCTTTGTTCATCGACGCCTTCGACGTCGTGGAAGGTAGCTCCGGCAAAGGCTTTACGGGTCGTCCTCCGGGCGGTCTGTATCCTTCAGGGGTTCTTCTTCAATCCCCACGACGCGGTCCCAGAGAAGGTTGAGCCGGTCCAGGAGCCGGTCCAGTCTTTCATCCAGTACGTCCAGCGCGTCCATCCCGTTCTTGACGTCTATGAGCCGGCCGTTGGGCTCCGGGGTCTTGCGCCCTTTCATGGACCTTCCCCCTCCCCGGCGGATCCGGGTTCCGGCCCGGACCGCTTTTTCGCGGGGGCCTTCTGTTGGGAAAGGATCCCCTCCAGGAACTCCAGTTTGGTCTGAAGCTGCTCCGCCTTCCGCTCCAGGGTCTGAATCCGGGCCTGCAGTTCGTTCACATCCGCCCCGGGCGAGGCCTTGGTCCGCTGCCACTCGTTAAGCAGACGAACCCCCACATTGGACAGCCGGGCAAAATGCTCGGTGGCCATCACGTTGTACAGTTCCTTGACCGCGCGGTCGGTGACCTTTTTTTTCAGCGGCATTGAATTCTACCCCTCTGTAGGTCATGCCTTCGTAAAATCGAGCAGCGACTGGGCAAAAAGCATGGTCAAGCCCACGGTTCCCGGGCTGACCGCCGTGGTGTCCGTGAGTACATTGATGCACGACGGCACGTTCTGGGACTGTGCCCGCTGCAGGGCCCCGGCGATCCCCGCCGGATCCCGGACCAGTTCCCCGTATCCGCCCATCGCCTCGGCGATCCGGTCGTACCGGACCAGGCCCAGTTCCGACCCCTGCTGGTTGTCCCTGCCGAAGGTGAGCTCGTTCCCGTGCTTGATCATGCCCCATGCCAGATCGTTGTTGACCACGATGATGATCGGCAGCCGGTGGCGGACCGCGGTGTCGAACTCCATCATGTTGAACCCCATGGAGCCGTCCCCGTTGAAGACCACCACGGTCTCCCCGGGCCGGAGGGCCTTGGCCGCGATGCCGAAGGGGATCCCCACGCCCAGGCAGCCAAAGAGACCGGTGTCCATGTAGCCCCCCTCCCGGTTGAACCGGCGGATCATGGGCATCCAGGCCTGGGTGTCCCCCCCGTCGGCGATGAGGATCCCTTCATCTCCCAGAAAACGGTCCACCTCCGCGCAGAGCCGAAGGGGGTGACAGACCGGCCGTTGGTCCTCGAGAAACGGCTCTTGATCGGCACGAATCCGGGGAAGGTCGTCTTTCAAGGTCTGGACCCACGGACCCGTGGAAAACGGTTTCGGTTTCCGTTCCAGGATTTCCAGGGCCCTCACGCAGAACGACCCGGCATCCCCGTGGATCCCCAGGGCCACGTCGCGGTTCCGTCCGATCTCCGTGGGATCGATGTCCACCTGGATGACGCGGCAGTCGGGGTGCATCTGGGGCGGTCGACCGAAGTTCAAGAACATGGATACGCGGGTCCCCAGCAGGAGCATGACATCCGCGTTGGGCATTCCCACGGAAGCGGCGCCGATGGTGAAGGTCATGGCGTTTCCGAAACACGCCGGGTGGCTGTCCGGGACCAGCCCACGGGCCATATTCAGGGTGAACAGGGGAACGGCCGTCTTCTCCACCAGGGCGGCCAGGGGCTCGGCAGCCCTGGCGTAATAGGCCCCGCTGCCCGCCACGATCACCGGCCTCTCCGCCCCTCGGAGCATCTCCAGGGCCTCTTCCACGGCGCCCTCGTCACAAACCGCCGTCCGCAGGTGAAGGTTGTTCTCCGGAAACGGAACGTCGTCCGCAGGGATCTTGTTCACGAGCAGTTCGAACGGGATCTCCAGGTAGACAGGGCCGGGAGAACCCTCCACTGCATGCCGGAAGGCCATGGAGATGAACTCCGGGATCCGGTGCGCCTGATGAACCGTGGTCGCCCATTTGGTCATGGGCCTCACGATATCGATCTGGTTCATGTCCTGGAGCGCCAGCTTGTGTTCCTGGGAGATCCCGGCCCGGCCGCTGATCACCACCATGGGACTGCCGGCCATCCGGGCGTTCTGGATCCCGGTCAAGGCATTGGTAAAACCAGGACCCGCCGTCACCAGGCACACCCCGGGCCGACGCGTGATTCTTCCATAGGCCTCCGCCATATGGGCCGCCGCCGCTTCGTGCCGCACGTCCAGGATCTGCATCCCCAGCCGGTCGCTGGCCTCATTGACGTGGGCGATGTGGCCCCCCACGAGTCCGAAGGCCATCTCCACACCCTCGTTCTTCAACTGCCGTACGACCAGTTCTCCACCATGCATCTCGGCCATGTCCGTTTCCTCTTTCCGTTTTTCTTCATGCAGCCGCCCGCCGGCGACCCCCCCGGCCCGAACCGTTCGGCAGCCGCTCTTCGATCTCCGGGAACCCCCCAATCCCCTGCTTTCTACCAACGGCATGCGGGACCTGTCAATTCCCGGGACCGCGTGATATAGAAAAGCGGGGAAACCGATCGATTGTGGAACTATTTT
>CAYTRL010000417.1:0-5386 GCA_964439795.1 uncultured Thermodesulfobacteriota bacterium
GGAACTGAAGGCGAGCCTGGACGCGTTTCTGAAGACCCACCGGAAGGGTACCTTGCTGGGAAACATCTACCTCAGGCGTTACTTCGAGCACAACAAATGGATCCGGAACCCGTTCAACAAGAAGGCGGTGGAACGACAGGAACAGTATCGGAGCCTGATCAAGAAGTATGCCGACATGTACGAGTTCGACTGGATGCTGATCCTGGCTCTGGCGTACCAGGAGTCCAGGCTCAACCACCACACGGTGAGCCCCTTCGGGGCACGGGGCATCATGCAGGTCCGGCCCAGCACCGCGTTGGACCATAACGTGGATATCCAGGATACCCACCAGTTGGAGAATAACATCCACGCGGGGGTCAAATACCTGGCCTTCCTGCGGGACCGCTATTTCAGCGACGAGGACGTGGAGGAAAAGGACCGCATGCGGTTTGCTCTGGCGGCTTACAATGCAGGGCCCCGCAAGATTCTGCGGGCGAGAAACCAGGCCGAAGAGCTGGGCCTGGACCGGAACAAGTGGTTCCGGAATGTGGAGATCGCGGCGCTGCAGCAGATCGGTCAGGAAACCGTCCAGTACGTGAGCAACATCAACAAGTACTACCTGCTGTTCACGTTCAACGAGGAACATGAGAAACGAAAGCGGTCCATCAAAGGGGTGCCTCCGCCGACCGCGCCCGGGGAGAATATCCGGGAAGACATGCAGGAAGAGATGGCCATGCGGTAGCAGGATGCGGTGTCTCGGCATCCACAAACGGGCGGGTTCCGCTGCGGAAGGGAGCGGGGCGTACGCCCGGCAGGGGGATCATTCTTCCGAGGGGGTGGGGGAGGGCGCGTCCCGTTTCCATTCCCGGGCGGCCCGGATGCCCGCCTGCAGCGCCTTCCGGTTCATCTCTTCGGTTCCCTTGGGAACACGGGCCAGCACGGCCGCCTCCAGCCCTTCCAGGGAAACGGCTTCAGAAATGGCCGCAAGGGTGCCCAGGGCCACGATGTTTCCCACCATCTCCCGGCCCGTTTCCTGCCGGGCCAGCCGGGTGAACGGAACGGCCACGGCCCGGGTGGTGGGCACCTGTTTCACGTGCGTGGCGTCCACGATGAGGATGCCGCCGGGTTTGAGGTCGAAGATGAAGGCGTCGCAGGACTTCTGGTTCATGGCCAGAAGGATGTCCGGCTCGATGGCCTTGGGATAATCGATCTCCTGGTCGCTGATCACCACCTCGGCTTTGCTGGCCCCGCCCCGTGCCTCGGGCCCGTAGCTCTGGGTCTGGCACACGAACTTCCCGTCGTGGATCCCCGCCGCTTCGGCCAGAATGATGCCTGCCGTGATCAGCCCCTGGCCCCCGGAACCGCTCAGCCGGATTTCGTACCGTCCCTTCATGGGAGGTCCTCCTAGGTGTTTGTTCTCTAAACAGCCTTCTTCTTTGGTCGACTTCCTAGCCGGCGTTGAAAAGCTCCAATTTGTTGTCATCCCGGCGAACGCCGGGATCCAGGGGCGGCCGGGTGTGGGATGACACACTAACTCTTCCAACCTCCCCTGGATTCCGGATCAGGGGGGTATAAGGATCAAGTCCGGAATGACGGAAAACATAGAATCATTGTTTCCAACACTTGCTAGCCTTCCATAGCCTGCTGCGCCGCGGCGGCCTCCCGGATCTTCCTGTATTCCCGGGTATAGATGGGAAGCTCCCGGTCCACCAGGATGCCGATGGTTGTCTTGCCGGCTCGCTCCTCCTCGGACAGCTTCGCCGCCTTTTCCACGCGGATGGAATCCTCCTTCTGCCGGCGCATCATCTCCACCGCGCCCCCCAGGCGGTTCCGGCGGCCGTAATGAGTGGGGCAGTGGCTGATCACCTCCACCACGGAGAAGCCCCGCCTGAGGATGGCCTGCTCGATCCACTTGTCCAGCAGGTTTGCGTGATAGACCGTGCCCCGGGCCACGAGCCCGGCACCGGCCGTCACCGCCAGCTCCGCGATGGAGAAAGCCTGTTCAATGTTCCGGTACGGAGAGGTGGTGGCCAGGGCGCTGTAGGGCGTGGTGGGAGAATACTGCCCCCCGGTCATCCCGTAGATGTTGTTGTTCACGATGATGGCCGTCAGGTTGATGTTCCTGCGGGCCGCGTGGATGAAATGGTTTCCGCCGATGGCCGTGGCGTCTCCGTCTCCCATGATGACGATCACCTGGAGCTTGGGGTTGGCCAGCTTCACGCCCGTGGCAAAGGTCAGCGCGCGTCCGTGGGTGGAGTGGAGCGTGTTGAAATCCACGTACACCGGCAGCCGGCCCGCGCAGCCGATCCCGGACACCAGGACGATTTCGTCCTTTTCGTACCCGGTGCGGTCGATGGCGCGGATCAGAGATCCCAGGAGGATTCCGTTTCCGCACCCCGGGCACCAGACGTGCGGGAACTTTTTGTCGCGACGCAGGTACTTGTGGATCAGCTTGGTGGCGTGGGCCATGGCAAACCTCGTTTTCTGTGGTGCGTGTTACATCTTCATCAAGAGGGTCAAAATATCCTGTGGTGTGATCAGGACCCCGTCGATACGGTTCAGGGTCTCCACGCGGGCCGTTCCCGGATTGACCCGCTTTACCTCCCGGGAGATCTGCCCCATGTTGAGTTCGGGGACCAGGACGGAGTCCACCTTTCTCATGAGCCGAACCACGCGCCGCCGCGGAAACGGCCAGAGGGTGATCAGCTGCAGCAGGCCCGCCTTCACGCCGCGGCTCCGGGCCAGCCGGACGGCACGGCGGGCGGAGCGGGACACCGAACCGTAGGCGATCACCAGAAGTTCGGCGTCTTCGGTTTCTTCCTCGTCCACCATCTGGATTTCCAGGAAGTTCTGGCTGATCTTGCGGAAAATCCGCTTCAGGAACGCGGGGACCTCTCCCGTGCGCTCCGTGGGGAAGCCCCGCTTGTCGTGAATGAGCCCGGTCACGTGATAGCGGTACCCGTCGCCGAAAATCCCCATGGGGGGAACGCCCCGCGTGTTGTCCTCGTACGGGATGTACCAGTCCGGCGGCATGTTGGGACGGATCCGGTCGATCACCTCCACGTCCTGCGCGGAAGGAAGCAGGATCTTCTCCCGGGTGTGGGAGACCACTTCATCCGTGAGCAGGATTACCGGGGTACGGTATTTTTCAGCGAAGTTGAACGCCTGTACCGTGAGCAGGAAGCAGTCCAGGGTGGTGGAGGCCGCCAGGACGATGATCGGGTGGTCCCCGTGGGTCCCCCAGCGCGCCTGCATCACGTCTCCCTGGCTCACATGGGTAGGCAGACCCGTGCTGGGGCCGCCGCGCATCACGTTCACGATCACGCAGGGCACCTCGGCCACGCAGGCGAACCCCAGGTTTTCCTGCATCAGGGAGAACCCCGGGCCGCTTGTGGCGGTCATGGCCTTGGCCCCGGCCAGGGAGGCCCCGATCACGGCGCCGAGGCTGGCGATTTCATCCTCCATCTGGATGAACGTACCTTTCCTGGCGGGAAGCTTCCGGGACATGACTTCGCTGATCTCCGTGGCCGGGGTGATCGGGTATCCTGCAAAAAAGGTGCAACCGGCCGCCAACGCCCCCTCCACGATCGATTCGTTCCCCTGCAGCAGTCGTGGCGTGTGTCCCGGGCCGTCTGTAGGGTGGGTGGTCACGGTTTCCTCCGTTTGCAGCGCTGGATGTTCGTGCATGCCCTCATGGCGCCGGACGGCGGGCTTTTCCCCCGTCTCGGCGTCCCGGGGGTCAGTCCTCGTCCTCATCCCGGTCCGGGGGTCTACCATTCTCTTTATCCTCCCGGACGCTGATGGCGAAGTCCGGGCAGTGGATCTCACACCACCCGCACCCGGTGCATTTTTCGGGCGCCGAGATCAACGGGATGCCCTCTTCGTCCCGGGAGAGGCATTTTTGGGGGCAGAAGGCGATGCAGATGCCGCACGCCTTGCACCATGCCTCGAAGATGTCGATCCTGAACCGCCGAACCCTTTTGGGTGCCGGGCCGGTTTTGGTCTCTTCCTGTTCCAGCATCATCCACCTTTCTGATTTTACTCGTCGATCCCCAAGGGGTATCATCTTTGACGAGTTTTATCGAATCCATGCGTGCTGGTCCTGCAAGCTATGCCGGGGTTTCGGGCCCGGCACGACAGGTTCCTCCCGTGTTGCCTGACTGCCTTTCTTATCGGTAATTTTTTCGTCGATCATGATGGCGGGTTCCTCGGGGGGAGGAGAAATCCGGATGCATGCGTCCACGGAAGAGATCGATGCAGCGGACCTGGCCATCCGCGAGAAGATCCGGGAAGCCCGTTCCCTGTACCGTGAGCAAAAGGGTGTCCTGCTCGGAGATGCGCAGGTCCGGGGTCTGCTGGACCGGCTGGAACGCTGCCTGGAAACGAGCCGGGAGGTCATGCATCACGGAGGCGTAGTGGCCGCGTGCCGGTGTTGCGAGGAGGAGGCGGGGGGAAGCTGCTGCGGGGCAGGGATCGAGAACCGGTACACCATCCATCTCCTCCTGATCAATCTGCTCCTGGGCGTGACCCTGCCGGACCGGCGCGCACGAATGGACAGCTGCTACTTCCTGGGGGATACCGGTTGCTGTCTGAAGGTCCGGCACGTTCTTTGTGTCAACTATCTGTGCGAAAAACTGAGCCGCGACTTGGCCCCCGATGTCCTGCGGGACCTGCAGCACAGCAGTGGAAACGAACTGGATACGGGGTTCGTCCTTCATGAAGCCCTCAAAAAGATCACGCGAGCATGACCCCCTGCTGACCCCCGGCCTGCCGGAGACCCTCGCGGTCATCGCGGACTTCTACAATCGGTGCAAGTACGGTGTGCGGGGAAACCAGGGATACCGGAAGTCCACCGACCTGGAGACGATGATCGCCTGCGCCCTGGACCTCCGGTCCCGGGGGCTGTTGGATCCGGACCGGACCCTGTTTCTGGACCTGGGGTGCGCGGACGGGAGGGTGAACGTGCTGATGGGCTATTTTGTAAAGCACTCTCTTGGGATCGAGATCGACCCGGAGATCCTGGCCGAGTACGGGCCCCGCCGACGCGCCCTGCAGGATCGACTGGATCAGGAAGGCCTTCTTCCGCTTCCCGGAAACGTGGCCCTGTTTTCCGGCAATTCCCTGGACGGATCCCTGCACGAGCGGATCCGCAGGAAAACGGGCCGTTCCTTTGCCGACATCGACCTGTTCTACACCTACATCACACTGCACGACCTGTTCGCGGAGAAGATCGAGCGGGAGGCCAAGGACGGGGCCTGTTACCTGGTGTACGGTTTCAGCCGTGTCCTCCCTCGCTACGGGGGGCTGGAGACAGTGGTTCGGGATGTGGGGGGGCAGGGGTTCGCCGCACTGTACCGGAAAGGGCCGGAACCGGCTCAGCGCTGACAGGCATCCCTCCTGATATTAT
>CAYTRL010000418.1:0-5379 GCA_964439795.1 uncultured Thermodesulfobacteriota bacterium
TTTCCGGCACCTTGTACTTTGACGGCGCGCTTTCGGGGTTCGACGACCATGACAGCATGAATCTCGTTTTCGGTACGCTTCTGGGGGGGCTGCTGTTGCCGGAACCCCCGCACTTCCTGGGAACAGGGGAGGCGGCAGGACCGAGGATTTCGTCTCTTCCGGTAGAGCGGGTCTTCCCGAAGTCCGAGAGGCCGGAGCACCTCTATGTGCTGGAGGCCTACGAGGAAACGGCAGAGATCAAGCTCATGCTGGCGACCCTTCAGGGGGTGGTCAACAAATCCATACCGAGGATCTACCTGCTCATGTCCTCCGGGAAGTTCGACCCGCTCTTTGACCGTGAGGAAGACTGGCTGGAGCACATGGAGGAATACTACGGCGTGACCTCCGAGGAGGTGGAATCGCCCTGGGCGTTGCTGGATCTCTTCCTGGAAGAGATCCAGGGCGTGATCGTCTACGACCCGGACCTGCCGGACTCCATCAACCTTGCCACCATGATGAGCGGGCTGAACCGGGCCATTGTCATATCTCCTGAGCAGATGGAAGAGGTCTCCGTACGCGGCCTTTCCGTTATGACAGATCTGCGGGGCCGGTGGACGGGCAACGTCGAGATGTACCGTTGGGCCTTCGAGGAGCTTTGGCCGCAATGCAACCGCAGGGTGCTTGCGTTTCTCCACGAGGATCTGCCGGTCCTGCGGGACTACCTGGTCCGCAACAACATCTTCTGTGTCAACCTGAACTATCACGTCCCCGAGGAACGGGCTCTGCTGGAGGAGATTCTCTCCACCACGCCGCATAACATCCCGGTTCTGGGCTGGGCCGTTGATGAACTCATCGGGGTGGCGACCTTCTCCAAGTACGGCAAGTTTCACGTGCCCACCGATTACGTTTCCAACCTGTCCGTGCACTCCGGGCTGCCGGCAAAGCCGTACACACAGTACTACTCCACGGTCGTTCCCCCCCTGGAAAACAAGATCTATGTGTCCTTTGCCATAACGGACGGAGATTCCCTGTCTTTTACGCATCGCTGGGGAAGGACCAACTGGGACGATCCCGCGCGGGAGGAGGTGCCCCTGGCCTGGGAAACCGCGCCCGGGTTGATCGATCTGGCCCCCGGCATCCTGGACTACTACTTCACCACCGCCTCGGAGAAGAACCTGTTCGTTTGCCCGGTGACCGGCGTGGGGTACATGTACCCGAACCTGTACCCGGATCTGGACCGGTTCCTGGAACTCACCCTGCCCTACTACCAGGCCCTGGACCTGGATGTGCAGTGGCTCATCAATAACGACATGACCTTCCCGGATCCGATCCTGAACCGGTATGATGATTTCCTGAGTCCGCTGGGCTTCCTGATCGACTACTGGCCCACGGGGGATCTGGGGTACTACTACACATCCAGAGGCGTGCCCGTGCTCCGGAACCAGTACGTCTTCCTGCTGGGCACCCGGGAGCAGGTGGAGGCGATCCTCCGCGAGAAAAAGGCGCAGAAACCTTTCATCTCGCCCGACAGGCCCATGTTTGTCTACATCGGGGCCAACGGTTGGGTGGTCACCCCGAGCTATCTCAAGGACGTGATCGAAAAGCTGGATGAGGAGTACGAAGTGGTCCGGGTGGACACCCTGTTCCGGCTGATGATCCATGCCGCCGAGAACCCGTGCCTGGGTCAGACCGGCGGCCCGGACACGGATGGAGACGGATACGGGGATGCATGCGACACCTGCCCCCTGGATGCCAATTTCGACCAGGCGGACAGCGACGCGGACGGGGCAGGCGACCTGTGTGACCCGGACGACGACAACGACGGTGTGGAGGACAACCGGGACAACTGTCCGTTCTCGAAAAACCCCGAGCAGGAGGATTCCGACGGGGACGGGTTGGGGGATGTGTGCGAGGTCGTTCTCTGCGGAGGCTGCATGCCGCCCGTCGCCGGCCCGGGAAGTCAGCAGCATTCGGCAGGCACGCCGCTCGACGGAGTTCTGCTCCTTCTTTTCCTTTTCTGCATCCGGTTCCTGGGAAAGAACTTTCCTGCAAAGCGCCTTGAGGAGCCGGGATGAACCCCGTTGGTTCCGGGGAGCAGAGCCATGTACCCGGGCCGCCGGAACGGCGAACCTCCTTCGTTGCAGATGCGTTTCACATGACCTCAACCTTTGGGCGGCCCCCTTTACTTTCACCTTTTTTTCACCTATCCTGAAACCGACAGCTTTCGGCCCCTCGGTTCACCCCGGGTCCCGGCTTTCACCCGCTGCACTTCCCCTGCGTACCACCCGGAGCGGAGCATGCAGGAACACGCGTTCGCACCGCTGGCGTGTCACTCGTTCTTCAGCCTTCTGTGGGGCACCGCCTCGCCGGAAGCCCTGTGCCGTCACGCCCGGGAGACCGGCGTGCCCGCCCTGGCCCTCACGGACCGGGAAGGCCTGTACGGCGCCCTGCCTTTCTGGGAGGCGGCCCGGAAGGAGGGCGTCCGGCCCGTCCTGGGCGCGCACCTCCCGGCGTCCCCCTCCCCGGCCCGGCTGCTGGCGGCCGACGCCCGGGGCTACCGCCGGCTGGCGCGGATCCTGACCCGGTTCCACCAGCACAAGGGCCGGAAGCCGGCCTTCTCGCTCCTGGACGCCCTCCGGGAGGACCGGGAGGGGCTGGTGGTGCTGAGCGCCTCGCCCCCCTTCCTGGACGCCCTGTCCCACGCCTCCGGCCCCGGGGACCTCTGGGTGTCCCTGTACCCGTTCGGCCCCCAGCGGGAGCTGCTCCGGTACAGCCGCCGCTCCGGGATACCCCCAGCCGCGGTGGCCCCGGTCTACTTTCTCCACCCGGACGACCACCCGCTTCACCGGGTGCTCCGGGCCATCGGCCTCAACAGCAAGCTGGACCGGGTCCCGGCCGCGGAGCAGGCCCCGCCCTGGGCCTGGCTCCAGCCCGCGGATGCCTGGCGCCGGCGCTACCTTCACTGCCCCGAGGCCCTGGCCGGCATGCGTCGGGTCCTGGAACGGTGCGCCATGCAAAAACCCCCGTGGGGGGACTGGGTCTTCCCCCCCTTTGAAAACCTCTCCGGCCGACAGGCGTTCACCCGGCTGGAAGCGGCCTCCCGCCGGGGCGCGGCCGCCCGGTACGGGACCCTGACCCGCCCCGTCCGGGAGCGGCTCGCCCACGAGCTGGACATCATCCGGGAAAAACATCTCGCCTCCTACTTCCTGGTGGTGCAGGACATCGTGCGGCGGTTCCCCATCACCTGCGGCCGGGGCTCCGCGGCCGCGAGCCTGGTCTCCTACAGCCTGGGAATCACCCACGTGGACCCCCTGGCCCACGACCTGTTCTTCGAGCGGTTCCTGAACCGGGGCCGGGCCGACCCGCCGGACATCGACGTGGACTTCCCCTGGGACGAGCGGGACGCGGTGCTGAGCTACGTGCTGGACAAGTACGGGCCGGAACGGTGCGCCATGGTGGCCAACCACGTGGGGTTTCGGGTCCGGGGCGCCCTGCGGGAGGTGGCCAAGGTGTACGGCATCCCCGGGGAGGAGATCCGGGAGGTCTCCCACGGGTTCAGCCACCTGGGGGATCCGTTCCACCCTTCCCTGGGGCCGGAACGGGTGCAACGGCACCCCTGGCCCGAGGTCCTGGGCTGGGCGCGCCGCCTGGAGGGGGTCCCCCGGCACCTGTCCGTGCACTGCGGCGGCGTGGTGATCACCCCGGACCCGCTGCCGGAGCGGGTCCCGGTGGAGCGGGCGGCCAAGGGGGTGCCGGTCATCCAGTGGGAAAAGGACGGCGCCGAGGAGGCCGGCCTGGTGAAGATCGACCTCTTGGGAAACCGGTCCCTGGCCGTGATCCGGGACACCCTGGCCGCCCTGCGGGCCCGCGGCGGGGAGCACCTCTCCTACGAGACCCTCAACCCCCTGGAGGACGAAAAGACCCGGGGCATGCTGGCCCGGGGCGAGACCGTGGGGGTCTTCTACGTGGAGAGCCCGGCCATGCGCCAGCTCCTGAAGAAGACCGGCAAGGGGGACTACGCCCACCTGGTGGTCCAGTCCAGCATCATCCGGCCCGCGGCCAACGAGTTCATCCGGGAGTACGTGCGGCGGGTGCGCGGCGCGCCGTACGAGCCGCTCCACCCGCTGCTGGGGGAGATCCTCCGGGAGACCCACGGCATCCTCTGCTACCAGGAGGACGTCTCCCGGGTGGCCATGGCCCTGGCCGGGTTCGACGCGGCGGAGGCGGACCGGCTGCGCAAGGTCCTCTCCAAGAAGCACCGGCACGCCCGCCTGGCGGACTTCCGGGAACGGTTCCTCAGCGGGGCCCGGGCCCGGGGCGTCTCCCCGGGGATCATCGAGGATATCTGGCGCATGATCCTGAGCTTCCAGGGATACTCCTTCTGCAAGCCCCACTCGGCCAGCTACGCCCTGGTCTCCTTCAAGTCGTGCTACCTGAAGGCGCACCATCCCGCGGAGTTCATGGCCGCCGTCATATCCAACCAGGGCGGGTACTACACGACCCTGGCCTACCTGTCCGAGGCCAGGCGCATGGGCTTGGCGATCCTGCCCCCGGACGTGAACCGGAGCGCATGGGCCTACACGGGCCGCGGCCGGGACCTGCGGGTGGGGCTCATGCAGCTCAAGGGGGTGCGCCGGGCCTCCCTGGAGGCGTTGCTGGAGGACCGGGAGCGCCGGGGCCCGTTCGGCTCCCTGGCCGGGCTGCTGGCACGGGTGGACGCGGACCCGTCCGACCTGAAGATTTTCGTCAAGGCGGGCTGCACGGACGCCATCGCCCGGGGTCGCTCCCGGGCGGAGATGCTCTGGGAGCTGCTGGCCTGGGAGGCTGGACGCGGGGCCGGGGAAAACAGGGCGAGAAGGGGAAGCCGCACAAAAAACGGGGGCGGGGAGAAAGCGGCCGGGGTTGCAGGCAGGGTCCGGACAGGAAAACCCGCGGGGGGCGCGCACGGGGAACACGGGGATGAACCCGGGAGCCCCCCGGGTGAGGACGGCTGCGGAGACGGACTGTGGGCGCCGGGCTCGGAGAACGCGGCGGACGCCCTCTCCGGCGGGTTCCGGGCGCCCCGGGCCCTTCCCTACGACCCCGGGCTCTGCCTGCGGCACGAGCTGGAGACCCTGGGCATCCTGGTCTCGGGCCACCCCCTGGAGCTCTACCGCCACCTCATCGACCGCCTTGATCCGGTCCCGGCCCGGGACCTCCCCCGGCACGTGGGCCGCCGGGTCCGCATGGTGGGCTGGTTCGTCACCGGCAAGACCGTGCTCACCCACCGGCGTGAACCCATGGAGTTCGTGAGCTTCGAGGACGAGACGGCCCTCTTTGAGACCACCTTCTTCCCCCGGGCCTACGAACGGTTCTGCCGCCTCATGGGCCGCAGCCGCCCCTACGACCTCCGGGCCCGCC
>CAYTRL010000419.1:0-5361 GCA_964439795.1 uncultured Thermodesulfobacteriota bacterium
CCCCCCCCCCCCGCCCCCCCCCCCCCCCCCCCCCCCCCCCCCGCCCCGCCGGGACGTATGGGTGGAAATCGCCTGTTCGCGGCGTGGCTCCATCCGTGCCTGAGCCGTGTCCTCGGTCGGATAGCCGACAGGGTCCTGATGGCCCTGCAGCAAAGCCCGGAACGCCAAGGCCTCCTGCACAGGCCCGGTCCCCGCTGCGATCAAGAATAATGACAACGCTGCGAATATCCTAAGCATGAATCATCCTGCCATTCATTCTCTATTCGATAAGATCGGCAGGATGGGAAAAAAACTTTATGTTGACAACAATTTCTTTTTTACATAGGAGATTCCGATCGTGTCGTGTCCGAATTCTGGATGAGCGGATCGATCCCGCCGGCGTTCAGGTGCGGGAAATAACGTACGCTCAATACCGCACGGACAGTCCGGAAACGACCCCGCCCCGTTTCAGGGGGAGAACGACCAGCCCGAACTGCGTTTCCTCGGGGAGCCCTGAAAACGTACCGTAAACGAAGCGGCTGAGAAAATGGCCGATGGCGGCCCCGGCCAGCACGTCCGTAGGGAAGTGCTCGCCGGCTTCAATACGCGCCCAGCCCACGGCCGTGGCCATCAGGAGGTTGAAGGATTGAACGGAGCGCCTCAAGACAGGGTTCATCGGGATGCAGTTCAGGGTATTGTTGGCCAGGGTGGCCCCTGCGAATGAAGCGGAGGTGTGTCCGGAAGGAAAGCTGTTCTCCCCCACGCCCTTGGGACGAAGGCGATGGGTTGTCTCCTTCAGCAGCGGGGTCATTCCGGCCGAGACCCCTGTGGCGGCCGCGTCCACGGACAGTCCCTTGGCCTTGTAGACCCACCAGTCCTGTCTTTCCTCACCGCCGGGTGTGAAAAACGCGGCCACGAACGGTTCCGCCACAAGGGTGTACTGTCCCACGTGACTGAAGGTGATCGCTGCATCCTGCGTCTGGAAGATCGGCCGCTCCCGCACGGCCCAGTCGCTGGTTTCCTGGTCAAAGTCGTTGATGCAAAAGATCAGGGCACCCGCGGCCGGGACCAGGGTCTGAAGGTCCATGAGGGCGTTGTATGCAGCGACCCCGGTTTTTTCCCAGCTGAGCCCGGTCCAGGCATCCTGCCCCCAATAACGACCGTTGCTCATGGTACCGCAACCGGAAAGAAAGGTCGCCGTGGTTAGAAAGACCCATAGAGTCATGGATGGAAACAGAATGCGCATGCCGGAAATCCGTAGAGCCTGTCGTGGGAGAAACGGAACAGATCCCATCACTCTATTCCCTCAGGGGATGGTTTTTCAAGGGGTTGATCCGAGGACTGTACAAGGGTGATCAACGGTTTGGGGATTGAAGATCTTTTCCGGGCACCCTACAATGAACCCTTGTTTCGGGCAGAACGGCATGGTGAGATCCGCGTCCCCCTGAGGAAAGAAGACAAGGTGCCTTTTATGGACAGACTCCCTTCCAAGCGTGGTGCACCGAAGAGCGTGGCGGAGGCGCTTCCCGGCAACGTTCCCCTGGTGCTGTTTCTCGGAGGGCCTTTTTCTGCGGGGAACACCACCTGGCGAAGTTCATTCATGAAAATACTTCGCCGCTTCGCCGCCGACAGCGGGGAGGAAGACATCATGGGCAGCCTGCTCGGTCCCCTGGGCCGGGCGGGGTTCGATCCGCTGAACCCGGGACGCGTCGGTCTGTCAGCCTCACCGGGCCTGGCCCTCTTTCATGCAGAACAGGCCGTGTGCCTGGTTGCGGCGGTGCGTTCTCCGAAAAAATTCAGAGAAGCCCTCCAGAAGGCGGTACGGCGACGCATCCGGGTGCTGAAGGTTCCGGGGGCGGCGGAGGCCGGGTGGGGTGTGATCGACGAGGGGTGGAACGTGGCCTTTGCCCGGCGTCCTCCCTGGCTCTACGCACTATTCGGCCCGGAGGTCAACGCTTCGGCGTCTTCGGTCCTGGCAGACCTGGTGTCCGGGACACCCCGGGAGTCGCTGGCGGTCCGGAAGACGTTTCGACAGGCCGCGGGCCCGCGCGGGCTACAGGGGGACCTTGCTGTCTGGATGGGGGAGGAAGCCGTCTCCATGCTCGGTCCGGACCCGGAGGTCTGGAAGGACGTGTTGAAACGGTGGTCGGAGTTGGCGGGCCGCGCCGGAAGCATGCTGGATGCCATGATCCACGTCCACGGCGCGGCCATGGGGGTTTCCATGGACCGGGATGAACTGCGGCTGGAAGGGCTGGCCTTTGTCGAGGGGACCTGGCTCGATGCGCTGGAAAACATGGTCGGAAGGGGGAGCCAGTGCGTGATCGGGCCCCGCGCCCTGCGGAAGCACTGCCCGGTCTGGGCCCTGACGGTTCTGGATTGGACGCTGTTCGCCCGGACACTCCCTGTTGTGGCCAACGCCCTGGATCGGATCACGGGTCAGTGGGGAGACCTGCTGAAACGGACCGACAGTGAGGGACGGGCCAACGGCATGGCCGCCCTGGGCATTTGCGGTCTACGACCGTTCCCCCTGGAGTCGGAGGCCGCGGCGGAAATCCATCCGCTCTCCTTCATCGACGCGTTCCTGGTGCTGGAGATGCTGGGGCAGAACCTGCCGGCACAGATCGCCGGACGTCTGGTGGACGTGATGGGCGATGTGATGCGCGACGGGATGAAGCGGTTTCGCCGCAAAGAGGCGGAACAGCTTTCGTCGGTGGTGTTTGCGGGACACCGGTTCTACGTGGCCCTGCGTCGCGGGGCGATGATCCTGGCCACCAGCCGGGCGGCGCTGGCCGAGGCGCGAAACATGCTGGAGACACAGGCATCCGAGACCCTTTCCCCGGGCTTCCTCGTGGGCGGGGAGCTGGAACCTCACGGCGCGTTGCGGATGCTGGGAAACCAGCTGGGGCGGGATTCCGTTGAAAGGTTTTCCGACGACATGCTCCGAGAGTTTCAGCGGTGGGGAGCGGCCCGCCTCCAGGTGCAGCGGGTGCCCGCCGGACTGCGCATGATCTTCCGCCAGACCCTGCATGACGTTGACGACTGAGCCCGGAACACTTTTCCAGGTGCGCACCCCTGAGCGGTAAACCCCGGCATTTCGGTTCGCCCAGGAGTTACCGACCTTATTTCATTGCGGGTGAGCGTGGGGGAGGGCGGTTCAGCGGGCCGGGGGTGCGTACTGCAGGCCTCCGTCCTTCCAGAGGGCGTTCAGGCCCCGCTTGATCCCCAGAGGGGACCCGGTGCCCACGTTTCGGTCAAAAGACTCGCCGTAGTTTCCCACCTGTTGGATGATGTTCACGGCCCAGTCCTTGTGCAGTTCCAGGTGGCCCCCGGTGTTTCCCTCCAGGCCCAGCAGGCGGCGGATGTCCGGGTTTTTCGACTTCTTCCGGATCCGTTCCACGTTTTTAGAGTGCACCTCGGCCTCTTCCGCGTTGATCATGGTGTACAGGCTCCACCGGACTGTGTCGAACCAGGCGTCGTCCCCCTCCCGGACGTAGGGGCCCAGGGGTTCCTTGGAGATGACTTCGGGCAGGATGATCGAATCTCCGGGGTTGGCCAATTGGGAGCGAAGCGCGTAGAGCTGTGACTGATCACTGGTCAACACGCTGCATCGTCCCGCCTCGTAGGCACGCACCGTTTCCTCGGGCGTCTTCAACGGGAGCGCCTTGTGCCGCATCCGATGGATCGTAAAGTAATCCTTCAGGTTCTGATCGCTCGTGGTTCCCTCCAGAACGCAAACCGTGGCGCCGTCCAGCGCCAGGGCGCTCCGGACCCCCAGGCCCCTGCGCGTCATGAACCCCTGGCCGTCGTAATAGTTGATGCCGGCGCAGTCCAGGCCCAGCGTGGTGTCGCGTTCCATGGTCCAGGTGGTGTTGTGAGACAGGATGTCGATATCCCCCTCCCGGAGTGCTTCCAGGCGGGTCTCGACTGTAAGGGGGGTGTAACGGACCTTGTCCGCATCACCGAGAACCGCCGCCGCCACAGCCCGGCACATATCCACGTCCAGCCCCTGCCAGGTCCCCGCTCCGTCCTGCATGGAGAATCCGGGCAGTCCGGTGCTCACACCGCAGCGGATATAGCCCCTCTCTTTCACATCGTCCAGGGTGCCGGCTCCCGCCGGGACGGATGCGGCCAGAACCATGAAAACAAGAATGGATACGGATGCACGAATCACGGACATATCTCACCCTCAAATCTATCTGTCTGTTCTTGTCAGGGAACTCCCCGGTTCCTAAAAAAGATCTTCGCGTTGAGTACCGCCGGGCTACCAGCGGTGCAGTACCCAGTTGGGTACCTGGATGTCCAACTGAGCGGCGTTGCGACGGTATTCCAGTTCACCGGTTCCATGGGTGTCCACCAGGTAATAGGGGGACCCCTTTTCCGGATCCGTCCGGATCATGTACAGGTTCTCGTTGAGCCGATACTCCTGCTCTGTGCGGTTGTGATACTTCCTGGTGGTTACCTCGGGCTCGATCTCGTAGCGAAGGCGCAGATCCGGTGCCTCCCCGGCAGGCGTCTTCTGGGCAAGTCCGGCACCGGTGAAACACAATATCAGGATCAGAAGCAGGGAACCGGTTCGTTGAATCTTCATGATGGATCGCTTCCGGTGAAGATGGATGACATGGGGTGCACGCCCTGGATCCTTGCGGTGGAAAACCTCGTTCCGGTCGTGCCGGCTCTGTTCATGGATGGACGTATCATAATGTACCCGGGGGGTGAAATGCAACGGGAAGAAAGAGCCCGGGTTACCCGTCCATGCCCGAGAGGACCTCGAGCAGGGTAGAGCTGAGGTCTTGAATGCCGTAAGGTTTCGGGAGAACCGCGCAGAAACCGTGTTTCCTGAATTCGGACATTACCGGCGCGCCGGAGTAGCCGCTGGAGACGATCAGCCTGGCCCGGGGGTCCACGCGCAGGATTTCACGGGCGGCTTCCTTGCCTCCCATACCTCCGGGGATGGTAAGGTCCATGATGACGGCCCGATAGGGGCGGCCCTCTTCCTTTGCCGCACGATACAGATCGACCCCTTCGCTTCCGTCTCTTGCTGTTTCCGGTTCATATCCTAGCCGTTTCAAAACCTCTCGTCCGGAAGTTGTGACGATCTTGTCATCGTCCACCAGGAGGATCCTACCACGTCCCCTCTTGGGGAGCCTGGAGGCCGCTGACTCCGGGGGGGATGCTTTGGACGAGGCAGGGAGGAACACGTTGAAGGTCGTCCCGGTCCCCACCTCGGATTCCACGTGCACGTGGCCTCCGTGGCGGTTGATGATGGAAAAAGTGGTTGCCAGACCCAGCCCCCGTCCTTTTTCTTTCGTGGAAAAAAACGGATCGAAGATATTCGGCAGCTGACTGGCAGGCATCCCGCAGCCCTGGTCAAGGATGGAGATC
>CAYTRL010000420.1:0-1731 GCA_964439795.1 uncultured Thermodesulfobacteriota bacterium
CTGAAAGGGGTTCGGCACCCATCCCATGAGGAGGATACGGTCCTGCTGCCCTCGTTTCCGGATCAAACGAGCCAGACGGCTTCTCTCCGGGCCCTCCCCAAAAATCACCAGCCGCACGGGAACCTCACGTTTCCGGTTGATGGCGCTCACCGCTTCCAGGAGAAGCGCGAAATTCTTCTGGGTACAAAGCCGGCCGATGCCCGCAATAACCGGCATTTCCTTGTGGACAAACCAGGGATGGGACACCGGTTCTCTTGAAAGCTCCTGAATATGGCGGAGGTCATGAGGGTTGTGGATGACGCGGACCTTTGCGCCCCCGTGCTTTTCCTTAAGCATCCGGCCGATGGCGGTTGAAACCGTAACGACCGCGTCCGCTCTTTCCAGCGGACTTCGTTTGTATTCCACCCTTGCCTGGTTGTCCGTGGGAGTATTGTGCAGGCAAACAGCCGTAAAGATGTCGGCGCAGGCCCCCGAATTCAGGGCCAGTGTATTGGCCAGGAGGAGATGGGAAAGGACCGCATCGGGCTGTTCCTGGCAAAGAAGTGCATCGAAAACGGGCTGCAGACGCCGGGCATGGTGCCGGGTGTTCATCCATATTCCCAGGTCCTCCAGCGGACCGGGAAGGAGCGTTTTGTTCCGGTCGGCCCAGAGATAACCACCCACGGCTTCCCGGATCCCCCGCCGTTCCGTTTTTTCCTCCCCTTCTGCAGAGGTCCGAGCCGGGGGTTTTCTTCCCCTCAAAGACAGTTCCCGGTAGAGATCGAACACCCGGACGTCCGGCCGGACCTCTTCACGGCACCTCCCCCCTTCGTGCAGCAGGGCCAGCATGGGCTGGAAACGGTTTCTGTCCAGATGGTTCACAAGGGTAACGACGACTCGTTCCGCACCCCCGCCGTCCAGGCCGTAGATCGTGAAGAGGACTTTGATCCTGTTTTTTCCCAGAGCATCCATAGGCACTGATCGAATTTCACGAACTTCGTGATCCGTTTCCCGGTCGGATGAACCCGGAAGCTCTTTCCAGAAAGGCAAAGCCCTTCTTCGCCAGCCTTGTCAGACGGGGATACTTCGCCAACTCCCGTGCAAAGCGCACCGCGCGGGAATCCTGTACGTCATCGAAGGCGCCTTGAAGGTAGCCGTGCGCTTTCCGGAGGATGTCGTGTTCCTCCCGGAGCTGATCCAGCTCCTTTTGCTTCGTCAGGAACTCTTCCCAGACAATCCGGCTGTCCAGGCTTCGGATGATCCTCGCACGCAGCTCCTCACCAAAGGACGCCACACCGCCCGAGGCTTCGAAGACATGGAGACCGCTGCGGACGGTGCACTCATGAATCAGCAGCGCCACGGCATCGATCACTTCGTCGGGCTGGTCCAGTTCGTGGAAATCCACCTCGTAGATAATGTCCCGTACACCGGCGGCCTGGGCCCGGTCCAGAAATTCCGTCACTTCGTGACAATTCTGTTGTGTGACGATGAACTTCGCCGCCACCGCACCCCCGGTTTCCGCGTAGGCACCCAGGTTCCGCCAGACCCGATCAAACAGGTCCCGCTTTTTGATCCTTTTGAACGTCTCCCTCGTGCCCGCATCTACGCTGCAGGTCAGGCTGACCCTCCCCTGGAGGAGTCCCTCCCGGATGACCTCCGAAAAGACCGTTGCATTGCTGGGGACCTCCTGGTTGACCCCGTAGTCGAACAGGAGTTTGATACAGCGCTTGAAATCTTTGAACAGGACAGGTT
>CAYTRL010000420.1:1741-5352 GCA_964439795.1 uncultured Thermodesulfobacteriota bacterium
CCACAGCACACGCCCCCCGGGGGAGAGCAGGCGCTTTTTTACCAGGGATTCCAGCAGCGGATACAGGTCATAGATTTCGGGAGGGTCTTCGTGGAACCCGTCCCGGACCACGTAGCAGTAGGAACACGCCAGGTTGCATTTCGTGAAGTGGGCGATGGTCAGATGGCTGAACGGGTATTCCTGTTTTTCCCACTGCTTCCGAACGAGATATCCGCATCCCTCACAAAGCGGATGGTGCCGTTTTTTCTGGTTTTCCCGGCGAACGTCCTCCCGGGCGGAAAGGATCCGCTCCACGGGCAGATCGCCGCCCTGAAAGTCGCAGACGCTGGGACACCCTCGCCCGTGGTTGGTGATGCAGCACAGGAGCAGCTTGTCCACCGCGAAGACCAGGCCTGTTTCGATGAACCGGCAGCTGTAAATCGTTCTTTCCATGAAAACCACCTTAGCAGGGCGTCCCCGAAAGCGCCATCGGTACAAGCCCTGTGACCACGGCATCATGCAGAGCGCACATCCCGGGAGAGATCGTCATACATCCGGAGCGTCTCCTCCAGCATGCGTCCTGCATGGAACCTCTCCCGGGCCCGCTGACGGCCGGCCTCGACGAACCGCTCGCGCAGGCGGGGGTCCTCCAGAATGCGACAGCACCCCTCCACCAGGGCCCCCGCATCCTTCACCGGCGCCACAACCCCGGTACGCCCGTTCAGGACCACTTCCGCCGCACCCCCCGCATCGGTGGTGACGCAGGGGATGCCCATCATCTGGGCCTCAATGAGCACGTTGGGCATGCCTTCGAACAGACTGGTGAGCAACAGCAGATCAAAGGCGTTCATCCACCGGCGGGCGTCCAGGCGGGCCCCGTGAAAACGAACCACATCATCGAGGCCCCGTTGTTCGCGAAGAGCCAGCAGACGCGGCATCAGCGGGCCGTCCCCCAGCACCAGGAAACGCGTTTCCGGATATTTCCCCGCCAGAACCCCGGCCACCTCCAGAAAGAGCTCCGGATCCTTCTGCGGCACAAGCCTCCCCGCCCAGCCGATGACCGTTGTTTCCGCTTTCCACCCCAGTCCCTCACGGATCCTGGCAACCTCCCCGGGATCCGGCTCCGGCAGAGATTCCGGGTCCAGCCCGTTGTGGATGACGCGCATCCGGCTCCCCGGCACCCTTGCCCAGGACCGGTAGTCTTCCTTCACCGCCTCCGCATTCACCACAATGCAGTCGTTCAGTCCGGCCGTCCATCGATCCGCCGTCCGTCCCCACCCCTTGCCGTGCCAGGTCTCTTTCCAGAGACGCATGTTTCGCACCGAGGACACCACCCCCGGGACCCCCGCCAACCCCGCGGCCACCGAACCGATCACGTTGGCTGTGAATTCCCAGTTATGAACCAGCGTGACCCCCTCCAACCCTTTCAGCAGGGAGCGGAGTCGGAGGGTAGACAGGGTCAGGGGAAAATGCCGCCAGAAAAACCGCTCCGTTCCCGTGAGATCGCTGTCCTCCACCCGCTTCAGCACGCGTACGATGGAGATCCCCATGTCCAGAAAACCCTTCTCGAAGCGGTTCCCCACCGGCTGGAAAACAAAAACCGTGTCACAGGGAAGCCGGGAGCGCGTTCCGGCAAGGAAGGTGTAAAACTGCCGTTGAACCCCTCCCATCTCCAGGGAGGAGATGAAGTGGGCCACCTTCGGAGACGACCCCGCTTCATAACCTTCACGTCCCTGCGGGCGGGTCCGGGCGCTCGACCGGGCACACCGCCGGACGGCCCGGCGCACCCTCGCCAGAAAGACCAGGAAGAACCAGGCGGGGGCGTCGAACCGGTCTCCCACCCGCTCCTGGAAACTCCGGACGCATTTCATAAAGCGGTCCACCAGGCGGTGAACCCTGGGTGCACACGCTTCCCGGACCTCCCCGGCACCACAGCGAAGTATCAGCACCAGGATGGCGGCCCTTCCCATGTCCCGGGTGCCTCCACGGGGTGCCAGCAGCATGCGCCGACGCACCCGGAGAAACGACAGAAGCAGGAGAAGCCCGTAGTAGCGGTGTGCATCGGAGGGGTCGAACGGACAGATGCCCACCGGGTAAACGCCCCGGCCAAGGGACAGGACGGAGCGGACCTTCCCGGTCCACGTCTCGCTGCCGCCCTCCCCGTAGGCATGGACCCCCGCGGTTTCCGGATAAAGGGCGACCTCCCCGGAATAGGTGTCCGGGAGCAGATAGGTCACGCGCGCGTTTGGAAACCCCTGTTGGAGAAGCGTCCGCAGGGACCGGAAGTCCGTCTCTTTCCGGGTGCACAAAGCCAGAACGCGCCGGGCGGAGGGGTCCGTGTCCGCCCCCTCCTCTCCCGTTCGGTGTCCGGTGTCTTCTTCGTGCATACGCCACACCCCGCAGCCACTCAGGAATCCAGGGGAGGGAAAACGGAGCGGGCGGCCCTGCGTTTTTCCTCCACGCCCTCCAGGATGAGCCGCTCGTACTCCGAAACACAAACAGAGACGTCGAACGCCCCGGCCCGTGACTGCCCCCGCCTGCCCAGTTCCCGCGCCTTTTCCGGGTTTATCAGAAGGTCCCGGATCGCCGCGGCAAGGCCTTTTGCATCTCCCCGGGGGACCAGGACGCCGCAGGCCCCGTCCTGCAGGATCTCCGAGGGCCCGCTTTCGCAGTCCGTACTGATCACGGGAACACCGCAGGCCATGGCCTCGATCAGGGTGTTGGGCAGCCCCTCCCAGTCGGAACTCAACACGAACAGGTCGGCGCGGGCCAGGTAGCGAAAAGGATTGGCCTCCCATCCCATGAGTTGGATCCGGTCCTGGAGGCCGTGTTTCCGGATCCGCCGCATCAACCGTTCCCGGTGCGGTCCATCGCCGAAAACAGCCAGGCGAACGGGAACCCCCTCTTCCCGGTTCAGCCGGGAGACCGCTTCCACGAGAAGCGGAAAATTCTTCTGCCGGCAGAGCCGGCCCATTCCCACCACCACCGGCAGTTCCTTCCGGGAAAACCAGGGGTGCCGGACCGCCTCCCCCGCCATCCGGCGCACATGTCCCAGATCGTGGGGGTTGTAGATCGTGCGGATCTTTCCGGGTTCCCATCTCCTGCGGAAGATCCGGGCGATGGCATGGGAAACCGTGACAACCACATCCGCACGGTCCAGGGGGCTTTCTCTGTATTCCACCTTGGTCTGGTGGTCCCTGAGCGTATTGTGCATACAGACCGCCGTGAAGATTCCCCGCTCAGGACCCGTTCTCAGGGCGATGGAGTTTGCCAGCGAGAGATGGGCCACGATTCCGTCCGGCTGTTCCCTTTCCAGGAGTTCCAGGAAGTGCGGCCCCAGGACCTTCATGGTGATCTGGATATTCTTCCAGACATCGAAGTCTTCCCAGTACCGGGCAATGAACCCCCGGACCCGGAACCGGCGAATCTTTCCGAGACCGGCACGGAGGGCCCGGGCCGAGGTTCGGGCCCCCTTCCACGCTGCACGGACCCGGGGGTCGTCCCGCATCCTTCGATATTCTTCGATCCAGTCCGGTGGAAGCGCTTTCTTCAGGGGCTTCCGTATGGCCTCCTTCCAGTCGAAATACCCGGCCGAGGGGGGCCCCCCCCCCCGGCCGCCCCCCCACTCGGGG
>CAYTRL010000421.1:0-5346 GCA_964439795.1 uncultured Thermodesulfobacteriota bacterium
TTTGTAACTGTAAGCTCAAGAAAATGGGCCTTGCTCTTCGAATGCAACCCCTGTTCGTTCAGCGGAAGCCAGAAGAGACGGGCCGTTTTCTTTTCACGTACCTCCAAGGATAAAAAACTGAGGTAAAAAGAGTATATAGCATTGTAGCATCGTCCGTGGGTGCATCCTACCCGCAATGACTCACTTCCGGTTTTGCCCTCGTTCACGGGCTATGATAGAGATGATCCATACAATCCTGCACCCTTCGAATTGCCGGAACGGAGGCGGAAGGATGTTCACCGGAAAGGCGCAAGTTTTTCTCCTGGCGGTGGCGGGGATTCTTCTGATCTGCGGATGCTCGTCCGGAGAAGCAACCCTTCGGGAAGGGCTTACCCGGCTTCTGGAGGAGCCGGATTGACACCGCTTTTTCCATCGTGATATCAGGTATTTATGCAACATCCTTATTGACAAAGATCTTTGTCCCCATCCACTTCATCCCAAAGTGGAATTCCGCATGGAAACACATCCTGTAGCGTTTGCCTTCGGACTGACCCTGTTCGCCGGGTTGGCCACCGGCGTGGGAAGCGCCATCGCTTTTTTCGCCAAGAAAACCAACACGCGCTTCCTCTCCATGGCCCTGGGGTTTTCCGCCGGGGTCATGATCTACGTGTCCATGATCGAGATCTTTGTCAAGGCCAGGGACTCCCTGGTCCTGATGTACGGGGACACCCGGGGGTACTGGTACACCACCCTCGCGTTCTTCGCGGGCATGCTGTTCATCGGGCTCATAGACCGCCTGGTTCCCTCCTTCGAGAACCCCCACGAGCCGCGCAAGGTCGAGGAGATGGAGGACAGGGGGGAAGCCGCCCGAAAGGGAGCGCTGCTTCGCATGGGCATGTTCTCCGCCCTGGCCATCGGGATCCACAACTTTCCAGAAGGCCTGGCCACGTTCACCGGGGCGCTCAAGGACCCCGCCCTGGGAATCAGCATCGCCGTGGCCATCGCGATCCACAACATCCCCGAGGGTATCGCCGTCTCGGTACCCATATACTACGCCACGGGCAGCAAGAAGCGTGCGTTCACCCTCTCCTTCCTCTCCGGGCTCTCCGAACCGGTGGGCGCCCTGCTCGGCTATTTTTTCCTGCTCCGGTTCTTCAGCGACGCCATGTTCGGGCTCGTCTTTGCCGGCGTAGCGGGGATCATGGTCTTCATCTCCCTGGACGAACTGCTGCCCACAGCGGAAAAGTACGGCGAGCACCATCTTGCCATCTACGGGCTCATCGTGGGGATGGCGGTTATGGCATTGAGCCTGCTGCTGTTTGCGTAACGCGGCAATGCCGCGAGCGTTCAGCAATCAGCACTTGGCTTTCAACTCCATCGGCGTCACCGTCCAGGGCCCCGCTGCCCTCATGGGCTGGGAGACCTTCTGCCCCCTCGGGAGAAGTCCTCACGACATGGCCATTTGACGAGACGATCGGATCCCCCGATTGACATTTCCCCACCCGGAACCTAGAGTAGCTCTTCTTCCCGGCCCTTCCGGTTCCGACAACATGGATCGAATACGTGTAAAGAAGAGGGAAGAACCTATGAAATGGATGCTTTTTCTGCTGCCCCTGGCTTTGGTGGCGACTCCTGTTCTTGCCGATGAAAGCGCTGCCTCCGGCCACGGGGACACGCTTGCCGAGGACCATCACGAGAAAGATCACCATGCGGCACTCTTCGTGGGCGGAACAACGAATTTCGATCATTCCTCCACTGACTTCACCCTGGGCGGCGAGTACGAGTTCCGCCTCCCCCTTCTGCACCGCCTGTTAGGAATCGGCATCTTCGGCGAGGCGGTCTTTGCCGAACACAAAGAGGTGCTCTGCGGCGTCCCCGTTTTTGTACACCCTGTAGCCGGATTGAAATTCTTCGCCGCTCCCGGCGCACTGATCGTCGAATCCGAAGCCCACTTCCTGGTACGGGTGGGCACCGGATACGATTTTCATATCGGCGCTTTTTCGATCACCCCCACTGTGTACACCGATATCGTGGAAGGGCATGCCAGTCTTGCCTACGGTGTCTCGTTCGGTGTCATGTTCTGACCCGCCAGGGGCATAAACCGCCGCTGCTGTACACCCTCTTCCTCTCTGCCGCACACATCCGAGGGTTCCGCCCAAACGGTATCCTCATCGTGCCCGTCTTTGCAGTCTCCGGGCGTCGCTCCTCCTCCGGATCCGTTTGCCTTCTCTTTCCGCTTGACCATACCTGAAACCTTTCTCTATACTTCCCGGAAAAGAGGTGGATCCGATGAAGGCAGCGGTTCTGAAAGGCCCCCTGGCGGTCCGCGTAGAGGACGTCCCTGCGCCGAAAGCAGGCCCCGGCGAGGTCGTCATAAAGGTGAAGTACTGCGGAATCTGCGGGTCCGAGCTTCACTACTACGAGAGCGGAAACCCTGCGGACACGATCCTCGGACACGAGTTCGTGGGAACCGTCCACGAAATGGGAGAAGGTGCGGAAGCGTTTTCCCCGGGACAGCGGGTCACCTCCATGCCGTTCGACCCTCCATGCGGGACATGCTTCTGGTGCGCGAGGGGAGAGATGCATCTCTGCCCGGCCCTCATGGAAGGCGTGGTCGGCACCAAGCCGGGCGCCTTTGCCGAATTCGTAAAACGAGATGCCCGGACGGTGATCCCGCTCCCCGACTCTCTTCCGGACAAGGCGGCCCCCCTCATCGAACCCCTTGCCGTCTGTCTGCACGCCCTGAAAATTTCCGGAATGATGGTGGGAGACCGTGTGGCCGTACTCGGTTGCGGTCCCATCGGTCTTCTCACGATCCGGGCAGCGTCCCTGGGGGGCGCCGGAAGGATCTTTGCCACGGACAAGGTGGCCGCGAGGCTGGCCCTGGCGCGGGAGATGGGAGCATACGAACCCTTTTCCCCGGATGAGCAGAACGTTACGGAACGCGTCCGGCAGGGGACCGGCGGTATCGGGGTGGATATCGTCTTCGACTGCGTGGGCATTCCGGAAACGATCCAGACCGCGCAATGGATTACACGGAAGGGAGGCCAGATCGTGGTGCTTGGCATCCATCTCGGCGAAGCAACCTTGAGCCCCCTGATGTTCGTGGCCAATGAAATCACGCTGAAAGGAAGCATGGGATACTACCACGAGTTCTTCACGGCCATGGAGTTGATCGAAAAGGGGGAGGTCCCGTACGAAGCGCTGATCACGGACATCATTCCGATGGCCGGAATCGATGAAGCCTGCAAGCGGCTTTTACATCCGGAAACGGATGTGAAGATCCTCGTTGACCCGGAGAGCAAGGAGGAAAGACCATGGCACAAGTGACCGGAGGGGACCTTGTCGTCCGCTGTCTGCGCAACGAAGGCATGGAAGACGTCTTCTGCCTTCACGGCGCCCACGTGGAGCCTATCCTCCGGTCATGCCAGGAGGGCGGGATCCGCCTGGTGGACACCCGACACGAAGAGGCCGCAGCGCATGCAGCCTGTGCCTACAGCTTTGTCAAGGGGAAACCGGGTGTGGTGTGCGTGACGGCCGGCCCCGGCGTCACCAACCACCTCACCGGGATCGCCAACGCTTATCTGGCCGGGAGCCCGGTCCTGAGCCTGTGCGCCACCAGCCCCCTGTCGGAAAACGACCGGGGTGTGGAGCAGGATCTGGACCAGCTCTCGATCCTGCGCCCGGTGACCAAGTGGGCCAGGACGGTCCACTCGCTCGACAGGATCCCGGAATACATGGCCATGGCCTTTCGGGAGCTGTACAGCGGCAAGCCCGGCCCCGTGTTCCTGGAAATCCCTTCGGATATCCTGTTCTCGGAAATGGAGGAATCGGAGGTCCCGTTCCAGGAACAATACAGGACCGATGCAAGGGTGAACGGCGATCCAAACCGGATCGATCAGGCGCTGGAACTGCTGGCGGGGGCGGAAAGGCCCCTGATCGTGGCGGGAAGCGGCGCCTGTCTGTCCCGGGCGGGACAGGAGCTTCTGCATTTTGCGGAGGCGATGAACATCCCCGTCCTGAGTTGCAATGCCGGCCGGGGCGTTCTGCCGGACAGCCACCCCATGAGCTTTGGTTCCTATCTGCCCATCTCCCTTTCCCCGGCAGCCATCGCCCTGAGCATGACAGACTGCGCGCTGGTGCTCGGCACGAGGTTCAACAAGTTTCTTGCGTACGGCAACCTGATCGGCGAAGACGCCCGCGTCATCCAGGTGGACATCGATCCGTCAGAGATCGGCCGGAACAGGCCGGTGGATGTGGGTATCGTGGGAGACATCCGTGAAGTGCTCGGGCAGATGCGGAGCGGCTCCGGGGGAAAGGAAGAATGCTCCGATTGGCTCCAGATGCTCCGGGAGTTCCAGGAATCCCGCTTCCAGGAGATGAAGCCCCTGTTAACGAGCGCTTCGGTCCCCATCCACCCGTTCCGACTCGTCCATGACATCCGCCAGTTCCTGGGCAACGAGGCCATCGTCCTGTGCGACGGCGGAGAAATCTCCGTGACCGCCTCCTGCGTGCTCGATGCCCACGGCTACGGTTCCCTGCTGAGTCACTCCCCGCTGGGCGACCTGGGGATCGGGATCCCCTATGGGCTCGGGGCAAAGGTTGCCTGCCCTGAGAAGAAGGTCCTCGTGGTGAGCGGCGACGGATCGTTTGGTTTCAACGCCATGGAGTTCGACACCGCGGTGAGAAACAAACTCCCCTTTGTTACCGTGGTGGCCAACGACCAGGCCTGGGGAATGTGCAAGCATTTCCAGGAACTGAAATACGGAAAGGGGAACTACGTGGCCACGCTCCTGGGACCCACGCGGTATGACGAGGTCGTGAAGGCCCTCGGGGGTTATGGGGAGCTTGTAACCGAGCCGGATCAGATCCTTCCGGCCCTGGAGCGCGCCTTTCAGTCCGGGCAGCCCGCCTGCCTGAACGTGATGACCGATCCGGACTACATCAGCGAGGCAACCGCCTTCGAATAGGAGAACGTTTCCGTCCGGAAAAAGCCTGCGGGGCCCCGAACATCGTGTCCCCTTGCTGCAATGTTTTTTCTGAATGGCTTTCGCCCCGGGATGTGCTATGGTCGAATCAGGCGACGGTGTTTCGTCCCCCCCCAGTTCTTTTCGCGTTCGGAAGCACCTTCATGCCCCCCTGACTCACCCTTGGAGATATAAGCCCCATGACCGAGACCCCGGAGGCCCCCACGCTCCAAAAACCCGTACCCTCTGTTCTCGACCCGGAGTTCACGGACTGGTTCAGTGACGGGTTTTTTTCCCTGGACACTCAACTTGTCGTTACCTGTTTCAACCGGGCCGCCGAAAGGTTTCTGGGCCGGAACCGTGATGACGTCCTCGGCAGAAACCGCTTCGAAGCTTTTCC
>CAYTRL010000422.1:0-5335 GCA_964439795.1 uncultured Thermodesulfobacteriota bacterium
CTGGTCCCCGCAGTCGAAGTAGAAGCCCTTGCGCCAGATGCCGGACATGTTGCCGCCCACCTGCTTCCCGTGCTCCAGGACGAGAGAGCGTTTCCCCATTTTCTGCAGGTAGAGGCCGGTCGAGAGGCCCGCGATGCCGCCTCCTATGATTACGACATCATAGTTCCGGTTCATGGTCCCTCCTTCTGCCGGGGGGGGGCGGGCGGGATTTCAGCCGTGCGTATATGCCCATGGCGGCCTTGCGGCCGTCGGCCACGGCCTCGACCACCGTCCCCGCGCCCCGCACGATGTCCCCTCCCGCGTAGACCCCGGGGCGGCCTTCCACTTCCAGGGTCTCCGGGTTCACCCGGGGCAGGCCCTTTCCGCCGAACTCCTTTTTCAGGTGCCGGGCCAGGGCGGGCTCCATCTCCTGCCCCACGGCCCAGATCAGCAGGTCGAACGGCAGCTCCCGGGACCGGGAACGGTCGTAGACGGGACGGAACCGGCCCTGCTCATCCAGCACGGAGGTGCAGGCGACCAGGGCCAGCTTCCCGGGGGATAGGAATTCCCCGGGCCCCCATCCGCAGTGCACAGCGACGCCCTGCTTCTTCAGTTCCCGCACCTCGGAGGGGAGGGCGGGCATCCCCGCTTCCTGTTCCAGGCAGGCCAGGCTCACCGTTTTGGCCCCGGAATGTTTTGCGGCCAGCGCGGCGTCCGCGGCCACGCTCCCCCCACCGATCACGAGGACGCGGCCGGGCACCTTTGCCTTTCCGTTCTTCCGGCAGGAGCAGAGAAACCGGAGCGCATCGGTTGTTTTCGCCTTCCCGCCGCCGTTTTTCCTTATCTTCCGGCCGGACCACAGCCCCGGGGCCAGGAAAACGGCGTCGTAGTCCTCGGCCAGGCCGGAAACCGTGATCTCCCGGCCCAGGGCCTGTCCGAAACGGAAGCGCATCCCGGGAAGCCGCAGGCCGTCGATCTCCCGGTTTACGACCTCCTCGGAGAGCCGGAACGGGGGCAGGGCGTGTGCAAGCATCCCCCCGGGCCGGTCGGATTTTTCCATGATCTCCACGCGGACCCCCAGGCGGGCCAGGAAGTGTGCGCAGGAAAGGCCCGCGGGCCCGGCGCCCACCACCGCCACGCGGCGCCCGCTTTGCGCCGGCACGAACCGGTCCCAGCCCGCGGTCCTGGAGACGTGTCCGCAGGCCCAGGCGTGGAGGGCCGAGATCCTAACGGGCCGGTCCGTGTATTCCAGACGGTTGCAGTTCTTCTGGCAGAAGGTCTCCGCCGGGCAGACGTGCCCGCAGACCTCGGCCAGCGGGTTCATCTCCCGCATGGACCGAACGGCCCCTGCAATGTTGCCCGCCTCCACTCGGCGGTGGAACCCCACCAGGTCGATCCCCGCCGGGCAGGAGCGGATGCAGCCCGCCTCCTCGCAGTGGTCGCACTCCCGGGCCATGCGCGCGGCCGTGTCCGGGGTGACGGGTTCGGCCGGGTCCGGCGGCTGGGTCCAGGGCTTCCCTTGCACCAGGTTCACGTACTGCCGGGCAAAGGGGCGGGGGCTGTATTCCTCCAGGCCCATGTCCTGGAGTACCATGTTTGCCGCCCCCACGCCGGAGACCGTGGCCGGCAGTACGCCCAGTCCCATGACCGTGGAGTCGCCCACCAGGTAGAGGTTCTCCCAGTCGCTCCGGGCCTTGAGGCGCTTCATCATCTCCTGGCCGATCATCTGCTTGGGGCCGCCCACGTTTCCATGGTTCTTGAGCGTGTACCGCTCCACCGTGGAAGGGGTGCCGATCTCCATGAACTTGATGTGCTTCCGGAAGTCCGGGAAGCGCCTTTCCACGCGCAGGAGGACCTTCTCCGCTTCCTCCTCTTTCAGGCGGCGGTAGGCTTCCGACTGGTAGGCGGGATCCCCTGGACGAGGCCAGGGCGCAGAGGAGACCACGCTTATGGTGACCGAGTATGTGCCCGGGGGGCTCACCCCGGGATCTTCCAGGGTGGGGATGTAGACCGTGACCCCGTGCCCCTCCACCTCGTCGGCGTCTTCGATGATGATCTCCATGGGCCGGGTGTCTTCGGGGAAGGCCCTGGCGTCCACCCCGAGGTAGAGCATCATGTTGGCGTGGGTGGGGACAAAGCCCTGGGCCCATTTCATCCGTTTCGGCTTGATGTGCCGGGACTTCACCAGCCCGCCGTACAGGTTCCAGACGCTGGCATCGGAGACGACCCGTTCCGCGGCGATCTCGGTCCCGTCCGCCAGGCGGACCCCGCAGGCCCTGCCCTCCGAGATCAGGATCTCGTCCACGAGGTGCCGGTAGAGGATCCGCCCGCCCCGCCGCTCCAGGGCCTTCTCCAGCTTGTTGGAGAGCATCTGGGGAGACCCCACCGGGTAGTACGCGCCGCCGATATGGTTGTCGACGAACATGGTGACCGCCAGGATGGCGGGGCACTCGTGGGCGTCCACGTAGGAGAATGTGCGGGTGAGCATGTCCAGGAACGCGATGATTTCGGGGTCGGTGAAGAACTGTCTGAACACGTCCCCCGCACTCCGGGTCATCATGCGGGAGAGCTTCAGCATGCCGGACGGGTTTTTGAGGAAGCTTTTCAGCGCATCCCGGGGGTGCATCTCGCTGGGCGGCACCACCGATTCGGTTTTCAGGACCGTGCCCTCGTAGAGCTTGAACAGGAAGTCGTAGAAGGTTCTCAGCTCCCTTTCCTGCCCGGGGAACAGTTCCAGAAGCCGCCGGAAGAACGGGTCGAAATCCCGCCAGAAGATGATCCCGTAGTCCTCTACGTGCATGTTGTAGATGGCCTGCCGGGGGATCATGTCGATCTCTTCTTCCAGTTCGTTCATGACGAAGCGGTGGGTGTTGTACCCCCGCTCACCGAACCCGTAGAGTACCGTGGCCCCCACGTCCATGGTGACGCCCTGGCGGCGGATGGCCGCGCAGCAGCCGCCCGGCATGTAGTGCTGCTCTACGAGCAGCACCTGCACGCCACGCCGGGCCAGCATGGCGGCTGCGGTGAGCCCCCCGATACCGGCGCCCACCACGACCACATCGTAGCGGTTACGGAGCAGTGCGTTGTTCAGTAGCTGCATGGAGTTCTCCGCGGATCAGAGTCCATCTTGAAACGATTCGTGGATTGACGCGGCGGCGCGCCGTCCGTCGGCCACCGATTCCACCACGGTGCCGGCGCCGCGCACGATGTCGCCCCCGGCGAAAACCCCGGGCCGGTCCTTCACCTGGAGGGTCGCGGGGTCCACCTCGATTCCGTTTTCCGTACCCAGCTCCTTCCGGAGATAACGGGCCAGCGCCGGCTCCACGGTCTGGCCCACGGCCAGGACCAGCTGATCGAAATCCCGTTCCAGGGTCTCGGACGGGTCCAGGACGGGCCGGAACCGCTTTTGATCATCGAACACGCTCGTGCAGCGGGCAAAGGAGATCCGGGAGTTGGAAAGAACGGCGTGCGGTCCCCAGCCGTTCAGGATCTCGACGCCGCGCTCTTTCATCTCCTCTACCTCCGCCTGCAGGCAGGGCATCTCCTCCGGGCCCTCCAGGCAGACCAGGCTCACCTTGCCTGCGCCGAGATGCAGGGCGGTGAGGGCCGCGTCCGAGGCAACGCTGCCGCCGCCGATGACCAGGACGTCCTTGCCTACCTTGCCCTTCTTCTTGCCGCGAAGGAGCCGGAGGAAGCCCAGGGCCTCCATCGCCTCGGCTTTTTCCATGCCGTCGATCTTCAGCTTCCTGCCGGCCCCCAGGCCGGGAGCCAGGAATACGGCGTCGTGCTGCGATTCCAGCTCCGCCACCGAAACGTCTCCGCCCAGGGAGGTCCCGTACCGGAATTTCATCCCCGGAAGGGTGAGCCCTTCGATCTCCCGCTCCACGGTCTCGTCCGGCAGGCGAAAGGCCGGGACAGCCTGGCTGAGCATTCCGCCGGGATTCTTGGCTTTTTCCAGGATTTCCACTTGATAGCCCAGGCGGGCCAGGTAGTGCGCGCAGGAAAGGCCCGCCGGACCGGCGCCGACCACGGCCACGCTGCGCCCGTTGGGTTTCGGCACGGAGCGGTCCCACCCCTCGGACCGGGAAACATGGCCGCACACCCAGCCGTGAAGCTCCCGGATCCGCACGGGGCGGTCGCTGAAGTCCAGGCGGTTGCACGCCTTTTCACAGAACCGCTCGGCAGGGCACAGGACCCCGCAGACCTCGGAAAACGGGTTCACCTCGCGCAGGACCCGGGCCGCGCCCACGAAGTTGCCGCTCTCGATGCGGCGGGCGAAATAGCTCGTGTCGATCCCGGCGGGGCATGCCCCCCGGCATTCGGGGGTCTCGCAGTGCTGGCAGTCCCTGCCGATCCGCCTGGCCGATTCCTCGGTGATCGGTTCCGACGGGTCCGGGCTGGGGGTCCAGGGCCTGCCCTCGACCATGTTCACGTACTGCCTGGGGTGCTTCCGGGAGCGGTACGGCGGCAGACCCTTGTCCTTCAGGATCATGTTGGCGGCCCCCAGTCCGGACATGGTCACGGACACGACGCCCATGCCCATGGTGGTGGAGTCGCCCACGCAGTAGAGGTTCTTCCACTCGCTGCGGGCCTTCAGGCGCTTGAAGAGGGACTGCTGCGTGGTGAGCCTGGGACCGCCGATGTTCCCCTTGTGCTTCAGCGTATAGCGCTCCACGGTGGTGGGGGTGCCGATGTCCATGGTGATGATGTTTTCCTTGAGCTTCGGGAAGTAGTTCTCCTGGAGCAGGTCGATGATCTTCTGCGCCTCCTTCTCCTTCAGCTTGTAGTACTCCTCCGTGCCGTAGAACCGGTCGTCCGGGCGGGGCCAGTCCACCCGGGAGGAGGCCATCACGGTGATGGAATGGACGCCCGGGGGCGCGATGCTCGGGTCGTCGATGGTGGGGAAGTAGACCATGTAGTTCCCCCCCATGATATCGTGGATGTTGCGGACGTAGTATTCGATGGGCCGGGTGCCCTCGGGGATGGCCTCCGCTTTCACGCTCAAGTAGAGAATGAACAGGCTCGGGGTGGGGTCGAACCGCTGGGCCCACTCCATCCGTTTGGGCTTGATGTTCTTCGGCTTGATCACCGTGCCGTAGAGCTTCCAGACATCGGCGTTGGAGACCACGCAGTCGGCCTTGATCTCGGTGCCGTCGGACAGGCGCACACCGTAGGCCTCCCCCTTCCAGATGAGTATTTCGTCCACCATCTTGCGGTAGGCGATCTGTCCGCCGTACTTTTCCAGGGCCTTCTCCAGCTTGTTGGGGAGCATCTGCGGCGACCCGGCAGGATAGCAGGTGCCGCCGAGATGGATGTTCATGAAGATGCCCAGGACCATCATGGCGGGGGCCTCGCC
>CAYTRL010000423.1:0-5335 GCA_964439795.1 uncultured Thermodesulfobacteriota bacterium
TCCCGGTGCGTTCCCCAAAACCCAGGAGGGTGCCGTTGACGGCGCCGCATCCGTAAAGCCAGGCGGTGGAGGCCAGGGCAAGAACCTTGTGGAAATCGTTGTGGCCGTGCCATTCCAGGCATTCTTTCGGGACGCCCCCCTCGTGAATCAGGGTGTGGATGATCTTCGGCACACTTCGGGGCAGGGAGGCGCCGGGATAGTGTACCCCATAGCCCATGGTGTCGCATGCGCGTATCTTCACGGGGATCTTCGCCTCGTCGGAAAGCTGCATGAGCTTCTGCACAAAGGGGAGGGTGCAGCCGTAGAAATCGGAGCGGGTCACGTCCTCCAGGTGGCAGCGGGGCACGATACCCAGTTCCAGGGCCGCCCGGACGATGGCCAGGTACCCCTCGATGGCCTGGTGCCGGTTCTTGTTGAGCTTCAGGTAAATATGGAAATCCGAAATGGAGGTGAGGATACCGGTCTCCTTCAGCCCGATCTCCTTCACGAGCTGAAAGTCTTTCTTCACGGCCCGGATCCACCCGGTAATCTCCGGATACCGGAACCCTTTTTCCCTGCACAAGTCCACGGCTTTCCGGTCCCGGTCGGTGTACAGAAAAAATTCACACTGGCGGATCAGGCCGGTTTCCCCGCCCATCCTGTGAAGAAATTCGTACAGGGTTGCGATTTCCTCCGGGTCGTACGGGGGACGAGCCTGCTGGCCGTCGCGGAAAGTGGTGTCGGTGATGACGATATGTTCCGGCGGATCGTATGGAACCGTCTCGAAATCGAAGTCGATGGCCGGCACATCGCTGAAGGGAAACTGGTCCCGGAACAGACTGGGTTCCGCGGGGTTTTCCAGGGCGACCTTTTTTTTCTGAAGCGGTCGAAACGTATTGAATTCATTGAATTTTGCCATGATTTCCTTTCCTCTCCGTCGTTTGGGGGGATCCCGCGTTTGCAGGCGCCGGACCCATTTCCTCCTGACTCCGGGCGTTCTCGATCCATTCGTTCCGGAGGCGGAGCGATTTTTCGATTTCAAAAAGCATGGACTGGATATACTTTATGGCATGCCCGCGTGTTTTCTTCCGTTCCAGATAAAGACCGCTTTCCACGTGCTCGAGGAATTTTTTAATCGCGTCCTCTCCCAACGGATCCACATGATCCGCCCAGCGGCACAGGTCCTGGATTTCCTCTTGTGATGTCTCCAGGTAGCGCGTTGTGGCAACCGAACTCAACGGATGGGGCCGGTAGCCGAGATGAAACCCCTTCATGGCCATGATCAGAGGCTCGTAGTCGGTTTCCGCCTGTAAACGCGGAAACTGGTATTCCAGGACGCGCAATGGCTTTTTCTCTTCCTCCGTGCCCAGAAGATGGTGGAAATTCTCACGGATGAAGTGCACGCCACCCCAGGGGTCCGATGTTTCCCGGTAGTGCAGGCGCTGCTCGATCAGCTCACCGTTTTCGTTGCACGCCAGCTCCCCGCCCAGCAGCAGGCAGCATTTCAGCATTTCCGGATCGTTCCTCTCTCGAAATCCGTTTTGGGCGGTGTCCTGAAAGGAAAGGTGCAGGCTGTGGGGCTTCACCGGTGTGTACCGGATCAATTCCCGGATCAGGAGGGAGAGGATCCGGGGATCATCCGTTACCGGCTGGGAGTCGTGCTGAAAGATATCGGTCTTGCCCAGGGAATATTCCAGAAACCCCCCCTGGGTTTTCTCGCGGATCGGAGAGAGCTTGTGGTCGTCCACGTAGCCCCCGAGCTTCCAGGATCTCCTGTCAAGCTCGAAGTCGAAGAAATAGCGGAAATGGTGAAAGTCGGGATCCGCGGGGCGCTGTTCATAAACGGCGCTGCGTCCCGCGTTGCTGAATTCAAGCTCCGCCCCGAGCGGGACGTGTCCGTGCTTCGGTTCCAAGAGGATCTCGCGGACGATCAGCGCGGTTTCCTGAATATGGCGCTGATGAAACTGCTGGGCGATCTGGACGGCTTGGTAGGCGTACTCGATATACCTTTTCCCGGAGGGGGTGAAGGGGTCGACGGTGTTGCGAAGCCAAGCATCCAGATCGTCCCGGTGACGGTTGTAGAGCATCAGGGCGGCTAGCAGGGACAGGGTAAAGCGGCTGTAGGGCCAGCGGATGAACAGCTCGGCCCGGAACTGGTGGCGGAAGTTTTCCTCCAGCTGGTTCAGCACCATGAACCGCATGGCCAGCCACATGTAATGGTTTGCGCATGCCTTTTTCTCCGGGGCGTGGCGGATAGGTTCCAGGGAGGGCTGTCCGCGTACCTTCAAGTGGGTGTCGATGGTGTAGTCGCTGACATATTTATCCAGGAGGAGCATGTTCAGGAGGTTGAAGATTTCCGCCCCGAACAGCTCCTGCTGCGTCATGGCGGTGATATCGGTTTCGGACTGTGACTGAAGGGGCTTGGTCATCAGGATCTCGATGCGTTCCCCCGCGTGGGATTCGATGAACTTCTCCGCCTTCTCCACCAGCGCCAGATCCATGTTCGGACCGAAACTCCTTCGGATATGGATCAGGTTGGCGATGTAGGCCTGCGCAGGGAACGGTTTTCCCTGCACCGAAACCGACACGGATTTCCGGTCGTACAGGGTCCCCTCACATTCGAAATGATCGATCTTTTCCAGGGCGTCGGGGGTGATTTCGGGATAGATCTTCCCGTGGACTCTACCCGCCGGGTGTGGCAGGATGAACGGAAATCCAAAAGGGGTATAAAACTTCTTGTACCCGTGCAGGACCGCAGAGCGCCCCTCGTGCATGTCGCCGGTGATCGATTCTATGAAGGCGGCATGCCGAAGGGAACCGTAGGCAAACAGGTTACATTTTGAAATTTTATCCCGCATGAAGGCAAGAAGAAAGGACTTTCCTGGATAAATAATTAAAGAAATACCGTTGTTTTGAACGATCCATCAGTCATAGATATTTTTCTGGGGTTCCGCGCGGGAGTCCAGGGGAACCCCGCGTCCGCGCACGATGTCTATCATATAGATGCAGAGGAAAAGAGTAAAGGTTCCCCGGTTTGCGCACAGGGATTGACGTGAGCCGGTAGCCTCTCTATCATGAAATCGGATCCGGTTTCGTTGATTGATGTCAACGGCACGAAGGAGGCAGGTCATGAAGGGACACGGGACAAGGAAAAGACCCACCCCCACAGCGATCTCCATTCTCACGATTCTGGCTGTCTGCAGCGGGATGTTCTTATGGGTCCCCCAGGGGGCGGCCGACGAATACGACCCCCAGGAAGCCGGGCACCCCTTAAAACTGGTTGCGTACCTGGCCTTTCCCATCGGTACTCTACTCGATTACGGCCTCATGCGGCCGGCATACTGGGTCGTTCAGAAGGAACCGTTTCGAACCATTTTCGGCTACGAATACATGTCCCACGATGATGACGAAGTTCACGAGGACGCGGCGGAGGAAATGCTGGAAAAGTGAACGGCTCTCTTCCCGGCCCGCCGGTTCCGCGTGATTCATGGTAACCCCCTGATTCCTTTCCGGGCATATGCAGTCAGCCATTCGAAGAATGAGGGAATCCGATCTCGACGAGATCCTGCTCATTGAAAAATCCTCCTTCCTGTCTCCCTGGAGTCGTTGTGCCTTTGAAAACGAAATGCGTGCAGTGTACGCCTTTCCCATGGTGATCGCACAGGACGTCCCGCCTCGAATCCAGGGCTACCTGTGTTTCTGGATCATCAATGATGAATGTCACATCCTGAACCTCGCCGTTCACCCGTCCTTCCGCAGGAAGGGAGTTGCTTCCCGTTTGATCGGGAAGCTGCTGGATGTATGCAGACTGAAAAAAATTGTTACCTGCTTCCTGGAGGTTCGTACGTCCAATCAGGTCGCCAGGACGCTGTACCGGAAGTTCGGATTCGAGCATCAGGGGGTCCGAAAGAAATACTATTCCGATACGGGGGAGGACGCGCTGATTATGAAACGGAGGCTTCATTGACCGGGACGCTCCCCCCCCCACGGTACGCCACACTTCCGGTCATCGGGAACCGGGAAGCGGCTTCGGAAACGTTCCTGCTTTCCATAGATGCCCGCACGATGAAGGGTCCTGTTCTGCCCGGCCAGTTTTTCATGGTTTCCTTGCCCGGGATCCTGGACCCGTTGCTGCCGCGACCCTTCGCCGCGTTCAATCGGGAAGAGGATCGACTGGAGATCCTGTACCGCCGGGTGGGAAAGGGGACCGCGCTTCTCTCGGAGATCCGGGCTCCGGAGGCGCTTCAGGTGTTCGGGCCTCTGGGCCGCGGGTACCGGATGGAGGTCCCCCCCGGATCCCGGGCCCTGGTTTTTGCCGGTGGGATCGGTTTTGCCTCCATCTATCTTCTCCTGAAACAATTGCTGGCCGGAGAGCAACCTGTCACGCTTCTTTACGGAACACGGACTGCGGACCAGCTCTACCCCATCGAAAAAAATCTTCGGGAACATGCCTGTCTGGATCTCCATTTGGCCACCGAGGAGGGGGGGGAAGGTTTCCGAGGGAACGTACATGAGTTATTCATTTCCCTGAAGCAAGGGGAACCGGGGTTCCAGGAAAAACACCGACAGGCCTTCGGGTGCGGGCCGGTTCCGATGCTACGAACGTTCGCCGGGACGCTGCAGGCCATGGGGATCCCGTCTCAGTTCTCGCTGGAAGCGAACATGGCCTGCGGGTACGGTGTCTGCCAGGGTTGTGCGGTCCCGGCACGGAAGACCCGGGAGGACGTTTCCGGCGGATACAGAAAGGTGTGCGCGGACGGCCCGGTTTTTTCTCCGGATGAGTTGGATTGGGACACGCTGCGGTAACGGAGCCGGTTCAACACCGGAACGTTTGCTCAGGGAAAGGGGCGCGGTATCAGCGCCGGGTGGGACCATCGCGGAGCGGATCCATGGGTGAGCCGATGGATGAAAATGGAGAGGGGGGCGACACGATGGAAACCGTGCAAACGCCTCCCAGGGAGGCGTCGTCTTGATGCACGGAAATACAGCGGTCAACCTGGCGGGGTTGACCCTGAAGAATCCTGTGATGACCGCTTCCGGAACCTGCGGGTACGGGCTGGAACTCAAGCCTTTTTTCGACCTAGACCAACTCGGGGCCCTGGTGGTGAAAGGGATATCGGTCTTGCCCCGAACCGGGAACCCCCCGCCGCGCATCGCGGAAACCTGCGGCGGCATGCTGAACGCCATCGGGTTGGAAAACATCGGCATGGAGGCCTTCATCCGGCACTGCCTGCCGCAACTGATGAAGGCGGACACGGTCCGGATCGTGAATATCCTGGGAGAGACCAAGGAAGAGTACGGGGTCCTCACGGAAACGCTTGGGGGGCAGGAGGGTGTGGACGGTATCGAGGTGAAC
>CAYTRL010000424.1:0-5330 GCA_964439795.1 uncultured Thermodesulfobacteriota bacterium
CCGGGTGTTTAACTCCTCTCCGCCCGCCGCGCACCACACGTTTACGCCCTTGGAGTCGGCCACGAGAAGCCACATGTCCAGCCCCTTCAATGTCCGCAGGAGCCTTCTGATGGTGATATAGAAATTGCAGGTGACGAGCACGGGGCTCTCCCTGCCCGGGTTTCCGACGCGCAAGAGGCCCAGACGAGCGGGGCAGGGAAACAGCCTGAAGAAGAACCCCCAAATAAATTTAAACGGATTCATGCCCCGCCTCCCTCCAGTGCACCCAGGACCAGTGCGAACGCATCGCCGTGGCTGCGGATTTCTTTTCTTATTGAAAAACCGGCGGCTGCCATTTCGCCGGAGAGGTCCTTTACCGGCCGGGTCACGGCGCGTGAGACCAGATAGCTGGCGGCCAATGCCGGGGCACGAACGACGGAGTACAGCGCCCTCTTCCCTGTCGTTCGCGGCAGGACCTCATCGGCGATCACGCAGATCCCGCCCGTTCGCAGCACCCGCCGTGCGTTTTTAAGGGCAAAGCGCCTTTCGTCGTCTGAAAGCTCACTGAAAACAAGGGTCGAAACTACCGCGTCGTACGCAGCGTCCGGGTATCGGTCCATGCCGTCCACGCCCATCTGTTCGATGGACAGCTTGCCGGAAAGCCCCTCTTCCTCGATCCGTTTTCGGGCCACATCCACCATGGCGGGGCTCATGTCAAAACCGTCAACCGTGGCGCCCCGTGCGATGCACATAGCCGCGAGTTCACCGGTGCCGCAACCTATTTCAAGGACCCGGGCTCCTTCCGGCACTTCGGCGGCCACATTTTCCTTCATCTGTTTCACACGGCCCAGGGAAGCTCGATCCATGTCCCTGTCATAAGACCGCGGGCGGCCTTCCAGGATCTTCATGAAAACATAGCTGAACACCTTACTTCCCCTCTTCTTCCGACTGAGGTTTTTGGTGATTCCAGCCCTCGGTGAGCAGGCCCCTTGCTATGATCCGCATCGCCTCGGCACGCATCCCGGGCATGCTCCCCTGACGACGGTCGAATATGTCGTGCAGCACAACACCGTCGTAGAGGGAGATGAGCAGGTCTGCCGTGGCTGCCGGATCGAAATCCACGCATACGTCTCCACATCCCTGCCCTTTCTCTATCAAACCTCTCAGGAGGTTGCGCATCTGGCCGTAAATGTCCGCCAATGAAAACAGCTGCTGTCCGGATGCCCGGGCCACGCTGAAGTAATCCATATAGACCGCACAATGGTCCTTCCATTCCTCCACATGGCCAAGGGCAAACTCCACGAGAGCCATCAGTTGACCGCCGGGAGTGCCCGCATGACTCAGGGCCTCGAGCGATCCTTGAACAAAGGCCTTGAAATACAGATCGAACTCGAAACGAAGGATTTCAGTCTTGTCCTTGAAGTACTCGTAAATGGTTCCCTTGCCGATGCCTGCAGCCAGAGCAATATCCGCCATTCTGGCGCCGTGGTACCCCAAGTCGCGGAACACGACCATAGCGGCGTCCCCGATGGCCTCTTTTTTTGCTTGTTTGTCCACTCTCTTCGGCATTAATTATCCCTTATTTTATTGACCGACGCGTCGGTCAATCACAAGGGTCCCATTTTCTCTTTCCCTTGTCAAGCATTTTTTCGAGCTGTTCCAGGCCGGAAGGCTGGACAGACAACCCCTTGCCATTTTTCCTGCGTCTCCCCTTATCTCTCTTCTTCTTGACACTCTTCAGGGCAACTCTGTAGTCTACCGCAACCTAAAATGAGCGCTGAATTTTTCTTCGGACTGCGAATGATCCGTCATTCCGCAGGATCACTGAATGGGACGGACGTCCTTCGAAAGAAAACACATGAAGATTGTACTGATTTCCATGCCCGACGTGACACCCATCGTTATCCACCAGGCCGCCGTGCACATGCCGAACCATGGGATCGCGAGCGTGGGCGGAAATATCGATCCGGAACACCAGGTGTTTCTCATCGATCTGATCCGGAAACGGCGACAGATTCGCAGCTATCTGACCAGGACCCTCACAAGGATCAAGCCGGACCTCGTTGGATTGTCAGCCATGGCGTGGCAGTACCACACATGCACAAAGCTCGCCCGGTTGATCAAGCAGATTCTTCCCGGGGTAAAGATCGTCATCGGCGGATATCATGCGACCCTGATGAGTCGGGAGATCGCCGAAGCCCCCGAGGCGGCATGGATCGACTTTCTCGTCCGGGGAGAGGGAGAAGAGGTCTGCCGCCGGCTGGTCAACGCTCTCGACGGGAGATACAGCCTTTCGGAAATCCCTTCCCTCTCCTACAAGAAGGGAAAAACCTTTGTTCACAACGAAAGGGGCGGACTGCTCGACCTGTCCACGGTGAAGCTCCCTATTCGGGATCAAAGGCGTTTGACATGGGGCTATCACATCGTGGCGTCCAGGGTGGAAGTCATGGAGACCTCGCGCGGGTGCTCGCGTTCCTGCAACTTCTGCAGCATGAGCCACATGTACGGAAGGACCTTCCGGACCTACCCGGTCGAACGGGTTCTGGAGGACCTGGACGACATCTACTACCGGCGGAAGTGCAAAGCCGTATTCCTGGTGGACGACAATTTCGTTCTGAACCCGAAACACGTCATGACCCTCTGCGACGCCATCGCCGAGAGACCCTACCGGAACATGAACATGATCGTGCAGGCGGACTGCATTTCCATGTCCAAGAACGAAGAGATGGTTGCGAGTATGGCCCGCGCCGGTTTCCGGACGGTCTTTCTGGGGATCGAGAACATCTCCACAAAGAACCTGCAGGCAGCCAACAAGCGTAATTCGGCTGAGGCTTCCCGGAAGGCTGTGGAGATCTGCCAGAAAAACGGCTTGATGGTCATCGGGGGGCTCGTCTTCGGGTTTCCGGACGATGACGAAGAGTCCATCATCGAGAACTACCGTTTCTTGAGAGACGTGGGGTCCGACGCGGCGATCTGCCAGATCCTCACTCCGTACCCCAAGACGGAAATACGGGAAACCCTTTTAAAAGAGGACCTCGTCACCAACGTGGATAACTACGATCGTTATACCGGATTGTGGGCCAACGTGAAGACGCGTCACCTGGAAACCGATCGACTGCAGTACCTGTTCTGGTATCACCGGCAGAAGATCCTGGGCTGGTGGAGCCCGAACAGGCGCGCAAGGAGATCGCAGGGAGAGATCTGGACGGGGTTCTGGGTCTTTCTGGTCAAGCCGTTTCTCCGTTTTTTCATCAACCGAACCCTGCGCAGGCATGGCTGGGAAGGCCGCCATCGGAAGGTACTGGCCAGACTCGCCAGGGTGAACCACTTCCCGGACCTCGAAGGCCTCGATTGAAAAACCTCCTCTATCCTTCCGCCGGGAACCGCCCTGGCGGAAAGATCCGGAATCTCGGCTCCTCGCAACATTCGCCAATAGAAGACCGGCTAAATCTATTTATCGATACTCTCCCTCGCTGGGATGACGACAATAGGACGTATTGCGTCAAACTCCGCCTGTGACCCGGGTTTCCGTCCCCTCCCCTGCCCGGTGAAACAACTGGAGGATCTCCTCCGGGGTCGCCGTACCGGTTCTTCGGAGCTTTTGCACGGTAACCGCCGCGGCCAGGTTGGCCAGCTCCGCCGCTTCCAGCGGGGAGGCGCCCGCAGACAGGGCACAGGCCAGGGCGGATGCCGCCGCGTCCCCCGCGCCCACCGGGTCGATCTCTTCAAACATGGGAACGCCCGGAACGATCTCCACCCGGCCCTTTTCACAGACCAGGCTTCCTTTCGCCCCAAGGGATATGAAGGCCGGCTTGCCCCCGTCCCCCTCGATCTTCCTGGCAAACCGTACGGCATCTTCCAGCGGCACCAGCTCCTCCACGGGAAACGACTCCCCGCATACCCGGGCCGCCTCGTGAGCATTCATGCGGAAGATTACACCGCGGAAACCGTGGCTCCTGTCGCGTGAATCCACGATGAAAAACTTTTCCGGATGCGCTTCCACGCACCGGTTGATCCCCTGGATCGTTTCCGGGGAGTAGATGCCCCGGGTCAGTTGCTGGTTGACCACCACCGCATGGACGGAACTCAGGACAGCCTCCAGGGCCCGGACCATCCGGACACCGGTTTCCGGATGCAATCGATTGCACACGCCGAAATCGATCCGCTCCTGTTCCGCGCCTTCCACGTGTGGCTTCCCGTACACCGGAGTGGACCATTCCCCCTGCTGCTCGATCATTCCCACGGTATCCGCTCCCGTGCTGCCGAGCAGACGGGACATTTCCCACCCGAACAGATCCCGGCAGACCACGCCCATGGCGTGGATGCGGCCGGCACCCAGGGCCGCCAGGTTCGATACGATGTTTCCGGCACCTCCCAGGCTATAGGCCTGTTCCCGAACCGGGTGTGTGTTTTTTCCGGTCTCATGCGAAACGCGGGCAAGGGAAGGATCGATGATCCAGTAGGCGTCCAGGCAGTAGTCCCCGATCACCGCCACGCGGGCCTGTTGTATTCCGTCCAGCAACTGTCTCAATCGGCGCTTTTCCATATGCCTCTTTGTCCGTGTTCTCTTTATACCTGCCCAGCCTCTTCCTAAACCGACGGGTCTTCTTGAGCAGGCGGAGCGGGGAAAGTCTATCGCAACGGCTTCAGGGCTTCAATCATCCTGCCGTCCCGTACTGTGTGATCCTCGTCCGATTGACAGGCCGACAGGGCTGGGATACATAGGATTCAGGCACAAAAGGGCTCGTTTCACCTCCCCATCCACCCCGTCTGGACGAAGCGCGGACCATGCCGCTCCACAACGACACGATCCACCGGTTGAAAAAGCTGCTGGAAAGGTTCCCTGCCTCTTCCGGGAGGGTGGCCGTTCTCTCCGGTGCAGGCATCTCCGCGGAGAGCGGAATCCCCACCTTCCGGGGCCCGGAAGGGTACTGGCGGGTGGGGTCCCGTGAGTACCGCCCCGAGGAGATGGCCACATGGGCCATGTTTCAAAGGGACCCATGGGAGGTCTGGGCGTGGTACCTGTACCGTCGGACGGTGTGTGCACGGGGGGAACCCAACCAGGGGCATGCCGGCGTGGTTGCCCTGGAGCGTGCCCTGGGAAACCGTTTTCGGCTGATCACCCAGAACGTGGACGGATTGCACCTGCGCGCGGGCAATTCCCCGGAGCGGACCTACCAGATCCACGGCAACCTCCACTACATGCGCTGCGGCCGTCCCTGCAGCACGGATCTACATCCCCTGCCCGACCACGTGCTTCCCAAGGAACGTAACGAACCGGTACGGGAAGAGGAAAAGAGTTCGCTGGTCTGCCCCGCCTGCGGCGGTCTTTCCCGCCCCCACGTACTCTG
>CAYTRL010000425.1:0-5308 GCA_964439795.1 uncultured Thermodesulfobacteriota bacterium
GCCACCGCCTGTATCCAGGATACGATACGGTCGGAATATTCGGCGATCGTCGTGCTGAGCGAAAAAGCGGATCAAAGAACGATCGATGCGGAAATCCATATCTGGCCCGAAACGATGCGGTCTCCCGACCGCCTGGACCGTCTCCAGGCACTGGCCCGGGAGCATCTTTGCTCTCCTGCAGACCTCCTCCCAAAGACCGTCCGGGCCGGGGAAAAAATTCACGCCGCCATCGAGTGTCGTGAAGAAAAAGACATCGCTCAGATGGTCCGGTTCCGCAGGGAAACAATTTCCGGATTAATCGTCGTGGGCAATAAGCGTCGGAGGGGCCTTTACACAAAAGAGGACATCATTTTTCTCCATGCCCTTTCCACCCAGCTGGCCACAAACCTCCAACTTTCACATGTATATGCACAACTCGAAAACCGTGTGGAAAAACGAACGCGCGAGTTGTCCGAGACGCTGGAGCAACTACAGGAGACCGCCGTCGAGCTGAGACGGGCCAAGGAAGAAGCAGAGGTCGCGAACCTGGCCAAGAGTGATTTTCTGGCGAACATGAGTCACGAAATCCGAACACCGATGAACGGTGTCATCGGCATGACGGACATTATTTTGAATACGGAACTGGATAAGGAGCAGCACACCTATGCCACAACCATCAAACAAAGCGCCCATTCGCTGCTCACCATCATCAACGACATCCTGGATTTTTCCAAGATCGAGGCCGGCAAGCTGGATCTCGAAAGCTCTGACTTTGACCTCAACGCTCTGCTCGAGGAAGCGTTTGAGCTGCCGGCGCTGCAAAGTCAGGAAAAGGGGCTCGAGTTTATATGGGTCATGGATCCCGACGTACCGTATTTGTTGAAGGGAGATGCCATACGGCTCCGCCAGATCCTGATCAACCTTGTGGGAAACGCCAACAAGTTTACCGAGCAGGGGGAAATCACCGCCCGGGTCAGCCTGGAAAGCGACGAGGCGGATCATGTCATGGTTCGGTTCGAGGTCAGAGATACCGGGATCGGGATCCCTCCCGATCGGATCGATTCTCTGTTCGATGCCTTTTCGCAGGCCGATACATCCATTACCCGCAAGTTCGGGGGAACCGGCCTGGGGTTGTCGATTTCCAGTCGGATCGTGGAGATGATGGGTGGTGAAATGGGCGCGGAAAGTGCGGAAGGCCAGGGATCCCTGTTCTGGTTCACGGTCCTGTTTCACCGCCATTCGTCAGGGCGGCATCACCTCTTGAGATCCCGCGATGAGATCCGTGGATTGCGTATCCTCGCCGTGGACGACAACGCCACCAACCGACAATGGCTTTCCATCCTGTTGGACTCCTGGCAGTGCCGGCACGACGAAGTTCCCGACGGAGAAGGTGCACTGAAACACCTCCTGTCGGCAAAGGCTGACGGGGATCCCTATCGGATCGCAATCCTCGACATGCAGATGCCGGTCATGGACGGGCTCACCCTGGCTCGGAGAATCAAGGAAACCCCCGACCTGCGGGATACCCTCCTCGTGATGTTGACCTCCATCGGCATCCAGTGGCAACCCCGGAAATTACACCAGGCAGGCTTCGAGGCCTGCCTGACAAAGCCGGTCAAGCAGTCGCGCCTGTACGATACGCTCATGACAGTGCACCACAAGGGGTCGTTTCAATCCGAGCCCTTCCGGAAGCAAAAATCTGTCGCCGGACGATCGTTGCCGGCACACCCCGTGCGGCATCCCAATGCGCGTATTCTCGTTGTCGAAGACAATCCGACCAACCAGATGGTGGCCCGCGGCATCCTGAAACAGTACGGATACCGTCCGGAGACGGTCGATAACGGGCTGGAAGCGCTGAAGGCCTTGGAAAAATCAGACTTTGACCTGGTATTCATGGATGTGCAGATGCCGGAGATGGACGGTTGTGAAGCCACCCGGGCAATTCGAGACCCCAACTCCTCCGTCCGCAACCATGACATTCCGATCATTGCCATGACCGCCCAGGCCATGGCTTCAGACCGGGAGCGATGCCTGGCCTCCGGAATGGACGACTACATCAGCAAACCGTTCGATCCAAAGGTGGTCATGGAGAAAATCGAGAAGATGTTTGGGGAAGCAGATCCGGCTGCCCACGGGGAAACGGCCACCGCATCGCATGAAAACCCGGAACAGGGAGAGTACGAGAAAAAGGAAATCCTTTCCGAACTGCTCCGGGAGGACGAAGCCTTTGCCAGGGAAATCATTCAAACCTTCCTGGCGGAAACGCAGAAGGATCTTGCCTGTCTGATGGAGGCGGTCGAAAGCCTCGATCGGGCGGAGGTGGAGCGGAAAGGACATTCGATCAAGGGGGCCGCGGCCAATGTAGGGGCAGACGCCCTGCGGGCCGTTGCTTCCAGGATCGAGATGGCAGGGAGGAATGGAAACCTGGAGGGTATCCATCGAACCCTTCAGGAAATCGAAGAACAGTTTGAGATTTTTCAGAAGTCCGTTGTTTCACCGGGAAACGTCTGATCCTGGTTCCCGTCACCTCCCCGATCGTTCCGTCCGGGACGCATCTCCTTCCCTGGTTTACTTTCTCCCTGCGACTTGGTAACAAACACATATACAACCTGAACTCTTTCCCCAGTACTTCCGCTTCATGAAAATGGTGCGGAACAACGAGCGTCTACCATCATGGAACAGAACCGAACAGCGGTGCTGGAAGATCTCTGCCGTATCATCAGCCGGACGGCGGATGCCGGGGATATGCTGGAGAAGATCGTGCAGCTGGTGGCACGGAAGCTTGGGACGGATGTCTGTTCGGTCTACGTGCTCAACGGGGAGAAAGACTACCTGTACCTGCAGGCCACGGTGGGCCTGAACCGGGAGTCGGTGGGCCGGATCGGCATGAACGTCCAAGAAGGGCTCACCGGCCTGGTTCTGGAAAGCCTGAAACCCCTGTTTGTGCTCCACCCGCGCCTGCACCCGAGAAACAAGCACTTCGAGGGAAGCGGGGAGGAGGCCTGCGAAACCTACATGGGCATCCCGCTGGTCTACCGGCGCAGCGTCCTGGGTGTGCTGGTGATTCAGACCCTTCGGGAGGACGGGGTCTCGGAAGCCGACATCCCCGTGCTTTCCGCCGTGGCCGGTCAGATCTCCGCCGTCCTGGCGTACACCGGTCTGCTGGGGGACCTGAAAACCCGCCAGCCGGAGCAGGAACCGGGTCCGGAGGGGAACCCGGAGCGGAAACGGCCGCGGCCCCCTAAGAAGGGGATGCTTCGGGGGACCCCGGTGTCCCAGGGCTTTGCGGACGGGCACGCCCACTACATAGGCAAAACGATCGGTTTCGACCAGGTGGAACAGCGGCGGGCGGAGGACGCCGAAGCGGAAGCCGTCCGGATGGAGGAGGCCCTCCGGCGCACCCGCCGGGAATTCGACGCCCTCCGCGAACGGGTGGAGGGGCTCTCGGCCCAGGATGAGGCGATCCTGGACGCACAGATCATGTACCTGGAGGACGCGTCGTTCAAGGACAAGGTTCTGGCCCGGATCCGGGAGGGGTACGCCGCCGAATACGCCCTGAAGATGGTCATCATGGACACCGTGGATTATTTCCAGAAGATGGACAACCGTTACCTCCAGGAACGGGCCACGGAGATGGAGGATATGGGCCGGGAAGTGCTGGGAAACCTTCTGGGCCTGGAACGCTCCACATCCAGGACGTTTTCCCGGGACACCATCCTCATCGCATCGGACCTGTCCCCCACGGACCTGATCGGGCTGCGTCAGGAACGGCTCAAGGGGATCGCCCTTTCCGGCGGCGGTCAGACCTCGCACACAACCATCCTGGCCCGCTCCTTTGAAATCCCCATGGTCATCGGGGTCCGGGACGTCCTGGACAGCGTGACCGAAGGCGACTACCTGATCGTGGACGGAAACTCGGGCCTCCTGTTCAGCCGCCCGATCCCGGAGATCATCGACGAATATGCCCGGATCAAGAAGGAGAAGACCCGGGAGGTCGAAGCGCTCGGCGAACTGCGGGACCTGCCGGCAACGACCCGGGACGGCAACGAGGTGAAGCTCGGGGCCAACATCAGCCTCCTGTCGGACCTGATGCTCGTGGACAGGTACGGGGCCGACCACATCGGTCTCTACCGGACCGAGTTTCCGTTTCTGGCCCGTAAAGACTTCCCCTCCGAGGAGGCGCAAACGGACCTGTACCGTCGTATGCTCCAGGGCACAGGGGATCGGTCCACCACCATCCGGACCCTGGACGTGGGCGGAGACAAGTTTCTGTCGTACCTGGACTATCCCCGGGAAAACAACCCGTACCTGGGATGGAGGTCGATCCGGGTCTCCCTGGAGATGGAAGGGCCTTTCCGGACGCAGATCCGGGCCGTCCTGCGGGCATCGGACTCCGGACGTGTCAAGATCCTGTTTCCCATGATTACGTCGGTGGAAGAGATCCGCAGGATCCGCGACATCCTGGAAGAAGAGAAGCGTTTCCTGGAACGCAGAGAGATCCCTTTCGACCCATCGGTTCCCGTGGGTATCATGGCGGAGGTGCCCGGCACGGTTCGGATCCTGGAACGGTTTCTCCGGTACGTGGACTTCGTGAGCATCGGGACCAACGACCTGATCCAGTACACCCTGGCCGTGGACCGGAGCAATCAGAAGGTCTCCGACCTGTACAATCCGCTGCACCCGGCGGTGATCGCCCTGGTCCACGACGCGGTGGCCACCTGTCGGAAGCACGGCAAAGAGGTGAGCATCTGCGGGGAGGCCTCGGCCCAGCCCCGGTGCGCCTATCTCTTCATGGGGATGGGGGTGGACCGGATGAGCATGAACCCCGGCTCCGTCCCGGTCATCAAGCAGATGATCCGTAACGCCAGCCTGGCCGAGGCCGAGGCGGCCCTGACACGCGTCCGTGAGATGGAGACCACCGAAGAGATCACCCGCTTCCTGGACAAAATCCTGCCTTCCCCCAAACCCCTCCGATGACCCTAAAAACCCACAAGTACAAGAATGATCACCCTCTTTCGCCGGCATGACGGAAAAAGGCCATATATCGACACCTCGTCCACATGAGTTTGGAGATTCGGGCGCGTGTGCTGTATAATCTTCTAAAAAACTATTTCTTATAATCAAAAGGATGCCCTTCCCTTGTGTGCCTCCCCACTATTCCTCAGAAAGGAGCAACGGTGATGGTTGCCAGAAAAAATCGGTTCGGTTTGCTGCCCTGCCTGATTCTCGCCGCGGTGCTGGCCATGACATGGTGGACGCCCGGTGCAACACTCCTGGCCTCCCAGGGAGGTACCGGCGGAGGTCCGCTGGCGGGTACGGTAACCATAAA
>CAYTRL010000426.1:0-5308 GCA_964439795.1 uncultured Thermodesulfobacteriota bacterium
TGGAGAAGACCTGCTCCACGGCCGGGGCGTCCACCGCGGGCCCGCGGCGGACAATGACGGACCTTCCCTCGCCCAGGGCGTTGACCACCGGTTCTGTTTCCCAGTCCACAAAAGGCAGATCGAGGCTCGACCACCGGTGGGCCGGGACCAGCACGTGCGAGTACACCATGGCGGAGGTTTCCCGGAGGAACACGTTCCCCGCGGCGTCCGCCACGCGGTAGGATCCCCGCTCCAGGTCGTAGTACAGGCCCACATGGCGGTTCCGCATCACCAGGGTATCGCCGGTCTGAAACACCTCAACTTCCCCCTCCGCATCCGCCGCCACGATCGAGGCGGGTTCGATTCCGCGGACCAGGACCGCCGCCCCCTCCAGGCCGGCCGTTGGCGTCGTGGAGGGATCGATACCGCAGGAAACCGCGGAAAGAAGAAAACCGATCAGGAAGAAGTTCCGGAGAGCTGTGGTGTGTTCACGCATGCCTGTGCTCCTCTCGCGAAGATGGACTCCCCCTCCGGCGTCAGCCCGGCCAGGGGTTCATATAACTATCTTATCTTGATAATACTCTTTGCGCAAAAGGCGCCCCGCGCCGGTGGAATCTGTTATGGATTGACCTGGGTCCCGCACTTGAAGGATAGTACCTGCAAACAGAAATCAAGCCGTTTACGCCATGCGAGGTGCGCAACCACAAGGAACGAACATGGGCATTGCCACTGATTTCATCCTCCTCATCGTGACCGCGTTCTTCTTCGGCCTGCTGCTGCAGCGCCTCGGGCAGCCGTTGATTCTCGGCTACATCGCCGCCGGGGTGGCCCTGGGACCCTACACGGGAGGACTCACGCTCTCCAGCATCCACGAGATCGAACTGCTGGCCGAAATCGGTGTTGCTCTTCTCCTGTTCGCCCTCGGGCTCGAGTTCTCCCTCAAGGACCTCCGGCCGGTGAAAAAGGTGGCCCTGATCGGCACGCCCATCCAGATCCTTTTGACCATCGCGCTCGGGTTCGGCATCGGCCGCGCGCTGGGCTGGGAATGGAAGGCCGCCCTGTGGCTCGGCGCGCTCATCAGCCTGTCGAGTACAATGGTCATCCTGAAGACCCTGATGAGCCAGGGCTGGATCGGCACCCTCTCCAGCCGGGTCATGATCGGGATGCTGATCGTCCAGGACCTGGCCGTGGTCCCGATGATGATCCTGCTTCCCCAGCTGAACGATCCAGCCGTGGGCCTGCCCGCCCTGGGTTTCGCGGCGTTGAAGGCGGTCGTCTTCCTCGCCGCCATGATCCTGTTGGGCACCCGACTGCTGCCGCGCCTCATGACCCACATCGTCAAGCTCGGATCCCGGGAGCTGTTCCTGATCTCCATCGCCGCCATCGGCCTGGGGATCGGATACATCACCTATCGGGTGGGCCTGTCCTTCGCTTTCGGGGCGTTTATCGCGGGAATGGTGCTGAGCGAATCGGAGTACGGTCACCAGGCCCTGAGTGACATCGTCCCGGTTCGGGACCTCTTCGGCCTGCTGTTCTTCGCATCGGTGGGCATGCTCCTGGACCCGGCTTTCCTCCTGGACCACCTGTGGGAGGTGACGATCCTTGTGGCGGCCGTGAGCCTGGGCAAGGGGATGATCTTCGCCCTGCTCGCCCGCCTGTTCCGTTACGGGAACGTGATCCCCCTGGCCGTGGGACTGGGCCTGTTCCAGGTGGGCGAGTTCTCCTTTGTGCTGGCGCGCGTGGGGGTCTCAACGAACTCCATCAGCAACGAGGTCTTTTCCCTTGTGCTCACCGTGGCCGTGGCCACCATGGTTCTCACACCCCTGGTGTCCTCGCAGACCGCGAGGCTCTACGCACTGAAGAAGCGCTGGTTCCGGCACGAGCCCCTGGAGTCGGAGAACATTCCGGAGGCCGGCCTGCGGAGCCACGTGGTGATCGTGGGCGGCGGCCGCGTGGGCTTTCAGGTCGCCAGGGTCCTGGACCGGCTGGGACGGGAGTTCGTGATCATCGAGCTGGACCAGAGGCGGGTGGAACAGGCCAAGAAGGCAGGGATGCCGGTGATCTACGGAGACGCGGGTCACGAGATCGTGCTGGATGCCGCCGGGATCCGCTCGGCCTGCCTGCTGCTCGTCACGACACCGGGTATCGTGGTGACCCGGTCCGTCATTGTGCACGCCAGGCGCCTCAACAAGGACCTCCACGTGGTAGCAAGGATATCGGATTCCGAACTCATGCCGCTCTTCAAGGATCTGTCCGTGCGGGAGGTGGTGCTGCCCGAGTTCGAGGCCGGCCTGGAGATGACGCGGCAGGCCCTCACGCACCTGCGGATCCCTGCGACGGAGATCCAGCGGACCACGGAGGCCGTGCGGCAGGAGCTGTTCGCGCCGTTGTACTCCACCGGGGAACCGTACCGGTCCCTGGCCCAGATGCGGTCCGCGGAACAGCAGTTTGATCTCCAGTGGGTAGAGCTCGATCCGGACAGCCCGCTGGTGGACACGTCCATCGGGGAGGCGGACATCCGCCGGGTCACCGGCGTATCTGTGGTGGGCGTCATCCGCAACGACCGGCTGGAGGCCAACCCCGACGCTGACTTCCGGTTCCGTGCCCATGACCGGATCGCCATCATCGGAACCGACCCGGCCCGCAACGCTTTTCAACGGATGGCGCGGCCGCACGAACGGGACGACAACCTGCAGTCATAACGGGCACGAATTCGAAGACGATCCAGTGAAGAAATTGCGAGCGAAGCGCGGTCGATATCAGCTGTCAGCTGTCGGCGTTCAGCTCTCGGCCCAAACCACCATCCCTTACATCCAGGGAGATACAGAAGTGGAGATTGCGAGCGGAGCGTGGTCGAAGATCGCGAACGGCAAGACGCGGCCTCACGGCTCCACAGGTCATCCGCCGCCGGGGAAGATCATTAAAGAGTGAAGCGACCCCCCGCCACAGTGGAATGCTTTTCGGCTCCCGGCGCCGCGTCGCCTGCGGCTCCGAGCAACATTCGCCAATAGAAGGTCGCAAGTCAGAACTGGGCGCTCTTGGGGGTGCGGGGAAACGGGATCACGTCCCGGATGTTCTGCATGCCGGTGACGAACTGCACGAACCGGTCGAACCCGAGCCCGAACCCGGCGTGCGGAACCGAACCGTAGCGCCGCAGGTCCAGATACCACTCGTAGGCTACCGGGACCAAGCCCGCCTGGCGGATCCTTTCGGCGACCAGATCGATCCGGTCCTCGCGCTGGCTTCCCCCGATGATCTCGCCCGCCCGGGGCACCAGCACGTCCATGGCCCGCACGGTCTTCCCGTCGTCGTTCCGGTACATGTAGAACGGCTTGAAGATCTCCGGGTAGTCGTACACGATCACCGGGCCGGAAAACGCCTCTTCGGTCAGGAACCGCTCGTGTTCGGACTGAAGGTCCTTTCCCCATTCCGGGGGAAAGTCGAACGGCCTGGAAGCCCCCTGGAGAAGCTCGATCGCCTCGGTGTATGAGATCCGGCGGAACCGGCTCCCGCGGATCTGTTCCAGGGTTTCCAGGAGGCCCTTCTGGATCCGCAGGTCGAAAAACTCCATGTCTTCCCGGCAGTGGTCAAGCACGCTTGAGATCAGGAACTTCAGGAAGTCCTCGGCCACGTCCATGTCCTGTTCCAGGTCGCAGAAGGCCATCTCCGGCTCCACCATCCAGAACTCGGACAGGTGCCTGGACGTGTTGGAGTTCTCGGCGCGAAAGGTGGGACCGAAGGTGTACACGTTGCCCAGGGCGCAGGCCAGGGACTCGGCCTCCAGCTGGCCGCTCACCGTGAGGTAGGTCTGCCGCCCGAAAAAGTCCTCCTCGTGGTTCACCCGGCCTTCCTGGTCCCGGGGCGGTTGCCCCGGGTCCAGGGTGGTCACGCGGAACAGTTCGCCGGCGCCCTCGCAGTCCATGGGGGTGATCACCGGGGTCTGGATGTAGAGAAAGCCCCGCTCCTGGAAAAAATCGTGAATCGACCGGCTCAGCCGGTTCCGGACGCGGAACACCGCCCCGAAGGTGTTGGTGCGGGCCCGGAGGTGGGTGAGTTGACGCAGAAACTCGAAGGAGTGCCGTTTCTTCTGCAGGGGATACACGCGCGCGTCGCTTGTCCCCAGCACCCGGACTTGCCGGGCGTGAAGCTCCACGGCCTGCCCCTTGCCCGGGGACTCCACCAGGGGCCCCTCCACCTCCACGCTGCATCCGGTGCTCAGCTGCAGGAGTTCCTCGTAGTTGGGCAGGTTTCCATCCGCCAGGACCTGAAGGCTCTTCATGCAGGAGCCGTCGTTGAGCTCCAGGAAGCTGAAACCGCTTTTGGAATCCCTCCGGGTCCTTACCCAACCCCGCACCCGGATCGCCTCCGAACCCGGTGATCGGCCTAAAGCCTCCTCCACGCGTACCGTATCCATGTTCGATCTTCCTCCCTTTTCGCTGCTCCCGGTTCTCTTCACTTCTCTTTATATCGGATTCCTCCTGTGATAAAAAGAGTCCCAATTCCTTCGGAGGAAACCACGCATGATGAACGTTCTCAAGATCTACGAATCGCTTCGCCTCGGCCGGATCCCGCCCATCCGGGAGATCCCGGAACCGCTCCTGGACGCCGTGGCCGCCCTGGGCCACCTGCGGGGCCGCTGGACCCGGTTGACCTCCCTGGAACGCATCCTCACCACCTTCCGTCACAAGGAACCGGACCGGGTCCCGGTCACACCGGTGCTCTGCTCGGGGGCCCGGCAGATCGCCGGGGTTCCATTTCCTGAGTACGCACAGGACGCGCAAAAGGCCGCGGAGGTGTTCACCGCCGGGTTCGATTTCGTGGGCGGGGACCTGGTGATCCTCCTGCTGGACCTTTCAGTGGAGGCCGCTGATTTCGGCCAGAAGATCATCTTCCCGGAGAACTCCACGCCCGCGCCGGACTATACAAAACCCAGGATCCGCAACGTGTCGGACTACCGGAAGGTCCGGCCCGTGGAGCTTGCCAGCGCCCCACGCATGCAGATGTTCCTGGAACTGTGCCGCCTCATGGTGCAGCGGGTGGGGTTCCGGGGCGTGGTCACCGGCTTCGCGTTCGGGCCGCTGGGGGTCCTGGGCATGATGCGGGGGGCGGAGCGGCTTTTCAAGGATTGTGTGAACCACCCGGCGGAGGTCATGCACGCCTGCGAGACCGTCACGTCGGTGCTCATCGAGTACGTGGAGGCCCAGTGCGATACCGGTGTGCCGGCCATTGCCCTGGACACCCTGTTCGCCTCCGGCAACGGCCTGTCCAAGGAACTCTGGGAGAAGATCGAGGGTCCCTTTGTCCGGGAGATGAGTCGCGCGATCCACAA
>CAYTRL010000427.1:0-5278 GCA_964439795.1 uncultured Thermodesulfobacteriota bacterium
CCAAGCCCCCCCCCCCCCCCCCCCCCCCTGCACCGCATACTTTCACCGCCACCGCCCCATGGCGTTTCATGAGGCTCTCAAGATCCTGAATCTCCGGGGTTCGGATTCCTGGAAACAGGCGTGATCTCGCCTCTGCATCCTCCGCCATAGCGTGTCCCACACCCTGGAAATCCCGTAGGATCAGTGCATCGTACAGGTCTCGAGCAGCCCGGGCAATCCGGCCGAACAGCCGGCGCGTCTGCCGGTCCCCGTCCAGGTGCCGCTTGGTGATCTCCCAGTTGTTGGTTCCCGACCGGCGGGATCTTCCTGTATACACCAGCAGCATCCGTTTTTCCAGTTCCCGCGATACGTGGGGAACCGGTTCCCTGCGGACCGACCCCGGTTCCCATCGCAGCGCCTGCACCCCTCCCCAGATCGCAGGGTAGTAATCCTGTATCCCGGCCGGCACATGCAGAAACCCGGTTTCGATGTCACGTAGCACGGGCACCAGGTTCTGACGTACTCGGTGACGACCTGAGGCTTTCAACAGGGCTCCGCACATTGCCGTCAGGAGCGCGGAAGACCCGGCGAGTCCCGCACCCTTTGGCGCCCGGGTGGTGAAGGCCACATCCACCCCCCCCGGCGGGGGAAAGTGACGGAGGGCGTGAACGAACAGGGTATGGGCGCCGGCGCCCGATCGTTGAACCTTCGGAGACAGTACGGCCCATTCGGACATCCCCGGGCCTCGAACGCGGCAATCGAACCCGCACCGGGGGCGCACCAAGACGCCCGCGCGAAGATCAATGGCCATGTTGAGAGTCATGGCTCCAGGGTGGAACAGGTAAAGAGGCCAGATGTCCAGGGTCCCCCCGGCCAGATCGATTCGGGTGGGGGCGCTGGCCTCCACGGCGGTCCAACGGTTCATGCGCGTCATCCTGGCAGGCGTTTTGAAACGGTTCTTCCGTTGAGATCCTCTCGACAGGGTGCGGCCTGTGGTTCCAGGCCCCTTTTCAGGGAGAGGCTAAGGAAATGGAGGTGCCGGTGGAACAAGATGTGTCAGGGGATGGCGGCACTCCGCTCGATCTGGCTCTTCGCCTTCTTGTAATACGGATCACCGGGGGGCACGATCTGCAGAACGACTTCCCATTTCTCCCGGGCGCCCGGAGGGTTGACTACCTGAAGGGAGTACCCTTCTCGATAGAACCTCTGCGCGGATTCTGTCAGTCGACGCAGCCCTTGCTTCACGTCCTTGTTGCCGGGATCAATCCGCTGGGCCATCCTCCAGAACCGGGAAGCCTGAACGATCTGATCCGCATCGAACGCGTCCTTCCCCCGCTGGTAGTAGATCTGGCTCAACTGAGCGGAAGCCTTTCGGAAGTAGGCGCTCTGCGCCTTGCCGGCCAGATCCCGGTCCTTCGCCAGAAACTTCTCCCACACCTCCAGCGCCTCCCAGAACCGGCCGCCGTTCTGAAGGGTTTCCGCCTGGTGAAAATAGCTTTTCGCCGCTCGGAGGTTTCGCTGCATCTCCCGTGCCTTTTGTGATGTCTCTCCCCGGGCCCCTCGTTTCAGGATCCGCTCCAGTTCGGAAAACGACCGGTCCGTATCCCCTTTCACGTAGGCGGTCACGGCCCGCCGTAGACTGGGGGATCCGCGGACCGCTGCGGGTTTCCGGACCGCAGGGGCTGTCCTGGACGGTTTCCCTGCAGGGGCCGGGCCTGTCGTCTTCTTTGCCACCACCGGTTTTGCATCCTCGGGGGTTGGTTTGGCGGCAGGGGTCTCGGTAAGGTCGGTTTCCGGTACGGATTTTCGTCGTGAAAAATACCAGTTTTTCCTTGGCGACCCTTCCATGCGGGCGATCTGTTTCAGTAGATCGAGGGCTTCCTCGTTTTTCGGATCTTTCCGCAGGATCGATTCTACTTCTCCGCGAGCTGTCATCCAATCCTTTTCGGCCATGAGCTTTCGGACCCTGTCGATCTGAGCTAACAGCAGTTTTTGATCGATATCACGGATCAGTTTTTCCGCCTCGCGGTAAAAGACACTCGTTTCGGGAACCCGGAGCAACTGCTCTTTCGCAAGGGACAGCGCTCCCTCGATGGAAAACCCCTTTCCCTGATTCAACTGCAGCGCGGAACGGCTTTCATCGAGTCCCTGCTGATACAGCCGGTCCACCTCTCTGTATTTGGGCGAATCCTTCCGGACCCGTTCGAACACAATGACGGCTTGATCCCAGTGCCTGGCGGCGAGCAAATCCACCCCGTGGTTGTACAAATAGCTCATCGCCTTTGGATCCGTTCGCATGACGGTGTTCACCGGGTCTCCCCCATCGAGGGAGGTGGACAGGGGGTCGTTCTTCGGTCCCTGGCTGATGGAAATCCAGATGACGACCCCCACGGCCAAGAGCGAAAGGAGCCCAAGAAACGGCAGGCGGTTCATGGGGGAGAAGCCGGATTTGGTCAGTGTTTTTCGTCCCCCAACGGGTCGCCAGAGCTCTTCCTGCGTCAACGCCTCGCCCCGGGTGACGAACCGGAACATGGAATCTCCCAGGGTGAGGATGTCTCCTCTGCGCAGGGTGGCCTCTTCGAACACTTCCCCGTTGAGAAAGACGGACCCTTCCACGGAGAAGTTCCGGATCACGAACTTCTGGCTCTGGAGGCTGATTTCCGCCTGATAGAGAGCGATCCCCTGATCTTTCATGATCAGGTCGTTTTCCATGTCGGACCCGATCCGAAACACTTCCGGGGTGAGCCCCTGTGCCACACCCGGGCTTTGGCCGCTTAATTCAAACAGAAATGCCACTTCATGTTCCAGCAAGATACCCTCCCGCGCAGTGTGTGTTCCCGACGCATAAAGGATCCGGATCGCGCCGGTCTCTATACACTGCATCGCCACAATTCGAACTTTTCTTTACGGAACCATCATAGCAGAACAGCTGACTGCAAACCATACCGGTTCCTTGTGCAGTTTGGGAGAAGGCAGAGGGAATGGAGAAAATTCCGGACGCATGGCGACAAAGGATCGCTCAGGGAACCATGCGCGTTCTCTCGATCTGCTTCTTGGCTTTTTGATAGTATGGATCGTTGGGGGTGGCTGTGTCCAGGATTTCCAGCCATCGAGCGAGAGCCCCTTCCGGGTTCACATACTGAATACAGTACCCCTCCCGGAAAAACTGCTGGGTAGAGTCAGGGACCGTCAAAGGCCCGCGTCCCTGTCCCGATGCAGACCGGACCGGCCCCCCGAGGGAACCCTTCTGTATCCGGCGCCGAGCCTTCCGGTGATACGGGTTGTCGCTGGGAACGATCTGTAGAACTTCCTTCCACTTTTTCTCTGCACGCTCGGGATTGTAATCGTAAAGGGAATACCCTTCCCGGTAAAATTCCTGGGCGGAACTCGCCAGCTGCTCCAACCCCTTCTGAACATCCCGGTCTTTCTCGTGGACCTGTCCCGCCATGTTCCAGTAAAAAAAGGCTTCCCCCAGGTTTCCCCGGTCATACTCCTTTTTGCCCCGTTGGTAATAGATGGTGCTCAGATGGGCGGACGCCTCCAGGAACATCTTTCCCTCGCCGCCCCCGGACAGGTTTCGGTCTTTTTCGAGAAACTTCTCCCACATCTCCACGGCGCTTGCGTACTGTTTCTGTTCCTGCAGTTGCCGGGCCTGGTCGAAATAGGTTTTCGCCAGGAGAAGATCGTTCCGCATTCCCTGGGCCTTCTGCGAAACCGGTTTCGGCAAAGTCGACTTCTTGGACAGGACAGGCTTCAGATAATCGATGGAACGGACGGGATCTCCCTGCCGGTACTTGCTGACCGCCCGCTGCATGTGCCACTGCGGGGTGCCACGGCGCGCGGTGATGGTCCCGTAGGTAGATCTCTTTCGCGCGCGCGAACCGGTTACCGCCCGCACTGCGGCGGTCTTCTGCGGCGCGAGTGCCGTTGCGGCTTCGACGGTTTTCCCCGGCGTTTCGGTCCGTAAACGATCGGAGACACGGAGGATATTGACGGCACGCTTTTCATTGGGGGACAGGAACAGGACGGCTTTTGCCTTGCTCCGAGCGCCAGCCCAGTCCTGATTCCGCAGGTTCTCCTCCGCTTCCTCTATCTTAACCCCCACGATCTGCTTGTTGATCTCACGAACCAACTGCCTGGACTCCCGATCGTACACGCTCTGTTCCGGGATCGTCTCGAGGCGAAGCCTGGCCTTTTCCAGTTCCCCCTCGGAATACAAGCCCTTCCCCTGGTTCAACGCGTCCAGCGAGGTACTTTCCATCATCGCCAACTGGTACCGTGTTTCCGTTTCTTTATAATTCGGGATATCTTTCCGTATGGATTCGAAGACCAGGACCGCCTCGTCCCACCGGCGGGCGGACAGCAGATCCACGCCGTGATTGTACAAGGTCCGTATCCGGTTGCTCCTGGGGTCTTCCCGAGGAACCGGGGTCTCCTGCCAACGGGACGGGGGCTTGCTGCCCGGTTCCTCCCGCTGGGACCACATGATCAGGACCACGAGCGCCACCGCAAACACCGTCAGGCCCGATAGAAAGGAGATCCTCCGCAAGGTGGCCAGGCGGGACATGGGGTGAGCGCTCTGCAGACCGCCTACCGGTTCCCAGAGATCCTTTTTCCTCAGCGTCTCCCCGAACTCCACAAAACGGTACATGGAGTCACTGAGGGTGAGAATATCTCCCTTGTGGAGTGTGGCGACCTCAAACGCCTCACCGTTCAGATAGGCGGGCACTTCCATCGACAGGTTCCTGATGACAAAGCGTTCCTGGACCCGTCGGATCTCCGCCTGATAGAGTGCGATCTCACGGTCTTTCAGGACAAGATCGTTTTCCACGTCGGAACCGATCCGGAACACTTCCTCCGAGAGGACGTTCACGCTTCCCGGATGATCCCCGCGCAGTTCGAACAGGACGGCTGATTGTTTTCCCGCCAGCATGATATCTTCCGTTCTCCCCCGTCTTACCGGTTGGAGGAACTGAATTTTTCAAGTTTTTCCATCAGGTCCTTGGCCTTCCGGTGTCGTGGATCGGATTCATCCGGGATGTAGCGCAGGACACGTTCCAGTTCGAACTGGGCGGAAGCCACGTCTTTTAATTTCAGGAATTTTTTCGTGTTGAACATGTACGAATCGTACTTCATCCTGAGTTCGTCGCTGTAGAGCTTCAATGTTTGGGTTAGGGTGTCTTTGACCGGGGAATCTTCACAGGCGATGACATATTCCTGGCCCTGGTTCAAGTATTTGATGGCATCGTACAGGTTCGATTCCGTAATTTCCCTCTCGTCATACTTCTCGTGGGCGAGG
>CAYTRL010000428.1:0-5250 GCA_964439795.1 uncultured Thermodesulfobacteriota bacterium
GCGGACCTGGGGGCTCACTGCGTCACCCTGGCGATGGCCCCTCCGGGGGGGTTGGATACCGCCATGCGGGACATCGTCCAGGCGATTCTGAACTCGCCGGTTCCGGTGGTGGTCTACATAGCCCCCAGCGGAGCGCGAGCTGCCTCCGCCGGGGTGCTGATCACCCTGGCCGCCCATGTGGCCGCCATGGCACCGGGGACCAATATCGGTGCCGCGCACCCGGTAGGACTGGGTGGGGGGAGCATGGATGAAACCATGCTCAAGAAGGTGGAGAACGATGCCGCCGCCTACGCAAAAAGCCTTGCCGAGCAGCGGGATCGGAACGTGGAATGGGCCGTAAAGGCGGTGCGGGAGAGTGCCTCCGTCTCGGCGACGAAGGCGCTGGAGCTTCACATCATCGATCTGATCGCCGACAACCTGGAGGACCTCCTGGAGAAGATCAACGGCATAGAGGTCCAGACCGTCGTGGGGAAGAAGACCCTGGCGGTCAAGGGTGCCACCGTGCAGACCGAGGAGATGGGCTGGCGGCACCGGCTGCTCGATGCATTGAGCAACCCCAACATTGCGTATATGCTCATGATGCTTGGTTTTTACGGATTGTTTTTCGAGCTGTCCAACCCCGGCGTGATCTTTCCGGGCGTCTTCGGGGCCATCTGCCTGATCCTCGCATTTTTCGCGCTGCAGACGCTTCCCGTTAACTACGCGGGGGTGCTCCTGATCCTTCTGGCCATCATTCTGTTCATTGCGGAGATTAAAGTGACCAGCTACGGCGTACTGACACTGGGAGGGGCGGTTGCCATGATCCTGGGATCCCTGATGCTGTTCGAATCTCCGGAGCCCTATCTCCGGGTCTCGTGGTATGTCATTTTGCCCACCGTGCTCACCACGGTAGGTTTTTTCGTCTTCGCCATGTCTTTTGCCTTGAAGGCGCAGCTGAAGAAGCCCACCACCGGGCGGGAGGGGCTGCTTGGGATGCGGGGGAAAGCCGTTTCCGCGCTGAACACTGAGGGGAAGGTGTTCGTGCACGGCGAGTACTGGAACGCAGAGAGCGAGGAACCGATCGAGGCCGGAGCTTCCGTGGAGGTCACGGCGGTGCATGAGTTGTTGCTGCAGGTAAAGGCTTTTAAACGATAGCGTACTTTTCAGGGACAAAGGAGGAAGGAACCATGCCGATTCCACTTCTCGTCGTACTGGCCATCGTGGCCATGATCCTGGTCACCGCCATCCGTATCCTCAACGAATACGAACGGGGCGTCGTCTTTCGTCTGGGCCGGCTCATCGGGGCCAAGGGGCCCGGGCTGATCCTTCTGATCCCGCTGGTCGACATTCTGCAGTATGTGAGCCTGCGCCTGGTGACCCTGGATGTCCCCCCGCAGGACGTGATCACGCGCGACAACGTGTCGATCAAGGTGAACGCGGTGGTCTATTTCCGTGTCATGGACGCCAACAAAGCGGTCGTGGAGGTGGAAAATTTCCTTTACGCCACCTCACAGCTCTCCCAGACCACCCTGCGAAGCGTATTGGGTCAGGTGGAACTGGACGAACTGCTGGCGGAACGTGAGAAGATCAACGAGCAGCTTCAGGACATCCTGGACCGACAGACCGATCCCTGGGGGATCAAGGTGACCACTGTGGAGGTCAAGCACGTGGACCTGCCCCAGGAGATGCAGCGGGCCATGGCCCGGCAGGCGGAAGCGGAGCGTGACCGGCGGGCCAAGGTCATTCACGCCGAAGGAGAGTATCAGGCCTCTACAAAACTGCAGAAGGCAGCGGAGATCATGGAGCAGACGCCTACCACGCTCCAGCTGCGATACCTGCAGACGCTCACCGAGATCTCCTCGGGGAATTCAACCACCACTATATTTCCCATCCCTATCGACCTGTTCAAGCCGTTTATGTCGCTGATCAAGGATCGAACGGGCGGGTAGGCATCCGTTGCTCCCTGCGGTGACGGGATGCGGTCCGGTATCGGCCCCCGCGGAAAACCGTTGCCCCGGCCTCTTGAAACGGGCCGCAGTGGCGTCTCCGGACGCCACGCGGGCTCGGTTTATGGCTCGGGCACGGGGCGTGTGATGCGGAGAAGGGAACAGGGGGGGCGTGCGGGTGAACGGCGGTTCCAGGCGCCCTGCCAGGAGGGGTGTACCCGTGTCCGATGTGGGTTTTACGACGTCCATCCCCGTGGAAATCCTTTTTGCCGCGGGAAAGCGCCCGGTGGACCTGAACAACGCGTTTATTTCCCGAGCCGATGTGGGGTCCCAGGTCCGTCACGCGGAAAAGAGCGGATTCCCTTCCACGTGTTGCGCCTGGATCAAGGGGATCTACGGCGTACTGGCCACACGGGACATCCGGGAGGTCATCGGGGTTGTTCGCGGCGATTGCAGCCAGACCCAGGGACTCTTGGAGGTGCTGCAGATGGAAGGCGTCCGGATCTTCCCCTTTGCCTACCCGTACGACCGTTCCAGGAGGACCCTGGAGGACGAGATCCACAAGATGCAGCTCTACTTCGGGGTGGAACCTCGGGCGGTACGGGAAGCGAAAGCGCGTCTGGACCGTATCCGCGGCAAGCTCGAGCGCCTGGATACCCTCACATGGAAGGAAAACCTCATTTCGGGACAGGAGAACCATTCTTTTCTGGTGGCAGGTTCCGACATGAAGGGCGATCCTGACCGGTTCGAGGAGGAGGTGGACAGGTTTCTCGAAGAAGTGGGGCGTCGTAACCCCCTGGAAGAAAAAGACGATATCCGGCTGGGGGTGCTGGGGGTTCCCCCTATCTGGGCGGACCTGTACACGAAGTTGGAGAGGCCGGGTGTCCGGGTGGTCTTCAACGAGGTGCAACGGCAGTTCAGCATGCCCCATCCCGGTGAGGATCTCGCGGACCAGTATCTCCGGTTCACCTACCCCTACGATGTTTTTTTTCGCCTGGAGGATATCCAGCGGGAGATGATCCGTCGTCGGCTGGATGGCCTGGTCCATTACGTCCAATCGTTCTGTTTCCGGCAGATCGAGGACAAGATATTGCGTGCGCGCCTCTCCCTGCCGATCCTGACCCTGGAGGGCGATCGCCCGGAACCGATCGATACCCGGACCGAACTGCGTATGGAAGCCTTCATCGAGATGCTGTCCCGCAACCGGAAAGCCGGGAGAAAACAGGGAAGCGGGGAGAAAACGGGAAGCAGGGAGAAAAGGAGTTGAATCATTGACTTGTGAAACCCGATCCGCTACTTTATCCGGATGACGTTTTCCGGCTCGGAAGATCTTCATGAAACATCAAAAATCCAGTGGGAACGGGAGGAAGCAGGGAAAAGGCCCGTCGGAAGAACACACGGAGGAAACCGATCCCGCCAATCCGTATCTTACCGAAAGTTATCAGTACCTCCTGCCTTCCCGTTTGATCGCCCAGGAACCGCCCAGGAAGAGAGACGATTCCCGCTTGATGCTGCTCTCCCGGCAGAGCGGGGAAGTGCGGCACCATTCGTTTCGGAATATCGGGGAATGCCTGCGGGAAGGGGATCTGCTCGTCGTCAACAACTCCAAGGTTTTTCCCGCCAGGATCCTGGGGAAAAAGGAGACGGGGGGGCGGGTGGAACTGCTCCTGCTCCAACCCGGCAACCGCATCGACACCCCGCCGGAGGGCATCGACCGGGGGAACCGTTCCCGCATCGAATGGGATTGTCTGATCCGGGCTTCGCGTCGTCCCCGGAAGGGGCAGGTAGTTCAGTTTCCTCTGGGCGTGGAGGGGGAAGTAGCCGGAGAGACGGAAGACGGTATCTGGCGAGTTCGGTTTCGCACCGGGGGGATGGATTTTTTTTCCTTTCTGGATCGGGAGGGCATGACGCCCCTGCCCCCGTACATCAAGCGGAACGGCACCCCGGGATCGCCGAGGGACCCCGGGAACGACCGTCGTCGGTACCAGACTGTATTTGCCCGGTCGGTGGGATCCGTTGCCGCTCCCACGGCGGGGTTTCATTTTTCGGAAAGCCTGTGCCGGCGGCTTCGGGAACGGGGGATCCGGTTCGCAGAAGTCACGCTCCATGTGGGGCAGGCGACTTTTCTGCCGGTGCGGACAACGGATATTCGGGATCACACCGTTTGGCCCGAGCGGTTTCACGTTCAGGAGGCCGCTGCGGAGGAGATTCGGAAAACCAGGCGGGAGGGAAGGCGGGTGGTGGCCGTCGGCACCACGGTTGTACGCTGCCTGGAGTCTCTGTTTGCTGAAAAAGGCAGGATCGAAACCGCCAGCGGGTGGGCCTCCCTCACCCTGGTCCCCGGATTCCGTTTCCGGGTGGTGGATGTCCTGCTGACCAACTTTCATCTGCCGGGGAGTTCCCTGTTGATGTTGGTTTCCGCTTTTGCGGGCGCGGAACAGGTACGGAGTGCGTACAAGGAGGCCATCCGAAAAGAATACCGGTTTTTCAGCTACGGAGACTGCATGCTCATCCAGTGATCCTGCGGCAGGAAGATGGCGATTTCGTTCAGTCTGGAAAAAGGGGGCGGATGCGGACCGAGGTGCGGTCAGCTGATCACGCCGCATGGCACGGTGGAGACACCGGTCTTTATGCCCGTGGGAACCCAGGGGTCGGTGAAGGCCTGCAGCCCGGAGGATCTGCTCCGGCACAAGGTCACCATGGTATTGGCCAACACCTACCACCTGTATCTGCGGCCCGGGCACTTGACCATTGAAAAGCTGGGCGGACTGCACGATTTCATGGGGTGGCAGGGGCCGATCCTCACCGACAGTGGCGGGTACCAGGTGTACAGCCTCGGCGAACTGCGGAGGATTACGGAGGAAGGGGTCCTGTTCCGTTCCCATCTGGACGGGAGCGAACATCTTCTCACCCCGGAAAAGGTGGTTGAGATCCAGCGATCGCTGGGGGTGGATATCGCCATGGTCCTGGACGAGTGCGTTTCCTATCCCTCCCCTCCGGAGGAAACACGAGCGGCCATGGAACGGTCCCTGCGGTGGGCGAGACGGTGCCGCGACGCATCCGGGGAGGATGGACCGGCCTTGTTCGGTATTGTACAGGGGGGTGTTTCCCCGGACTGGAGAAGGGAATGTGCCTCGGAACTGGTCCGGACCGGATTTTCCGGGTATGCGGTGGGGGGCCTGGGTCTGGGGGAAAACCGGCAGACAATGCTGGAAACTCTGGAAGCATGTGCGGAGGCGCTTCCTCCGGAGTCCCCGCGATACCTGATGGGCATGGGAACGCCGGAGGACATACGCAACGACGCCCGCTATGCCTTCAGGCACGC
>CAYTRL010000429.1:0-5246 GCA_964439795.1 uncultured Thermodesulfobacteriota bacterium
TCCACCAGCAGGGGGAGGTCTTCCTTGCGTCCCCGCAGGGGGGGGATCTCCAGCTTCATCACGTTCAGGCGGTAGAAGAGGTCCTCGCGGAACTCTCCCTTCCGGACCATCTCTTCCAGGTTCCGGTGGGTGGCCGCCAAAATGCGCACGTCGGCCGTTTCCGTCCGGGTGCTTCCCAGCGGTTCGTAGGCCTTTTGCTCCAGGACGCGCAGCAGTTTGACCTGGGTGCCCTTGCTCAGGTCACCGATCTCGTCCAGAAACAGAGTTCCGCCCTCGGCCAGCCGGAACCGCCCCGGCTTGTCTCGCTTGGCGTCGGTGAACGCCCCCTTCTTGTAGCCGAACAGTTCGGATTCCAGCAGGGTCTCGGGCAGGGCGCCGCAATTCACGATGATGAACGGTTGTTCCCTGCGGAGGCTCGTGTTGTGAATGGCGGTGGCGAACAGTTCCTTGCCCGTACCGCTTTCCCCGTGGATGAGTACCGTGGCGCTGCTTTCCGCCACGTCCGGCAGGATGCTCAGGAGCTTGGCGATCGATTTGCTCCGGCTGATGATGTCCTGAAAGGTGTAGCGGCGCGAGATCTCCTTGCGCAGTTGAACGATCAGGGAGAGGTCACGGAAGGTTTCAACACCCCCGATGACCTGTCCCTTGGCATCCTTCAGGATCGAGGTGCTGATGCTGATGGGGATCTCCTGGTTTTGCCGGTTGAGGATATTGACCTCCATGTTCACGATGCTTTCGTAGGTGCGCGCCGTGTGCTTGAGCGGGCAGTGCTTGAAGCAGATGTTGGCCTTGAAGATATCGTGGCAGTACTGGCCGATCACCTCGTTCTTTGCGTACCCGGTGATCTGTTCGGCCGCCCGGTTGAAGGAGGTGATCCGCCCCTCGTGATCGATGGTGAACACCCCGTCGGCGATGCTGTCCAGGATCAGGCGGGTCATGGGGCGGTCGTCTTGAGGCATTTCCTTTTTCTTCTTGGTCATCCAGGGTCTCCAGCAGGGGATTCAGCCCGATTGATGGGCGGCAGGCTTTCTTTATCCCACTGATTATAAAACAGAAACGGACCGGATTCAAAGTGCTCCCCGGGAGGTGTGAGAAAAGAGGGGAAGCGGACGCACCGATCCCGTTTCGCGGAAACCGGCCCCGCGACGGAGGGGGCTTGTGGAGGTGTTGCAGGGAGGCTTGCCCCGAACCGGCGGTGCCGGTCCGGGGCTTCACTTCGAACCCGGGTCAGTGATCGCAGAGGTTCGTGCCGGATACCAGGTTTTCCTGCAGAAAGGAGTTCACAAGGTTTTCCGGGTCTTCTGCCGGGGCGCCCACGATCACCTGAATGTCGTTCTGAGCGAATAGTTGCTGGGCCCGCTGGCCCATGCCGCCGGCGATGATTACATTGGCGCCCTGCTCGTGGAGCCATTTCGGGAGAACGCCCGGTTCGTGGGGAGGGGGGGTCAGCATCGTTTTTCCAAGGATCTTCTTGACCTCCGTGTCTACGTCTACGATCATGAACTGTTCGCAGTGTCCGAAGTGCATGCACAACTGTCCGGCTGCGATGGGGAGTGCGATTTTCATGGGGTCTGTTTCCTTTCTTCAGTCAAAGAGTTGATTCCACAGCCGATGGATGTCGGCCGCCGCTCCATTTTCGGTGTGCTCTACGATGGATTTTCCCAGTACCATGGCCTCGGTCACCGCCGGGTCGTATCGCACCCTGCTGGCCACGCTGATGTCCCATGTGGACGCCTTGACCTCGATCTCCCTGGCCAGGTCCTCGTTCAAGTCCCACTTGTTGATGCAGACCGACGTTTTTACGCCGAAATGCCTGGTAAGCCTGGCCACGCGCTCCAGGTCGTGTATGCCGCTCAGGGTGGGTTCGGTGACGGCAAGGACTTCATCCGCGCCGGTGATGGAGGCGATGACCGGACAGCCGATGCCGGGCGAGCCGTCTATGATGAGCAGGGCCGCCTCCCGTTCTTTTGCCACCCGCTTGGCCTGTCCCCGGACGAGGCTCACCAGCTTCCCGGAATTTTCCTGGGCGATGCCCAGGCGGGCATGGACCAGGGGGCCGCAGCGTGTATCGGAGATGTACCATTCCCCGTTGATTTCCGGAGAGAAGTCGATGGCGTCCTCGGGGCAGAAATGCGCGCACACGCCGCACCCTTCGCAGGCGATGGGATCGATCTGAAACGGATCTCCCGGAACCACGGCCTGAAAGCGGCAGACCGTTTCGCAGGTGCCGCACCCCGTACAGTTTTCCGGGAGGATTGTTGCACCGGAACCACCGGAGAACGGCTCCCGCCGCTGCACCGTAGGGGAGAGGATCAGGTGCAGGTCGGCCGCGTCTACATCGCAGTCCGCAAGAACGCAGGATTCCGCCAGCAGTGCAAACGAGGCCACGATGGATGTCTTGCCTGTTCCTCCCTTGCCGCTGATTACGACCAGTTCTTTCATTACGAACTTCTCTCTTTCTCGTTGTGATCTTTCCTGCGACTTTTACAAAAAGGGTATTTCAAGGTTAAGAGCCTGTTGAAAAACTAGGATTCCATATTTTCTGTCATTCCGGACTTGATCCTTTGACCCCCCTGATCCGGAATCCAGAGGAGGAGGAAAGGGAAGTTCTGTGACAGCCCCCCACTGGTCACCCCTGGATCCCGGCGTTCGCCGGGATGACGACAACTTGAACTTTTTCATATAAACAGCCTCCTAAGGATGATTATCATTCAGGGTTTTTGGTCTGGCCTTTATCGTCTCGTGCAAATGAGAGGATTCTGTCCAGCAGGCTGGAAAACAGGGCGTCCATGTCTTCAAGGTGTTCGCTGGCCGTTTCCCCGCGGGAGTAGAGTTCAGCGACCCTCCTGTCGTCGGGGATCTCCGCCAGGATCCGGAGGTTGATATCCCGGCAATAGGAGTAGACCTCCCGGTCTCCGATACCGGCCCGGTTGATCACGAGCCCCATGGGGAGCCCCAGGGCGCCGGCCATGTCCACCGCCAGCTTGAGATCGTGGAGTCCGAAAGGTGTAGGTTCGGTGACAAGCACCAGGAAATCGCACCCGCGGACCCCTTCGATCACAGGACAGGAGGTTCCTGGGGGGGCGTCGATCAGCACCAGGTCCGCGGCCGGGATCCCGGATTTCACCGCCTTGATCACCGGGACGCTCAGGGCTTCTCCCACGTTGAGGAGACCGTGAAGGAAACGGATGGACCCTGCGTTTCCCCGGGCCAGGGAGCCGATCTCCCTGGACACCTCGCTCACGGCATCCTCCGGACACACCAGCCGGCAGCCGCCGCAGGCGTGACAGAGTTCGGGAAAGGTCATCACCCGGTCGTCGAGACACACAATGGCGCTGAACTGACAGATCTCGCCGCATTTTCCGCACAGGGTACACCGCTCCTCGTCCACCTTGGGCGTCAGATGCCCGACAGAGGTCTCTCCCGTGATCCGTGGCTGGAGAAAAATGTGGCCGTTGGGTTCCTCCACGTCGCAATCCACGTAGGCCACCCCCGGGAGACGCCGGGATGCGACCCGGGCCAGGTTGGTGGATACAGTGGTTTTTCCCGTTCCCCCCTTGCCGCTGGCTACTGCAATTGTTATCAAACCGAAACCCTCTCGCAGCAGGCTGTTGACAATTCCTCCGCAGCTTTTCCTCGAAGAGGAATTGGACGTATCCGCAGGATGCGCCCGGAGGGCGAAGCGCGTGGTCGCGCTGAGTCCAAAAGGCTCATCTGCTGCGTTCCACTCATCCTTCGTCAGTCAACGTACTTCAAAGTACGCTTCCTTCCTCGGGGTTTCGTGCGCCTTGCATCTAAACCTTTTTGAACAGCCTGCTTAATTGAGTTTTTAAATAAGCTGTTCTCAATAAAGGGTCCATACAGTCATATTTGATCGAACCCCTCGGTTTTACGAAGAGCGGTTCCCCTGCTGTCCTCCACGCCCACCGCCACTGCCTTTACCCGCACCCCCCCCCGCCGCCGGCCCTGCGTCCCTGTCCACACCCTCCGCTGCCGGGCTGGCCGCGTCCGAACGATCCGGACTTTCCACCCCCGGCGTTCCTGTTTCCCCCGGTCCCGCCACCACAGAGACCCTGTCTTCTACCGGTTCCTCGCCCCTGTCCAAGGGGACCTGATCCATCACCGTTCGGCATGATGCACCTCCCTGTCTTTCTCTTTGAAAGGGGTGAAGCCGCAGGCTTTCAGCAATCAGAGTCGGCTTTCAGTTTTACCCCTTGCCCATTACGAAATGGTAAAGGTCAGGCCCAGTGCCCGGCCACGTTGGCCCCGCCCGCTTTTTGCAGGCTGCCGGCCTTCCACTGATCCACCGCATCCTGGACGGAGCCGCTGGCTCCGATAAAGATCTCGATGCCGGTGGCGTTGAGCACATCATAAGCCTTGGGTCCGATGTTTCCGGTGATCAGCTGTTTCACCTTCAGTTCCTTGACGTTCCGGGCGGCCTGGATACCGGCTCCCTGTGCCGCGTTGAGGTTCTGCTGGTTATCGTGAACCGAAATCTGGTCCGTGTCGGTGTCGAGCACCATGAAATAACGGGCCCGCCCAAAACGAGGGTCCACCTCGCTGTCCAGTTCCTTTCCCTGTGACGTGATAGCAATGATCATCCTGTGTCTCCTTTAACAGGCTGTTGAAAAAGGCTCATCTGCTGCGTTCCGCTTATCTCTCGTCAGTCAACGTACTTCCAAAGTACGCCTTCTTCCACGGTCTTTCGCGCGCCTTGCATCTAAACCTTTTTGAACAGCCTGCCTTAATTGGCCAATGCAGAGGCCTGTTAGGGTTTCCTGTTTCGTCTTTGCATGCCGGCCTGCACCCTGCCATGGCAGCGTTCCCGTCTCCGCCGGCATCCGGGCATCAAAAACGAATGCTCAGTGAGTTGCCCTGCAAGATAGGCAAGAAGAACCTCTTCCACAGGCCCGCAGGTGTGGGGGATGACCTGGATGCCGGCGGCCTGGAGCCTCCGCTCCAGCGGCCAGGAGATGGCGCTGCAGATGAGGATGTTTACTCCCAGACCGATCAGGTGCATGGCTTTCCACGGTTGCCCCTTTCCCGGAAGAGGTTCCTCCCGACGGCCGATCTCCCTGCCGTCTTCGATCTCGATCAACAGAACCTTTTTGGATTCATCGAAGACCGGCGACATCCGATTTAAAAGTATAGGAATGGATACCTTCATGAACCCTGAACAGATCAAGAAATGTGCCAATTGGATCTATGATGAAATAAACCAAACTAAACAAGATGTTAGGAATATA
>CAYTRL010000430.1:0-5242 GCA_964439795.1 uncultured Thermodesulfobacteriota bacterium
AGCGAAAAAAGACATGAGGAGAATGAACAAACTGCTGATCCAGTACCAGGCCCTGAGGAGTGAGGCGGAGAGCAGCCGGGAGGTGTACGAGCAGATCCTGGCCAAGCTGAACCTGGTGAAGCTCATGGGCAACATGCAGGACGCGGAGCTCATGAGCACCATCAAGATCATCGACAAACCCCAACCAGCCGAAATGATGGGCGGAAGCAGCAAGGTGAACAAGATTGCCAAGGCCGGCGGCATGGGGTTCATCCTGGGGATCGCGGTGGCCTTTCTGCTGGAGTTCCTGGACAACGTGGTCCGGACCCCCAAGGACATCCAGCGTTTCCTCACCCTCCCGTTCCTGGGCTTCGTCCCCCGGCTGTTGTCTGCTCAGAAAATGAAGAAGGACAACCGGGGTCGGAGCTTCATCACGATCCTGGAACCCTCCTCCTCGGAGGCGGAGAGCATACGGAACGTGCGCACCAACCTCATCTTCTCCTTTGCGGACCGGAAGAACCACGCGGTCCTGTTCACCAGCCCGCACCAGATGGAAGGCAAGAGTACGGTGATCGCCCAACTGGCCGCCTCCATCTCCCAGCTGAGCAAGAAAACCCTCCTGGTGGACACCGACCTGAGAAGGCCCACCCTGCACAAGATCATGCGCGTGGAAAACACCTCCGGGGTCAGCGACATCCTGATCGGGGAAAACACGTTGGATGGAGCGATTCACACCACGGGAATCACGAACCTGGAATTCCTCAGCGCCGGAACCATCCCACCCAACCCGTCCGAACTGCTGGGTTCCGAGTCGATGCGCGAGCTGATCGAACAGATGAAATCCCGGTATGATGTGGTCCTGTTCGATTCGCCCCCGATCCTGCCGGTGGTGGATGCCAAGGTCCTGGGCAGCCTCATGGACGGCGTCTGCATCGTGCCGCGAAGCGGGCAGACCACCCTCAACTCCCTGAACCAGGCCATCCAGCAGATGGAGGAGCGCACCATCAAGCTTTTGGGCGTGGCCCTGAACCACCTGGACATGACGGAGTTCGCCTCGCATTACGGCTACACATACGGATATTACCAGAGTGACGGGGTAAAGGAGGAAGAAGTCAGCATCCCGCCGACCTCCACATGATCGACCTGCACATACACATCCTGCCCCGCCTGGACGACGGTCCGGCTGATCTCGGGGAAACCCTCGAGATGTGCCGGGCCTGCGTGGATGACGGGATCCGCACGCTGGTGGCAACGCCCCACATGATCCGGGAGGTCTATGACAACCGCCGGGAGGACATTCTGGAGGCGGTGGCCTCTCTGAACCGGACGCTGAAGGAGCAGGGGCTTCCCCTGGACGTCAAACCGGGCGCAGACGTGCGCCTGGACTACGATCTCATCGATCGCCTGGACCGCGGAGAGCTTGTCACCATCAACGACGACAACCGGTTTCTGCTCCTGGAATTCCCGGACACCCTTCACAGACAGGAAACGACACGGGTCGTTTCCTCCCTCAAGAAACGCGGCATCACCCCCATCCTGAGCCACCCGGAACGGAACCCGTATTTCCAGGAAAACCCGGAAGCCCTGTACGATCTGGTTTACTCCGACGTGCTGCTGCAGATCACCGCCCGAAGCCTGCTGGGTAGGTTCGGCAGCGACGTCCAGAGGTTTACCGAGCGTTTGCTGGATCACCGACTTGTACAGCTGATCGCCTCAGACGCCCACGCGCCGGACCTGCGCAGGCCCGGGCTTCGTGCCGCGGCCCAAAGGGCCGGGAAACTCATCGGGGAAGAGGAGGCCCACAGACTGGTGGAGGAAAACCCGGCCAGCATTCTGCAGGGAGCCCTCCCGGAGATCCCCACCCCGCTTCCCTGGAACCAGACGAAGAAAGCCTGGTGGCGGCTCAGAGGGTAACGTCGCTGTATACAGAAACCGCCCGCGGAGGCAGGGAGTCGATCAGGCAGCCTTTCTTCAGCACCAGGGGACGGCCGTTGAGCAGTTCCTGGATCAATTCGTCTTTCCCCTCCCACAGGCCCTCGAAGCGGACCTCAACCGGCAGGGTCGACGGGTTCACCACCACCAGCACCCCGGAATCCCCACCGCTTCCCGGGAAAAAGGCGCAGTGCACCCGGCTCTGCTGGGCGATCCTTTTCGGCGCCGACGGTTCGCGGACTGCTTGTGAAAACAGGGAAGGAGGAGGATAATCAGCAGGAAACCTCCCAAAAAGGCGCCCCGAGCTTGAACCGTCCCGACCTCAACCCGCCCCCGTCCCGGAACCAGAGGCTCCAGGAGTTCCTGTCCCACCCGGAGCGAAGCCTGATCCGCCTTTCGATCCCCATCACCATCGGTATGGGGATCCACATCCTCTACTCCCTTGTGGACATGATCTTCGTGGGCCGTCTTGGGGGGGCCGCCATCGCTGCGGTGACCTATGCCGGTTCGTTCTTCTTCTTCATGTTCTCCCTGAGCTCCATCAGCGTAGGCGCACAGGCGCTCATCGCCCAGCGTATCGGGGCGGACGACCCGGACGGCGCCGGCCAGGCCGCCTCCCACGCCATCCTGTTGGGGATCGTTCTCGGCGTCGCGTTCTTCCTGGCCGGCCGCCCCCTGTCGGAAAACGTGCTCGCGCTCGTGGGCGCCCGGGACGAGGCCCTGACCCTGGGCACCGCCTACCTCCAGACCATCTTCCTGGGGGCCCCGTTTCTCTTCTTCTCCGCCTTTTCCCGGGCCATCCTCATCGGCCAGGGGGATGCCCGGACGCCGGTGGTCATCCTTACCGCCGCCACGTTGTTGAACATCGCCCTGGACCCCCTGCTGATCTTCACCCTGGGCTGGGGGGTCGTCGGTGCGGCCCGGGCCACCCTGGCGGCCATCTGCGCCAGTTTTCTCGCCTACGCCTTCTTCCTGTTCGTGCGGCGGACGTCACACGTGACCCTGCGCCTGCGGGGGTTCCGCCCGTCCGGCGACATCCTGTGGAAGATCTTGAAGGTGGGGGTCCCGGCGTGCCTGGTCCAGCTGGTCATGAGCGTCGGCGGGATGTTCTTTCACCGGATCCTCTCCCTGTTCGGGAGCGACGCGGTGGCGGGTTACGGGCTCGGAGGAAGGGTGGACATGCTGATCGTGCTTCCCTTCATCGGGATCAGCACGGCCCTGCTAAGCCTGGTGGGCATGTACCACGGGGCCCGGCGTAACGACCTGGTGTCCCGCATCAGCGCCTACACCATGAAGTGGACCATCCTGGCCGCGGTGGTGATCGGATGCCTGGTCTTCCTGTTCGCCGGCCCCCTCGTTTCCGTCTTTACAGACGAGGCCCCTGTCATCGCCGTGGGAAGCCACTACCTGCGGTTCATCGTGTTCGTCTACCCCATGATCGCCTTCGGTATGAACACCGGACGGATCCTCCAGGGGCTGGGACTGGGGCTGCCGAGCCTGGTAATCACGTCCACCCGCGTGCTCCTGGTGGGGGTGCCCTTGAGCTACCTGTTCACCCGGGTCTGGGGGCTGGGGATCCCCAGCGTATGGGTAGCCATCCTGATCTCCGGCTGCGTCTCCACGCTCATCTCCTACATCTGGCTGCGCAGGAGCCTGAAGGCGCCCCTGTTCCTGTGAGTCCTTCGTGGACGCGGAAAAAGACATTTACTTGGAAACCCCGCGTGATATGATGCATCGAAAGCTCGATATCCCGGCAAAGGAAACTATTTTGCAGGAGGGGTTGACCATGGACGCAAACACGTTGAAAACAAAGCTGGGACGCTGGCTCACCATCGACGAAATCCGTGATCTCCTGTCGGAACTTCCGGATCACGCGGTGGACCAGATCCCCGTGAACCGCAAATTGCTGGAAACCGCGTCGCAGTTCGTGGAACAGAGGGCCGGCGGCTGGGGGCACGACGACTGGAACGGGTTCCTGGCCGGATTGTGGGACCAGGGATTTCAGGTGACCGAGGAATCCCACTCGCCCATCGGGAGCATCCTGGAGATCTTCAAGGCCTATTACCTCAGGGGCGAGTTCGACACCATCACCGAAAAGCGGAGAAAACCGGCCAAACCCAGGAAACCGCGCACCGCCAAAAAGGCCCGCACCGCCCGCAAGCGCGGCAAGTGAGACCCCGGGGTCCCATCCTGTCTCCACGATTTCCAGCCGTTGACCAGTTCAGATATACCGTTCCGTCAGGCTGCGGATGGCTCCCTCCAGGTCCTCGCCGAACTGGGCGGTGACCTGGTCGCGGATCGCCTCCACCTGGCTGCGCTGCACGGGGTTGTCCAGCGCGTCCAGGGTCTGAAAGTGGCCCAGGCGGCGGCCCAGCTGGTAGAGCAGGCGCTCCTGGGCCGGCAGGTTCAGGTAGCGGTCGATCACGGCCAGCATCCGAGGCTTGTCCCCGGGCAGACGGCCGTTCACCTCCTCCAGAAGGTTCAGCATGTGGTCGCTGACCACGGTGCTTCGGATGCCCTCCAGGTTCTCGAGAAACAGGCGCTCCTCCCGCACGATCTCCTCGTCGGACAGGCGCTCGAACTTCCCGCTCTCCCACAGGGAGCGAAGGTCCGTGCCCTGGGGAAGGGCCAGGGACCGGATGCGGATGAAGTGGGGGTTCACGGCGTTGAGCACACGGGCGGTCTCCAGGGCGTGGTCCTCGGAAAGCTCCCGGCCCCCCATCCCGGGCATGACGTACTCGGACAGTTCGATCCCCGCCTCCACCACGCGCCGGCCGCCCTCGATCTGCTCCGCGGCCGTGGTTCCCTTGTTCACAAGGGCCAGCACCGCGTCGCTCCCGGACTCCAGGCCCACGTGGATCCGGTTCAGGCCCGCCTCCCGGAGTTCCCGGAGGGCCTTCACGGACTTGCGGGCCAGGGTGTGCGAACGCGCGTAGCTGGTGATCCGCTTCAGCCCCGGGAAGACGGCCTTCAGGTAGGAGACCACCTTCAGCAGGTTCGGGGTCTTCATGATCAGGGTGTTGGCGTCCTGCAGAAAAGCGCTTTCCGCCCCGTGATACAGCCAGAACGCCACGCTGCGGAAGCTGTCGGTACACTCTTCGTTCCGGGAAACCGCGTCCAGCACCTCCGCGTCCACCTGTCCGGACTTCCCCAGCTTCCAGGACAGGACAGAGATCCGGTCCACCATCTTCTTGGCCGTGTCGATGTCCTGTTTCACCTCGTCCACGGTCCGCAGGGAGAAGCGCGCGCCCTTGTACACCGGGCAGAAGGCGCACCGGTTCCAGGGGCAGTTGCGGGTCACGCGGATCAGGAGGCTCCGGGCCTCGCTGGG
>CAYTRL010000431.1:0-5237 GCA_964439795.1 uncultured Thermodesulfobacteriota bacterium
CTTTTTTGTACGTAGACCGACGAGGGACGAGCGGAACGCGGCAGATGGTGCTTTTGGACTCAGCGCGACCACGCGCTTCGCCCTGCGGGCGCATCCTGCGGATGCGTCCAATTCCTCCTTGATGGAACGGCACTGAGGAATTGTCAACGGCCTGTTACCGGACCAGCTTGCGGAGCAGGCTCGGCAGCAGCAGCAGGTCGCTGAACAGGGCCAGCAGGACGGCCACGGCGCACAGGATCCCGAAGTTGGCGATGGATGAGATGCTGGCCAGCCCCAGGATCGCGAACCCCGCTGCCAGGATCAGCGTGGTGGCCGTGATGGCCGGCCCGGCTCCCCGCAGGGTGGCCCGGATCCGTTCGGACAGATCCGGGGCCCCCGGTCCCTCCCAACGGAACCGGTAGAGGATGTGCACGGTGTCGTCCACCACGATTCCCAGCAGGATGGCGGCGATCATCACCGTGCCGATGTCCAGGGTGATGCCCGCGTACCCCATGAACCCCAGCAGCAGGACCGGGGGGAGCAGGTTGGGGAACAGGCACGCCAGGAACAGGCGCACGGACCGGAAGATGATCCCCAGCAGACCGAAGACCAGCACGAACGCGATGAGAAAGCTCTTCATCTGGCTGTCCAGGATGTAGTTGTTCATCACCACGTAGAGGGGGAGGTACCCCTCGGCCCGCACCCCCTCCCCTTCCAGCATGCCGGGATCGAACCCCACCTTGCCGAAGATCTCCCGGGCGCGCTCCGCCAGACGCCCGTACTCGTTGGCGGACAGGGTCGGGGTGTAGGCCGTCACCCGGGCCTCCCGGAAGTCCGGGCCCACCCACTCCTCCAGGTCGTTGTCCGGGTCCATGCGGTAGAACTCCAGCAACTGCGAGACCGCCGCGGCATCGTCGGGGACGCGGTAGGCATCCTCCCGGCCTTCGTTGAAGGCCCGGTGGAGAAACGCCACGATGTCCACCACGCTGAACGAGCTCTTGATCTGCGGGTCCCGGGCCAGGGCGTCCTGGAACGCCTGGAGCTTCCGCAGGAAATCCGGGTCCTTCACCCCGTCCTGCGTGGAGGCGTGCACGGAGAATTCCAGGGGGATGAAGTAGCCGAACTCCTCCTCGATGACTTCGTGAGAGACGCGGACGGGGTCCTTCTCGTTCAGATACCGGACCGGGTAGGTGTTGGCTTCCAGGTACCGGATCCCCCAGAGCCCTGCCGCAAAGAGCAGGCAGGAAACCATGATGACGACCCCCGCCCGTTCCGTGCTGAGCCGTCCCATGCCCGCCAGGAAGCGGTCCAGCACAGAGGCCACCCGCTCGAAGCGCGCCCGCCGCCCGGGCTTCTCCACGGGACGGGCGATCTTCATACACACGAATACCGCCAGAACAAAGGTCAGCACCAGGGTGACCACAACACCCAGGGCCGCGTACAGGCCGAACTGACGGATCACCGCCATGGGAGAGGAGGCCAGGGCCAGAAACCCGAAGGCCGTGGTCACCGTGGTCAGCACGCAGGGCTTGATCATGTGGACAAGCGTTTCCCGGACGGCCTCTTCCTTGCTCATGGCGGGCGAATTGCGGAAACAGCGGGTGTAGTACACCAGCACGTGCACCATATCCGCGATACCGATGACCATGATCAGGGTGGGAAGGATCATGGTGACCATGTTGATGGAGTTCCCGGCAAAGGCGAACACGCCCAGCGTGAGCGTCATGGCCAGGAACATGACCCCCATGGCCAGCAGCGTGAACGGCAGGGACGCCAGGAAGAGGATCAGGCAGAAGAAGATCGCCACGTAGGACAGGGACGTGAAGATCGCCGAGTCCATGATCGCCGCCTGGTTCAGGGCGTTGTAGATCACCCCGATGCCCCCCATCCGGTAGGGCGTGTCCGCCGCCTCGAACAGGGGTCCCACGGCGTCCTCCACCGCCTGGATCACCTGGCCGCGGATGGCGTCGATGTTCTCGATCACCTTGAGCTCGGCCATGATCAGGGTTCCGTCCCGGTCCCGGCTCAGCAGAAGTTCCTCCACCGCGGGCCAGGCATCCACCCGGGCCCGGACCCTGGACGCCTCCCCGGCATCTGCCGGCTCCCGGTCGTAGAGGTTCTCCAGCACCAGGCTTTCCGGTTCGGATGTATCCAGGTACTTCACGTGACTCAGGGAAATCACCCGGTCCACATAGGGGACCGCCTCCAGTGCCGAGGATACACGGTGTATCAGGGCCAGGTTCCCGGGGGTGAACACCCCCTCCGGGGCGGAAAAGAAGAGGGTGACCACGTCGTCGTTCCCGAAGCGGTCCTGAAAGTCACGGTAGGCCTGAAAGGCGGGATCGTCCTCCAGAAACCAGATGCCCACGGAGTTGTCCATCTTCAGGTTCTTGGTAAAGAACCCGAAGAACAGCACCAGGACCAGGGTCGCACCGAACAGGATGCGCCGTTTTTCCATCAGCCAGCGGGCGAGATTTTCCACTGTTTCACTCCTGTTCCTCGGCCAGGTAATCCATGATATTCGGGTACACCCGGTTCAGGAAATCGTAATGACGGAAGTTGTGGGCCGTCAGGTAGAGGTTCATCCGGGTCACGGCCAGGTCCTTCATGGCCAACCGGAAGATCGCCAGGAACTCCCCGGAATCAAGCCGGCCGCCGGACTGCCGCTCCAGCTCCTTTCGATAATAATTGACATACTTCCGGTAGGTCTTTGCCGGCGTATGTTCGGGGAAGATGTACGCCAGAAACTCCGCCAGGTCCCGCTGGGGCACGTTGTAGGTCGCCAGTTCCCAGTCGTAGAGACACAGCCTGCGCTTGTCCCCCTTTTCCCGGATGCAGAGGTTTCTCGGGTTGAAATCGTTGTGAATCAGGGTCCGGGGAGCCGCCTCTATCCGCGCCCAGTCCTCGGGCCGCTCGTCGATCATCCGGTGCATCATCTTCCACCGGTCCTCAGGCATCAGGTCCGGGTGCTGATAGTTGTTGGCGTCCGTAAACTCCTTCCAGAGGGCCCGCATGGGGCGGACGGTCTCGGCCCTGGGCACCACCAGGGGCAGGGGCTCCAGGTCGGACAAGGGCCGGCCCAGGTACAGGCTGTGGACCTCCGCCATGCCCCGAAGTACCACCCGGATGTCCTCGTCCTTCCAGAGCCCCGGGTCATCCTCGGAGTCCAAGTGGGAGAACCCGCCAAGATGCTCCATCACGATGCAGTAGAACTCCCCTGCCTTGTCCTCCTGGATGTCCAGGATCTCCGGAAAGTAGCTTCGCAGGCGGGGGTTCTCCAGGGAATAGATGGCCAGTTCCCGGACGTGGCAGCGGTAGAACTCCAGGTTCTTCAGGTTCAGCTCGTACAGCTGGATCAGCCGCTCGTTGCCGGACAGCTGAACCATCCCCCGGGCCATGGCCAGGACGTCCCGGTCCGTGGGCTTGATCTTGACCATGACCTGTTCGGACACCTTGCGCTTTTCCCCGTCCTGGTAGGTGACCCGGAAGGGGAACAGGCCGATCAACTTGGTGTTGCGCTCGTTGGTAAGCTTGGAAAGGATGCTGCTGTCCGAGGCTTCCTTCATGGCTTTAACGGAAACCACCTTGTGAAACCCCTTCCGGGCGTAGTTCCGGAGCACCTTTTCGAAGAACTCCTTGCCCATGTCCTCCTTGCGGAACACCTTCTGGAAGGCGGAAGGCCTCCCCAGCCGCTCGTGGGCCGTGGCAAAATGGTCCGCCACGATGGCCGCCATGGTGGACAGGTCCAGGGACAGGCAGAAGGCGGCCAGGATCTCCGCAAACTTGTTGATCTTGTCCGGGCCGTAGCAGTCCATCATCTGAAGACATTCCCGCTGGGCGGGCAGCCGGGTCCCGCCCCCCAGGGTCCCGATGACCAGGTTGGGGAGCAGCACGCTGGCGTAGAGGCCTTTCTCCCGGGCCTGCACGTAGATCTGCCCCACGGAGGACTCGTGCACGCAGGCGATGTCCTGCCCGGTGGCCGCGAACAGGGCTGCCACCACGTTGGCGAAGTTGATGTTGTAGCCCATCATCCCGGCCTGGTTGGCACCCACCATGCCGCAGTTTTTTCCGTCCTCTATCACCTCGGGCGTGGTCTTGAACACCTCCTTGACCACTTCCCGGGGAATGAAACAGTCCGCGGTCACCCGGATGCCCCGTCCCGACAGGTAGCTCTGGTAGGCGATCTTCTTGTCTCCGGACATGTTCCCTTCGATGAGATAGCGGTCCAACTTCATGCGGGGCTTTTTCTTCAGCTCATCCAGGATCCACTTGCAGGCCACCCAGGTGCACAGCGTGGTCATGTTCTGCCCGGCCGCGTCTCCCGTCTGGAAACAGAACCGGACGTGCACCATGTTCCCCATGAGGTAGGGCTCGATCTCCAGGAGGGTGGCCCTCCGGGACACCTTTCCCACCTGCTTTTTCAACTCCTCCGCGTTCTTGTGCAGCCACTCGGTGAAGGCCACCGCACCGTCCAGGTCCTGGAATTTGAACAGGGGCGCGCGGACCATCTTCTTCCAGATGATATGCGTCCGGACGCCGCCGCCCAGGGAGCAGGCCCGGGCTCCCCGGGCGACCGAGGCCACCAGGGCCCCCTCGGTGGTGGCAAAGGGAGCGAAAAACCAGCCCTGCGCAAAATCCCCCTGGATCCAGAGGGGGCCGGCCATCCCCACCGGGATCTGCACCGTGCCGATGTAGTTTTCGATGTTCCCACGAACGTCTTCCGGGGAGAGCTCCGGACGAAGGATCTGGGAGAGTTTCTGCCCGGTCTGTCCTTCCAGCCAGGTGATCCGGTCGGCGGCGGCCTCCTCGGTGTACTCCCCCTTGTGGGGGATCCGCGGGAACTCGGAACGGGGCGGGGGAGCCGGAAGATCTCTCTTGGAGGTGGCTTTTTTTTCCGAGAACGGAGAGCGGGAACGAACGAACGCCTTGGAGCGAACGGTTCTCTTCTTCTTGGGAGGGGGCCGGGTGCTCTTCTTCGTCTCGACGGATCCGTGGTGGGAGGAACGTTTTTTTGTCTCTTTCTTGTGACCCATGAAAAGCCCCGTTCCTGAAGATGTTTCGGTCATGCCACTCTCCGCCTGACGCCTAAGCGAGACCCCGGAACCCGGGAGAGGACCCGATACCCGCCTCTGCCCGTAATCCGATTTTTCCGGCATCAAAATAGTACGTCAGGGCGAAAAAAAGCAAACATTCCCGGGGAACAACATCATCGGGAGAAAGGAGGAAAAAGCCATCTTGATGAAAACCAGTATACGATA
>CAYTRL010000432.1:0-5220 GCA_964439795.1 uncultured Thermodesulfobacteriota bacterium
CGCGAGTACGACGTGGTGGTATCCACAGGGGAAAAGGTGACCATCGGGCTTCTGGCCGTCACCCTGGAATCCATGGGCGTTCCTGCGGAGAGCTTCATGGGGCACCAGGTGAAGATACTCACCGACAATGTGTACAGCAAGGCACGGATCCGGGACATCGAACCCCAGCAGCTGCGCAGTACACTGGAAAGCGGAAAGGTCGCCATCGTCGCGGGATTTCAGGGGCAGGACGAGAATGGAAGCATCACCACCCTGGGCCGGGGGGGGTCGGACCTGTCGGCCGTGGCCGTGGCTGCGGCCCTGAAGGCGGATGTATGCGAGATATTCACCGATGTGGACGGGGTGTTCACCACGGACCCGAACATCTGCTCACGGGCACGGAAGATCCAGCGCATCTCCTATGACGAAATGCTGGAAATGGCGAGTCTGGGAGCCAAGGTACTCCAGACTCGCTCTGTGGAGTTTGCCAAGAAACACGATGTGAAAATCCACGTCCGCTCCAGTTTTACCCACGAGGAAGGCACCTACGTGGTCCAGGAGGAATCCGAGATGGAAAAAGTGCTCGTAACCAGTGTGACCTACAATAAAGACGAGGCCAAGGTGTCTCTTTGCGGCGTGCCCGACGTTCCCGGCGTGGCCGCCAGGATCTTTACGCCCCTGGCCAAGAAGAACATCGTGGTGGATGTGATCATCCAGAACATCAGCAAGGACGGATACACGGACTTGACGTTCACGGTCCCGAAATCCGAGATCCGGGACGCCCTGGAAATCATCCAGCCGGTGGCCGACGAACTGGGCCTCCGGGAAATCGTTACGGACGAGGACGTCTCCAAGGTGTCCATCATCGGGGTGGGTATGAAAACACACGCCGGGGTGGCGGCCAAGATGTTCCGCACCCTGTCCGACGAGGGGATCAACATTCAGATGATCAACACCTCGGAGATCAAGATCTCGTGCGTGATCCGGGAAAAGTACACGGAACTGGCGGTACGCGCCCTGCACGATGCCTTCGACCTGGACAAGGAGGGCCCGTCTTGACCCGGAAAAAGACGTCGGGGAAGAACAAGAAGATGCTTCTCTACGACACCACGCTGCGGGACGGGGACCAGTCCGAGTACATCAACTTCTCCAAGGAGGATAAGCTGCGCATCCTGGAGGTGCTGGACGATTTCGGCATGGATTACGTGGAGGGTGGCTGGACCAGCGCCAATCCGCGGGACACGGCCTTCTTCCAGGAGGCGAAGCACCTCAAGCTGCGGCACACGAAGCTGGTCGCCTTTGCCCTTACGAGACGTGCCGGCGGGAGGGCATCCCAGGATCCCGGGCTTCGATCGATCCTGCGCTCCGGTGTGCGCACCGCCACCCTGGTAGGCAAGGCCTGGGACATGCAGGTGAAGGAGGCATTGCGGATATCGTTCGCCGAAAACCTCAGGATGATCCACGATTCGGTGGCCTACCTGAAGAAGCACCTGGACGAGGTCATCTTCGACGCAGAGCACTTCTTCGACGGATATCTGTCCAACCCGGCGTTCGCCCTGAAGTGTATCGAGACCGCCCGTGACGCCGGGGCCGACTGCGTGGTGCTCTGCGATACGAACGGGGGCATGATCCCATCCCGGATCCAGGCGGTGGTGGGGGAGGTGAACGAACGTGTGCATACGCCCCTGGGCATCCATGCCCACAACGACTCGGATATGGCCGTGGCCAACACGATCGCGGCCGTGGAGCAGGGTGTGGTGCACGTACAGGGCACCATGAACGGCTATGGGGAACGGTGCGGGAACGCGAACCTCTGCTCCGTGATCCCCACCGTTCAGATCAAGCTGGGACTTCCCTGTCTTCCGGGCAGGAAGCTCGCCCGTCTCCGGGAGTGTTCCCGGGTGGTTGCGGAACTGGCCAACCAGGCCCCTTCAAGGCAGCAGCCCTACGTGGGAGACAGCGCCTTTGCACATAAAGGGGGGATTCACGTCAGTGCCGTGTCCCGAAATCCGAGGACCTACGAACACATCACTCCCGAATCCGTTGGCAACCATCGCCGCTTCCTGGTTTCGGACCTGTCGGGAAAAGCCACGGTGCAGGAGAAGGCCCGCGAGTTTCGGTTGGACCTGTCGAAAAAGGAGGGCTCCACCCAGGAGATTCTGGACACCCTCAAGAGCATGGAAAAACAGGGGTACCGGTACGAGGGGGCCGAGGCCTCCTTTGAGCTTCTCATGAAGAAGGCCCTGGGAAGAAAGAAAAAGTCCTTCAGGCTTCTGGGTTTCCGGGTGCTGGACGAGAAGAAACAGGAGAAGGAACCTCCGTACTCCGAGGCCACCGTCATGATCGAAACAGGGGGCAGGGTCGAACACACGGCCGCGGAGGGAGAAGGACCGGTGAATGCTCTGGACAACGCCCTGCGCAAGGCCCTGGAGAAGTTTTTTCCCCAGTTGAAGACGGTCCGTCTGCTGGATTACAAGGTGCGAGTCCTGCCGGCGGGGGAGGGAACCTCCTCGCTGGTGCGGGTGCTGATCGAAAGCGGGGACGGCGAGCGGAAATGGTCCACGGTGGGCGTATCCTACAACATCATCGAGGCCAGCTGGCAGGCCCTGCTGGATGCCATAGAATACAAGCTGCAAAAATCCTGATCCGCGCGAAGCCCGGATCGGAGTCCGGGGCAGGCGCTGGGGATCCTGGGGAGCCTGGTGGGGGATGCCAGTAAGCCCCCTTTGCCTCTCCACTGGATTCCGGATCAAGTCCGGAATGACGAAAAATATAGAATCCTTATTTTTTCTGACTGTCAGGCAATGCTGCAACGTACATCATTTTCACATGCTTTCGTAGTTCTTCATAGATTTCGGTCGCAGTGTTTCAAATAGCGAATGTTGCGAGGAGCCGCAGGCGACGCGGCAACCCCCCGTGACCAAAGGACACATGGGGCCGGGGGGTTGCTTCGCTTCGCTCGCAATCTCCAATTCTGTGTCTCCCCGCATGTTAGGGAGGGTGGAGGGGAGCTGATCGCTGACAGCTGACAGCTGACAGCCGAAAATGACTTCCCTTCACTCGCATTAAAAATTCTGAAAGATCGGCGGTGTGAAGTGAGAACCAGTGCCTGGATGCCCGGCGAAGGGTTCCTCCTCGGTCTGCTTCTGGCAGGCCTTTTTCTGCTGGCATCGGATCTTGGTTTCCACGCTCCAGGAGGGGGGGATGAGGAGGGGAGAGGGGGCTGGGTCCGTCTTGTGGATGCGGACGGCGGGATGCGGTTCTGCAGGGTCGTTGAGGGAGAACCGCTGCATACGTTTCTGGACCGGGAGTTGCCCGATTCGAACGTCCCCGAAGAGACCTCCCGCTCCACGATCCGGGTCGGGTCAGGCATGGAGATCCGAATCGTCAACGACAGCGAGGATACAGTCCACGGCGGATCCTTCCGGGTGGTACCGCTTCAGGAACGGTTCCGTTACCTGCTTGGGTTGCCCCTGAACCTGAACCGTGCCCGTGAGGAGGAACTCGCTCTTCTGCCGGGGATCGGGGAGATCCTGGCCCGCAGGATCCGGCAGGCAGGGGACGCGCAGGAGGGGTTCTCCTCCTGGGACGACCTTCATCGGGTTCCCGGACTTGGCATGAAACGGCTGAAAAAGATCGAGAGGCATGCGACCGTTGGACCGTAACCGGTCAGCGCAAGGCCCCGGTTCACATCGGGAACCGGGTGGTGAAGGAGGGGGCTGCCCGGGAACGAGCCGGTGCGTGGCCCTGTTTACGCTCGGGTGCAAGATCAACCAGTACGACAGCAACAGCATCGTTGCGGACCTGAAAGCAAGGGGGCACACCCTTACAACCAGGATGTCCGAGGCAGACGTCATTCTGGTTAATACGTGCACCGTCACCGGAAGGACCGATTACAAAGGACGGCAGCTGGTACGCAGAGCCGTCCTGAAGAACCCGGATGCAGTGGTGATCGTCGTCGGGTGTTACGCCCAGGTGCAGCCGGACGTCATCGCGGAGATCCCCGGGGTGGATTACGTGCTGGGAAACGAGGAAAAGCTGCACGTGGCCCGCTGGATCTCTTCCTGTATCAAACAGGATACGCCGTTGATCTGCACCGGAAATCTTACAGATGTTTCCAGCCTGGACACAGGGTCCCTGCCGGTTCATTCCGGCACTACGCGGGCGTTCCTGAAGATCCAGGACGGATGCAACCATGCATGTTCGTACTGTATCATCCCCCGTGCCCGCGGCAGAAGCCGCAGCCTGCCTGAATCCAGACTGGTGGACAAGGTGAAGGTGCTGGCGGAGAGCGGTTTTCAGGAAGTGATCCTTTGCGGCATCCATCTGGGACAGTATGGCCTCGACCTGCAGCCCCCTGTCCCCCTGATCGAGGTCCTGTACCGACTGGAGTGCGAAGCATGGCTGCCCAGGGTCCGGATCAGCTCCATCGAGCCCAATGAACTCACCACCGACCTGATCGATCTCTTTGCCCGCTCGCGGCACCTCTGCCCCCATTTTCATCTTCCCCTGCAGAGCGGAGATGCCGGCATACTGAAGTCGATGAACCGGCCGTACAATCCGGCTGATTTTGCCCGGACCGTGGAGGCGATCCACGGCCGGATGCCCGAGGCCGCCATCGGTGTGGATTTGATCGCAGGGTTTCCCGGGGAAAGGGAGGCGGCCTTTCAAAACACGGATTCCCTGCTCGATGCCCTGCCGTTGAGCTATTTTCACGTGTTTCCCTATTCAAACAGGCCGGGAACCCCGGCTTCCCGTTTTCCGGAGCCTGTTCCTCCTCAGGTGATCCGGGAGCGAGCGGATGTCTTGAGAAAGAAGGGCCGGAAAAAACGACGGCGCTTCCACGAGCGGTTTCTCGATCGCCGCCTGGAGATCCTGCTGGAGACCCGGCGGGACCCGGAGACAGGGATGTTGCGGGGGGTCAGCCGAAACTACATAACGGTTCTGTGTCAGGGATCCGACGATCTCCAGAAGAAGCTGGTCGGGGTACGGATCCGCTCGGTGAACGAAAAGCAGGGGAGGGGGGAGGTCGAATAACCAGAGACGGAGACAGGATCGAATAACCATCATGCAACAAGTTGACTTTCCTGCAGAAGCCAGTAAAATATCACATAAATCATTGAAAAACGAGGGACCGGCGGTACACGGAACGATTGGTCAATTGTGCGGGAATAGCTCAGTGGTAGAGCACCACCTTGCCAAGGTGGGGGTCGCGGGTTCAACCCCCGTTTCCCGCTCCAG
>CAYTRL010000433.1:0-5203 GCA_964439795.1 uncultured Thermodesulfobacteriota bacterium
CAGGAACATGATCAGCCCGCTGGCGGCGGATTTCCTTTTTTCCAGCCTCACGCGGCCCGAGTCCGCCGGCAGCGCCTCCCCTCCGCCGATACCACCCAGGATCGCCTGCATGCCGGCCAGGATACCCGTGTCGTACTGCCCCTGCCGGAAGTACGGTGCGACCACGTTCCGGATGATCCGGCTGCTTTTTGCATCGGTCAGGACCCCCTCCAGCCCGTAGCCCACCTCGATCCTCATCTTGCGGTCCTCTTCCGAAACCAGGAAGATCACTCCGTTGTCTTTCCCTTTCTGGCCCACCTTCCACTGTTCGGCCACGCTCATGGAGAAGTCTTCCAGGCTGTCACCCTCCAGGGAGGGGATCGTGAGGAGGACCACCTGGTTCCCCGTCTGCTTCTCGAAGCGGTTCAACATGACGGTCAGGGCGTTGCGGCTGCCCTGCGACAGGAGCCCGGCGTTGTCGTTCACGTATCCCTGGAGAGGCGGAACGGAAAGGGCGGCGGCCGGGGAGGGAGCGGACGCGGCTGCACAAACTGCCGTCAGGAACAGGACGGCAAGAAAAAGGCGGCACGGATGGTTCCTTTTGGTTTTTCCTGGAATCATGTGCATTATTTCAGTAGATCTCCCCTGGAGACCTGTGAAAGGTTCCCGTTGGCGCGGAACGTGGATCGCGGATATGACGACGCTTTTTCGCCCTAGAACTTCACCTCCGGAGCATCCTGGATCGGCTTGCCCTCGTCGGGCTGAAAGGTCTCCTTGGGCTCTGCGTGCAGGATGTATTTCGCCGTGAGGTTGGTGGGGAAATACCGGACCGCCTTGTTGTAGGCCTTGACCTCTTGGATGTATCTCCTGCGGGCCACGGCGATCCGGTTCTCCGTGCCCTCCAGCTGAGATTGAAGGTCGCGGAAGTTCTCGCTGGCCTTCAGGTCCGGGTACCGCTCCACCACCACCATGAGCCGGTGCAGGGCTGATTCCAGGCCGGATTGCGCCGCCTGGAACTGACGGAAGCTTTCAGGGTTGCTGAGCATTTCCGGGGACACCTGCATACTGCCCACCTTGGCACGGGCCTCCACAACGGCCTGGAGAGTATCCTTTTCGTGCGTGGCGTAACCTTTGACCGTGCTGACCAGGTTTGGGACCAGGTCGTACCTTCGCTGGTACTGGTTGAGCACCTCGGCCCACGCTGCCTTCACCTCTTCATCCAGTCCCTGGATCTTGTTGTACCCGCAACCGGCGGTGAGCAGGAGTGCCGCGGCTACCAGGAAAAGAAGGATACGGTTCTGCATGGGGATGGTCCTCCTGTCCGGCTTGTTTTGCTTGATTCACCCGGGAGCAAAACGCTAACAAATCCCACGGGTCAAGTCAAAGCATTCCACCTCTTGCCACCTCTTGTTGACCAAATCCAAATCTCCCATTATAATTAGCTGTTTGACTCTCCCGTACGGGATGAGGGCCCGTACGGTCCTCGACCCTGCTGAACCGCCCGGGAGAGGAGGGTCCCTGATCAGGTTTTTCCGGCGAGTTTTCTGCCACATATTGCCTTGAAAAATCGTGCAGGAACTCAACCCAACCCGAAAAAAGAACGTATTTCCGGGACGAAACGCCAGATGTCCTCTCCTGCCATGGCAGGGGGAAGCGAAAGGGAAGGTGCTCCATGTCTTCGAACTCCAAGCAGACGTCCAAGATCCGAAAAAGAAAAATCTCCCGCCAGGGACGGAAACGAAAAAAGAACCTGCGAATCCACGGAACCACACCCAGCCTGACCGAGATCCTGGACGGGGACGATTCCAAAAAAACAACCTGACCGGGATTCACGCCTGGTGGTTGTTGGACCGGTCCTGACAGGGGGCCGCCGAGGCCTGGGGGGCGTGTGCCCCCTCGGAATCCGGCCGCGGGCACCGTTTCCGTTTCATGGCCCCGTGGCAGGTCGGATCTGTACAGGGGGTTGATCCTTTTTTGAAGCAGTCGAGAGGGCGCTATGTACGAAGCGGCAGATTTGAGGAAGGGGCTGAAAATCCTGATCGAGGGAGAACCTCACATCATCGTGGATTTTTCCTTTGTGAAGCCCGGCAAGGGGCAGGCCCTTTACAAATGCAAGCTGAAGAACCTCATCACCGGTTCCCAGTTCGACAGGACCTACCGGTCCGGGGACAAGTTCGATCCCGCGAACCTGGAGGAGCACGAGATGGAGTTTCTGTACAAGGACGGCTCGCAGTACTGCTTCATGAACACGTCCACCTACGAGCAGGTGATCATGGAAGAGGATCAGGTGGGCACTGCCGCGAACTTTCTCACCAACAATATCGTGGTCAACGTTCTGTTCTTCGGGGAGCGCCCCATCGATATCTCGCTGCCGATCTTTGTGGACCTGAAGGTCACCGAGGCGGAGCCCGGGATCAAGGGGGACACGGCATCCGGGGCCACCAAGCCCGTGACCATGGAAACCGGTTATGTGATCCAGGTGCCGCTGTTCGTCGAGGAAGGCGAAGTCCTGCGGCTGGACACACGCACCGGTGATTATGTTTCCCGGATCAAGTGAGTTCCTCCCCGAACACGGCCGGACCGCCGGCTGTCGGCTCCACCCCCAACCCAAAAAACCGGGGTCAGGTCTTCATTCTACATTTTTCTCGTGGTTACCGCGCCGGACAACTCCTTCGGATAGACGAAAAATGTAGAATGAAGACCTGACCTCACACATGAAAGACTCTCATGAACGAGTGGGCTCCTCTGGCGGCCAAGCGGCAACGCCTGACCCTGCGTGCCAAGATCCTGCAGGTGGTGAGGCGGTATTTCGAGGAGCAGGGTTTTCTGGAGGTTACCACCCCGCTGCTGAGTTCCTCGGCCCTTCCGGAAGAGCACATCGACCTCTTCCGCTCTGAAGCCGGCTTTTTGCTCCCCTCCCCGGAAATTTCCATGAAGCCCCTGCTTGCGGCGGGATACGAAACCATTTTTCAAATCGGACCGGCGTTTCGAAAGGGGGAGAGGGGGGAACATCACCTCCCCGAGTTTACCCTGCTGGAGTGGTACCGTGCAGGGGACGACTACCGTGCGCTGGCCCTGGACTGCGAACAACTGTTCCTTCGGATCTGCGACGAGGTGTTCCAGCAGCGCACCGTGGCCTACCAGGGCGTCAACATCCATCTGGCACCCCCCTGGCCCCGGCGGGACGTGAGCGAGGTCTTTCGCGAACTCGCGGGCTGGGACCCCCTGCAGGAAGAATCCCCCGGACGGTTTGAACGGGACCTGATGGAAAAGGTCCTGCCCGGTCTGGAGCCGGATCGGCCGGTGTTTCTCGTGGATTTTCCCGGATACGAGGCGTCCCTGGCCCGCAACAGGGCGGACGGTTCCGGGCGCGCGGAACGGCTCGAGCTCTTTGTAGGGGGGCTGGAACTGGCCAACGGATTTTCGGAACTCACCGATGCACGGGAGCAGCGCCTTCGCTTCCAGGAGGCGAATCAAAAGCGGGTGGAGCGCGGGGAGCACCTGGTGCCGATACCTGAACCGTTTCTGCGCTGTCTGGACCGGATACCTGCCTCGGCCGGCATGGCCCTGGGGGTGGACCGTCTCGTGATGCTGTTCACGGATGCTTCCAGGATCGAGGAGGTCGTGGCTTTCTGAAGGACCGTTGATCGGGTGCCCAGAAGGTTCTTAAGGATGTCCATGTGGGCAGGCTGTTCAAAAAGTGCCAGAAAAGACGCACGATTTCTGAAGCCGCTTGGAAGAACGTTTGCTTATCGGTGCCATGCAGAAATCGTGGGGATGCAAGGCGCGTGAGATCCATAGGAGGGAGGCGTACATGAGAAGTACGTTGACCGACGAAGGATAAGCGGAACGCAGCAGATGGTGTTTTTTCAACAGCCTGTTATGAAGAGGATTCCTTGGCCGGCTTAGAAGAACTAGTGGTGTCCGAAGAGGTTGATCCGGAGTCGGTGTCTTTGGCGACGCTCTTCTTCGGAGCTTCCTGGCTCGTGTTGGCTCCGGATTTCTTGGCGTAGTCGGTCACGTACCAGCCGGTTCCCTTCAGGTGAAAGCTGGTGTTGGATATGAGTTTCTGCACCTTGCCCTGGCAAAAGGGACAGTCCTGGAGGGGGCAGTCGGTGATCTTCTGCATTTTTTCAAAATCTTTTCCGCAGGTCGTGCAGCGGTATTCGTAGATGGGCATCTGTCTCACTCTCCTTGTTGTGTCCGACGGCTTTCCCGTTCCCTTCCGGGCCGATTCCTCCCGGATTGTTGCGGTCATGGGTAAAGGTAAGCACTCCTCCAGGATCGATCAAGGGGTCCCGGCCTTCTTTTTCAGAAAAAACCCACACGGTTAAAAAGCTCTATGTTACGACAATCATGGCAAGATGTAAAGGATAAGATGTAAAGGATGCAGAGGGTGTAACGCGGTGTGTCGATATTGACCGCAAACGGGTGACTATCTAAAATAGCAACTTCATACCGGAAGATTTCGATTTCCCGCATCGAGCAGGAGGTGGACAGCCGAGGACGGGAATAAAGGAGCTCGACAATGCCGATTGAGATTTCTCTTACGGAAACCCTGGAAACCTGCAAGAGACCCATGCTCTTTCTGGCTCACCAGGATGACGAGTTGGGATGTACCGGGATCCTGCAGCGGTTGCAGGATCGGATCCGGGTGGTATTCATGACCAACGGAGACGGACTGGCGCCCGCGGTGGATGAGGATCCGGTCCGGTACTCCGCCCTCCGGAATGAGGAGGCGATCCGGAGCCTGGAGACGGCCGGTGTCGCCTCGGATCAGACCCATTTCCTGGGTTTCTCGGAAATCGAGATCTACCGGAACATGGCCAAACTGAAGCAGGCGCCCTTGCGGCTTTCCGAGGTGATCGCGTTTTTCGAGCCGATCCGCCGCTCCATCGCTGAAAAGGTGTATGAATTCCGGCCGGACGCCGTGTTCACGGTGGCCTACCAGGGCGGCCACCCGGAGCACGACCTGGTTCACTACTTCACGGCCCTGGCCCTGCGCAGCCTGGAACAGGACGCGGAGATCCGGATCCCCCTGTATCACTCTCCGGAATACGAGCTTACCATCCTGCTGCCCATGCGGTTCCGGCCCTGGTACCCCGGGGAGAAGCAGTGGGTGGAGCTGACCGACGCAGAGCTGGAGGTCAAGAACCGGATGGCGGAGTGTTATCCCTCGCAGGTTTCCCTGGTGAAGAATTTTCGCCGGGTTGTGGGCATGCTC
>CAYTRL010000434.1:0-5200 GCA_964439795.1 uncultured Thermodesulfobacteriota bacterium
GGCATACCAATGATTGTTGCACCTTGTTTATATAAAGAACAAATTACATCGGCTAGGTCTGCAAGCCGCCTTTTCCGCCCTCCGCCCCGGAGGGGTTCTGGCCATCTGGTCTGCCGGAGCAGATGAGGCGTTCACCGGTCGCCTGAAACAGTGCGGGTTTCGGACGGAAACCGTAACCGTACGAGCCCGGAAACCCGGAAAAGGCAGCCGGCACACAATCTGGTTCGCGGGGAAACCATGACCGAAAACGAGGCATGGATAATGGGGGGGACGCATCGTTCCAGGAGCTTCTTCCCAAAGAAATGGGCGTCAGGCTGGGTTCTGTGTTGGGTGGCACATTGGTTTCGGGTTCTTATTCCATGATCGCAACGAAACAGGCCGGGCGGATCGAGACAGTTCGATAATGGCCGTGCGCCTGACCGGGAGGTAGGTCATGAACACGGGTTCGAGTATATTCTTATACGCAGGAGCTACGATCTTTCTGGTGCTGTTCGGTCTGCCGCTGCTCATCTCCCCGATGTGGTGGGCGCGCCGCATAGGATGGAGGATTCCCGAAGAGAAGGATCTTGCCAATTACCTGGGGAGATCGTTGGGCGGGGTTGTCCTGCCGGTCATCATCATGGCGTATGTTGCAGCGGGAAACCCATGGGAATACCGGTTCATCTTCGATCTGGTCCTTTGGATCGGAACCTTTATGGTTGCCGTGCACTTCTATGGTTTTCTCAAACGGAATCAACCCCTGATCGAACATCTGGAGGTTTTCTTTTACTCCGGACTGATCCTTCTGGCCTGGTATTTCTATCCCAATCCACCCGTCTGACCGTTTCGATCTGGAGCCCCCTCGCCCGGGTGCTCATCGTGGGACCGGAGAGAGAACCATCAGAATGTTACATGTTTTTTCTTTTGACACATTCGTTGAAATTCAAGATGATCGAGGTCACCATCCGGCCTTCGAGTCTTAATAAACAAGATCGTACGGTTCCGGGAAACGGAAAATGGATCGGTATACCCAATGAAAGGAGGAACGCCTTGAGAAGACAGACTTGTATTCAGATTTCCGTCCTCGTCTTTGCGACGCTTTGCGGGTGTGCCTGGGGTGGATATCAGGTCTCCACAACGCCACAGGGCGCCGATGTGATCGTTGGGGGGGTCGAAAAAGGGACGACCCCTGTGGATTTGTATCTTCACAAATCACAAGAAACGAGCATCGTTATCAAGAAGGAGGGGTTCAAAGAGATCAAAATCAACGTCACACCCAAAATGTCCCGGCATCTCGAACGACTGCATTATGATTTAACGAGGTCGGACCAGGCGATGTGATTGACTTTAGATTCACTCAGGTTGACGGCGCTTCCCATCAGAGCGGACGCATTGTTCCAGGAGGGCCGTGATGTGTGTGGAGACGTTCCTTCCGTACAGCGTGGAGGCCCCTTCGTAGTGCTGAGCCAGGTATTCCTCGGGCGTGGTCACGTATCCGCAGTAGTCTCCGGCATAACCGATGACTGCGGCCCGTGAGACACCGGCAGCGGCCCGAAGGACCCGGGCCGTGCGGTATCCCATGGTCACGGTGGGTTCACCGGGGACCGTGGCCAGGATCATGTCCCCCAGTTCGAGGGTGTGCAGCGGCACCCTCGGCGGGAGTTCGTACCGCATCAAGCGCCGCACGGCCGCCTGAAGGATCCCGAGTGCCGGGCGCTTCGGGAACTGAGGATCGGCCGTTGGAAAGTGGCTGCTCGTCATCCCGGCCCGTACGAGCCCCGCATGATACAGGAAGGATCTGCCATCCTCCTGCCCTCCGAGCGCGGGAGTGCCGAAGCACCAGGATCGGGCCAGTTCCGTGTCGGTCCGTCCGTCCACGAACCGGTTGCGCCAGTCCAGTTCCACGCAACGCACCTTCAGGCTCACTTCCCGGGCACGCTTTGCCGCCGTGTCCGCCGATTCAAAGAGGGCCCGCCCCAACCGTTCCCCAAGCCGTTTTATCAGGTCCGGCCCTTGAGGTTCCGGATGGCACAAGGCGTTCAGGTCCCCCCCTGCGGAAGCCATGAGACACACCACCGGCTCGCCGCCGTTCGCATCCCGGAACAGGCGCTGCGCATCGAAAACCGCCTCGCCGAACCAGTCCGGGCCGTAGGTGTCCCGGGCCAGGCCCCCCGCCGTGTTGTGACACGCGAAGGTTCCCAGCACGGCCATGATCCGTCTTTCTTCCTTCGAGACGGCCACTACGGTGTGGAGGCTCGGGTCCACCGCCTGCTGTTCCGGTGTGAGGCCCGGCGGAACCTCGGACCCGGGAAAACCGGTTTCGTGCCAGTGGGTCGATTCCGGATTCCTCCGGAAGGCCGGCAGACTGGCGTTTTGGGAGATGCCCCAGAGCTTTGAGGTGGAAATGCCCACGGACGCGGGCCGGGCGGAACGCACCGCTTCCTGTATGGCCAGGGCCGCCTTATCCGCGATCCAATCCGCAAGCTCCGGATGAAAGCCGGGCTTCTTTTGTGCAAAGGCATCGTAAAGTGTGTTTCCAAAGAAATGTCCCGGGCCGTGGTGCGTGTGCGTCCCGGTGAGGATGAGCCGGTCCACGGAGATTCCGCACCGAGGCAGCGTAATCGAGGCGATCATGTCCAGCAGGTAGCGGGAAGCCGTCATCAGGTCGAGCACACAGAGGATCACCCTTTCTCCGGAGCCGTCCTCCAGGAAGAGCGCCCTCGCAAAGAGTCGGCCCCCCGACCCCCGCGCCACCCGTCCGAGGCTTGAATAGCCCGCCATGGCGAAGCCGGCCTCGGGCGTGATATCCACCTCGGCGGCACCGGCATGGAATACGCCGCTCTGTTCCTGCTTCATCCGGCCACTTTTTCAGAAGATGGTTCTGAACTTGCTTTCCGTCTGATTCGAACCAATGGTCCTCTCTATTTGTACACGATATTTCATAAAAAGTTACTCTTTCGGTAAAATAAGGTTGGATGGTACGGGAAGTTCTATTGGGGATCCGGAGGAAGGACGGGAAAGGGGAATAACAAGGAAGGTCGCCGTTGCCGAGGCGACAGGGGAGACGAAAGATGCGCCGCATCACCGGGCTCGAAAAACAGGGACACAGGGTTCTTCCGCACGCTGCCTTGCTTCTGATCTTTGTATGCCTCTGGACGGTCTGGCCGTTCTCCGGCCACGTTTTCGCGGGGGAGGCGTACCGAAGTGTTCATCAGGTGGAACTGGAGAAACACCAGGGGGATCCCCCTTCTCCAGACCTGCTCCGGGAAGCGTCTTTGCCCCCTGCCCGGACCGGATCGGCTCCTGAGCTGATCAAGAAGGTGTTCGGCTACTATCCCTACTGGGTGGGAGGCTTCGAGGGTTTTCACTGGGACCTGCTCTCCACAGTGGCCTATTTCTCCGCAGAGGTGGACACCGGGGCAAAGGACGGTTCCCTGGGGAACCTTCACGGCTGGGGAAGCTCCACGGCCGCCCTTATCTCCACGGCGCACGCCGCCGGGGTGAAGGTGGTTCTCACCGTGACCTGTTTTGACGGGGCCACGATCACCGCGGTGCTGGGGTCGGCTGAAAACCGTTCCCGGTTGACGGACAACCTCCTGGACCTGGTGACGGCGGCCGGGGGCGACGGCGTGAACGTGGATTTCGAGGGGGTGCCCGCGGGAAGCGCGAACAAGACGAACCTCGTGAACCTCATGACCGAGCTTACCGCCGCCTTTCACGGAGCCATCCCGGACTCGGAGGTGACCCTGGCCACCCCGGCGGTGGACTGGACCGGAGTATTCGACTATGACCTGCTGGCACAGGCGTGTGACGGCCTGATGATCATGGGCTACGACTACCACTGGAGCGGCGGGGACCCGGGCCCGGTGTCGCCCCTGACAGGCGGCGGCCTGTGGGGAACTTACAGCGTGACCTGGACCGTGGGCGACTACCTGGAGTGGGGGGGCGCGGAGAACCGGCACAAGTTCATCCTGGGACTCCCGTTCTACGGGTACGACTGGCCCTGTGTGGACCTCACGGTCCCCGGAACGGCCACGGGCAGCGGCACCGGGGTTCGTTACGCGGATGCGCGGGTCACCGCGGACACCCACGGGTACGCCTGGGACGCGGACTCCCAGACCCCGTTCGTACTGTACACGGATTCCGGGCCACAACAGCTCTGGTTCGATGATGCGGACAGCCTGTCGCTCAAATTCGACCTGGTTTTGGGCGAAGACCTGGGCGGGATCGGCATCTGGGCCCTTAACTACGAGGGGGCGGAGACGGACCTGTGGGACGAGGTGCGTGATCATTTCCAGGCGGACCCCGGCTGCCCCGACGCGGACGGGGATGGGTACCAGGACGAGGCGTGCGGCGGAACCGACTGCAACGATGCGGAGCCGGCGATCCATCCCGGGGCCGCAGAGACCTGTGACAACGGGATCGACGACGACTGCGACGGGCTCGCGGACGGCGCGGACCCGGACTGCGCCGCGCCGCCCTGGGCGGCCGCCGTTCCCGCCCGGACCGTGGCGGGCTCCTCCGGGTCCGGACCGGAACCGGGCCCGCCTGCCACATGGGGGGCTGTCTTTTTGCTGCCGCTGTTTGCCATCCTGTGCCTGAAGACGCGAAAAAGGTGCCGCAAGCGTTATCGAGAGTGATTCAGGGGGAGCGGAGATGCAGATCCAACAGGCAGGGGTTCGGGACGCGGAGGCGATCCTGATCCTGCAGAAGCTTGCCTACCGGAGCGAGGCGGAGATCTACAACGAGTTTTCCATCCAGCCGCTTACGCAGACCCCGGAGGAGATCGAGCAGGAGTTCGAGAGCCTGCTGTTTCTCAAGGCACAGGACGGGGAGCGGATTATCGGGTCCGTGCGGGCCCGCGAGGAACAGGGGACCTGCTTCATCGGAAAGCTGATCGTTCACCCCGCTTCTCAGAACCAGGGCCTGGGCACGAACCTCATGAACGAGATCGAGGGCCGGTTCGGCCGCGCGGAGCGGTTCGAGCTGTTCACGGGCCACCGGAGCGAGCGCAACCTTCACCTGTACCGGAAGCTCGGGTACCGGGTGTTCCGGGAGCAGGAGATCAGCGAGAAGCTCACCCTACTGTTCATGGAGAAGGAGAATAGCGGGCCCGGGAACGGGAGCATTCTCTGAACACTCTTCTAACAGGAGTTGAAAAACAAGGATTCCGTATTTTCCGTCATTCCGGACTTGATCCTTTGACCCCCCTGATCCGGAA
>CAYTRL010000435.1:0-5180 GCA_964439795.1 uncultured Thermodesulfobacteriota bacterium
GTTCAGTTCGAGTATTTCAACCTGGCCTGCGACCCGTTCCCCCCGGATGCAGGGCCGCCCTGGGACATCATCTTCTGCCGTAATGTCATGATCTACTTCACCAGGGAACATGCCCGCCGCCTGCTCCACAATCTGCACCTCCACCTGGCGGACCACGGATTTCTTTTCACCGGACACTCGGAAATGCTGAGTTTTCTCTACGACGGGTTCGAGCCCGTGGAGATCAACGGGACGTTTATCTACCGGAAAAAAACCGGGAAGCGCAAAATCCAGGCCGTCACCGGCGGGCTTGCCGCGCAGAAGGCCACGCGGAAAAACAAGCCCCCGGTCGTTCCGAAGATCCGCCGGAAGGCCCCGGCGGGCGGTCCGGCAACCGCGAAACCTCCGGGAAACAGAGACCGCAAAAAGGGTACCGTCCCGGCGGCCCGGCAGGAAACCGGCGCGGGAGTGACCGGGGGAGACCCGGGTCGGTACGAAGCCCGCATCGTGCAGTCAAAAAAGCTTGCTGACCGGGGAGAGACCCAGCGGTCCGTGGAAATCCTGGGGGAATTGACCGAAGAGAGCCCTCTCCGGCCGGAAGCCTACTTCCTGCTTGCCATGATCTCCCTCGACATGGGAGACCTGGATCAATCGATTCTCTACCTGAAGAAGGTTGTCTATCTGGAAACCAACGATCCCGTGGCCCGGATGTACCTGGCGGAGGCCTACCGGGAAAAAGGGAAGGCGTCCGATGCGATCCGGGAATATTCAAACGCCATCGAATTCCTAGAGCAGGATCCGGAAGGCCCCCTCGGCACCCACGCCGCGGGGTTCACCCGGGGGGCCCTGCTGGAAACAGCCCGCGGCCACCTGAACGCCATGCCCCCCTGCAAAAAGTGATCAGGAGCCTGTCGGAAAACATCGTGTTGTTGTCATCCCGGCGAAAGCCGGGATCCAGGGGTGGCCTGGGGGAAAATGTTAAACAAACATATCCTCCCCTGCCCCTGGATTCCGGATCAAGTCCGGAATGACAAGAAAGCATGTACGCCTATTTTTCCGGCACCTATGAAAAAGAGACTGTCACCCCCGATGTTCCCTTCGGGGAGGAATGCCCGAGTTCCAGAAGAGGTAGCTTTTTCATATAATCACCCTCCTGGAACTCAAAGCACGGTGCCTGAAGGGATCACCGCCCCCTTGGGGACGATGGTGATCCCGTCCCGGACCCAGTACTCCTCGCCCTCGAAGTCCTGAGCATCGGGGTTCGCCCGGATCACCACTTCGTCGCCGATACGGGCGTTCTTATCGATGATGGCCCGCTCGATTCGGCAGTTTCTCCCCACGCCCAGCGCCGGAAGGCTGCTCCCGGGACGCTCCCACCGGCTGACCACCTCCTCCTGCTCGTAGAAATCGGCACCCATCATGACCACGCCGTCCAGCCGGGTGCCCTCGCGGACGATCCCGCGCACACCGATGATGCAGTCCGAGATGCGCGCGCCGCTCAGGTCCGTTCCCTCTACCACCAGGCTGTCGTAGATCTCGGAGTGGATGATCCGGTTGGGAGGCAGGGAACGGGTGCGCGTGTAGAAAGGCCAGCGGGGCTTGTAGAGTCGGAAGGGGGGGACGGATTGCGCCAGGGACAGGTTGGCTTCATAGAAAGAGGCGATGGTACCGATATCCATCCAGTAGCCGGTGAACGGGTAGGCCAGAACCTTGCATTCGTGGATGGCGGCGGGGATGATTTCCCCGCCGAAATCGGTCCGGGACCTCTCCTCCAGGACCCGGGACAGGACGTGGGGCTCGAACACGTAGATGCCCATGGAGGCCAGGTAGCGGTCCGCCCCCGGGTCCAGGCCCTTTTTCCGAAACAGATCCTGCGGCACGCGGAAGCGGTCCAGGACCTTCGAATCCTGGGGTTTCTCCTCGAACGCTTCCACCTCGCCCTGATCGTCAACCCGGAGCAGCCCCATTCTCGGGGCCTCCTCCCGGGTTACCGGATAGGCACAGAGGGTGACGTCCGCGCCGGAACTCCGGTGAAAGTCGATGAGATCGGCGTAGTTCATGCGGTACAGGTGGTCCCCGGACAGGATGAGCATCTGATCGGAGTGGTAGTACATGGTATGTTTCAGGGTGGCCCGCACCGCATCCGCTGTCCCCTGGTACCAGTCCTCGCCCTGGGGGGTCTGCTCGGCCGCCAGGATGTCCACGAACCCGTCGGCGAAGGTGTCAAACGGGAAGGTCTGCATGATGTGCCGGTGCAGGCTGGCCGACAGGAACTGGGTGAGGACGAAGATTTTCTTCAGGCCCGAGTTGATGCAGTTGGAGATGGGGATGTCGATGAGGCGGTATTTGCCGGCAAACCCCACCGCCGGCTTGGCCCGTTCCAGCGTCAGGGGAAAAAGCCGCGTCCCGCGTCCCCCCCCCAGGATGATCGCCTTGACGCCGTTCACAGATTGCCTCCCCTCCTCCCTGATCCGGTTACTGGAAACCGAGCAGGGGGCCTGGATCCGCCGTGTTTACAGGCCCGGTGCCAGCAGCATGAAGGCCCGCCGGCCCCTCTAGACAGGGTATCGGATTTCCCGGTCACTGTACACTCCGATCAGCGGAAGCCGTTGACGTCATGACGTTCTGCGTGGTATGTTAATATAATAGACTTCCAACATATACAATTGTCCAGGTTCCAGGTGCCGCCGGTCCCTCTGGCAGACAACCTCCCGGACCCTCCCCTCCCGGTACGAGGAGGAAGGGACGGAGCAAGCAGCCCGGAAAATGAGGATTATGCAGAACGTGTGGCGTATCCCCATCCTCCTCGTGGCATTGCTCGCCCAGGCGATGCCCTGCCTGGGACAGAACCCAAGCTACCCCTGGCAGCAGGACCGGGCCCCGGCCGGGGACATTGCCTCCCGGATCCCCCCCCCGGAAGGGTTTCAACGGACGGAGACGCCGGCGGGCGCCTTCGCACACTGGCTGCGTCATCTTCCCCTGAAGCAGGAAGGCACCCCCGTTTGCTTGTACGACGGCAGGATGAAGCCGAACCAGCAGGCGCATTATGCGGTCATCGACATCGACACGGGAACCGGGGATCTCCAACAATGCGCCGACGCGGTGATCCGGCTGCGAGCGGAGTATCTCTACTCCCAAAGGAACATCCCGGCCATCCACTTCAACTTCACCAGCGGAGACGAGGCCTCCTTCAGCCGCTGGATTTCCGGACACCGGCCGGTGGTGAACGGAAACCGGGTCACATGGGGCCCACAGGCGGAACGGGACGGATCGTACGCAAGCTTCCGGGCATACCTTAAAACCGTGTTCACCTACGCGGGCACCTATTCCCTGAACGAGGAATTGAAACCCCGGCACCGGGACAACCAGATGGAGATCGGAGACGTTTTCATCCAGGGCGGCTTTCCCGGTCACGCGGTCATCGTGGTGGACATGGCCCGGAACCCCCGCACAGGGGAGAAGGCCTTCCTCCTCGCTCAGAGCTACATGCCGGCACAGGACATGCACATCCTGAAAAACCCCTGTGACAGCCGGTTGTCCCCCTGGTACCGGATCCCCCTGGAACACACCGTACAGACCCCGGAGTGGATCTTCCGGAAGACGGACCTTCGGTGTTTCGCATCCGAGGCAACCTCCCGCCAGGGACGGGAATCCGACCGGACACCTCCCCCGGGCGGATAGATGGATGCTGGACCGTCTGGTCATTTCCCCGGTATACTCGTATGACAACAGGCAAGGGATCGCTCTATTTTTCTGTCAGGCGTTGCGAACAAGGAAACGTACATGAAGAAGAAAGGGTTTTTCGATCTATCCGGGACAACGGATCGCCCCTCCACGGGCATGCTCGGTCGAAGGCGGTTCCTGCAGCAGTCCGGCAAGGGCATCCTGCTTCTGGGCCTGAGCCCTGTCCTGTCGCGCTGCGGCGGGGACGCCACTCCTGCCGGCGAGAACGGCGGGGGACCCGAGGGAAGCTTCGCCTTTGCCGTGATCTCGGACACGCACCTTCTCGGGGACTCGGAATCCCTGCAACACGAGGTCTTCACCCTGACGGTGGAATGGCTCAACGCGTTCTCTCCGGCCCTGGACTTTGTGGTGATTACCGGTGATGTGGTGGACTTTCTCCCCTCCGACGACCCGGCCTACTACGACGAGAACGAGTCCGCCCTTCACCGGCTCCAGGAGTTGGCCTCCGGGCTCCGGATGCCCCTGCACCTGGTCCTGGGAAACCATGACTACTACACCGGCGGCGAAATCCTGCACGGGCTCACGAAGGATAAGCCGGCGCGGGAACGGCTCTTCATGGACCGGATGGGCATGCCGGGACCCTACTATGCATTCGAGCATCGGGGGGTGAAGTTCTACTGCCTGAACTCCATGCAGCAGGATCCTTCATTCGACTGGGACGCCAACGCGGTGGGGATCTTCGGGCCCGAACAGGTGGCGTGGCTCGCCGATGGCCTGGCGGACGGCAAACCCGCGTTCCTCTTCCACCATCACCCCCTGGCCACGGATCTCACCACCACCGCGGGCTTCTCGGCCCTGATCCCCTTCGAGGTCCCCCGGGCGGACGGCCACTTCCCCAAGTATCAGTGGCCCTCTCTGGCAGAATACACAGACCCGATCTACGAGCTGCTCCGTTCGCACAGGGGCCAGGTTCGGGCCAGCTTCTTCGGCCACTCACACCTGTTCTTGCGGGACAGCTACGAGGGGGTGTCCCTGTTCATGACCGATTCCATGCAGTTCCCCTCGCACACGGAATACGACGGGAAGCGGATGCGGTTCCACATCGTGGAGTGCCAGGCAAACACCGGGGAGTTCACCATCCAAAACGCCTTCATGATCCCTTACTGGCAGGAGGACGGCGGCGCCCGGGAACGGGCGCCGGTCCGAGTGCTGGACCCGGCCCTGTTCTTGTAATTCCAGCCAGCGCCCCCCCCCTATACGCCCTTCCGTGCCGTGCCGATGCCCCTTCAGGTGTGAGGCGATTCGGCCTCGACAAGCGTCTCACGCCCGAATCCTCACCCGTCCACATCCTGCAACTTCCTGTTGCTGCAAGCCAACCGATAGCCGGTAGATCATATGAAAAAGCTACCTCTTTTTAAGCCAGTTACTTTTTCATAGGTGTTGAAAAAGTGGGATTCTGTATTTTCCGTCATTCCGGACTTGATCCTTAGACCCCCCTGATCCGGAATCCAGGGGAG
>CAYTRL010000436.1:0-5177 GCA_964439795.1 uncultured Thermodesulfobacteriota bacterium
ATTCGTCAAAGACTACAACCTGTATACCAAGTCCCTCATCGTCTCGCAGGTCAAGAACGGAAAAGAGGTCCGCTGGAAGAACCTTCCGGATATATGGAAGCACGTAGGAAACCGCGAGCGTTTCGAGCAATACGTGAGGGGTGAAATCGAAGCGATTCTGAAGGACCTGTGAAATGGCCCTGTTGCTGTCCATCGCCTCGGCCTTCTGGCTCGGCATCCTGACTTCCGTGAGTCCCTGCCCGCTTGCATCCAACGTGGCGGCGATCTCGTACCTCACGCGGGAGGTGGAGAGCCCGCGCCGAATCCTGCTGTCCGGTCTTCTTTACAGCCTGGGCAGGATAATCGCTTACGTGGGCCTGGGGGCACTGATCACGGGTTCTCTACTGAACATCCCGGAGGTGGCCTTCTTCCTGCAAAAACGGATGAACCAGATCCTGGGTCCGATCCTGCTCCTGGCCGGTGCGGTCCTGCTGGGCTGGATCCGGCCCCGCTTTCCGGGGTTCGCCTCTCCGGAAAAGGCCGTCTCGCGGCTGAAGACCCTGGGCGGCCTCGGCGCGCTACTCCTGGGAATGCTGTTTGCCCTGTCGTTCTGCCCCGTCTCGGCGGGGCTCTTTTTCGGAAGCCTGATCCCCCTGACCCTCCAGCAGAACGCCCCGATCTCGCTTCCCCTGGCCTACGGTCTGGGCACCGGGCTGCCCGTGCTGGGTTTCGCCCTGGCCATCGCTTTTGGCGTGAAGGGCTTCAACAAACTTTTTCTGCGGACCTCACGCCTTGGGTCCGGGTTGCGTAATGCGACCGGGTGGGTCTTCCTTGTTGTGGGGCTCTATACCCTGGTTTCCCACGTTCTCGTCCCGTTGTTCGGCAGGACGTCATAACAGGGCCGAAGGGAGAGGGCGTACCGCCCGAGCTAGTAAAGGAAAGTCCTTTTTTATTCCCATACCCCAATCGGAGAACCCCATGTCAGAAGTGAAAAGACTCTCCTTCCTGGACAGGTTTCTGACCCTCTGGATTTTTTCCGCCATGTTCCTCGGTGTCGGGGCAGGGTACCTCTATCCCGATGTGGCGCAAGTCATCAAGAAATTCCAGGTGGGCACCACGAACCTTCCCATCGCCATCGGGTTGATCCTGATGATGTATCCCCCCCTGGCAAAGGTGAAGTACGAACAGCTGGGCCAGGTGTTCCGGAACGGAAAGGTGCTGGCCCTTTCCCTGATCCAGAACTGGGTCATCGGGCCGGTTCTGATGTTCTTCCTGGCGGTCGCATTTCTGTCCGGACATCACGGGTACATGGTGGGCCTGATCCTGATCGGCCTGGCCCGCTGCATCGCCATGGTAATCGTCTGGAACGACCTGGCCTCCGGGGACACGGAATACTGCGCAGGCCTGGTGGCGTTCAACTCCATCTTCCAGGTCCTGTTCTTTTCGTTCTACGCGTATGTCTTCATCACCGTGGTTCCCAAGTGGATCGGACTGGAGGGGGGGGTGGTGGATATCTCCATCGGTCAGATCGCGGAAAGTGTATTCATCTATCTCGGGATCCCGTTCATCGCCGGGATCCTTTCCCGCGTCATCGGATTGAAGACCCGGGGCAGGCAGTGGTACGAAGAAAAGTTCGTGCCGAAGATCAGCCCCATAACGCTCATCGCCCTGCTGTTCACCATCCTCGTCATGTTTTCCCTCAAGGGGGAGTACATCGTGGAGCTTCCCCTGGACGTCATCCGGATCGCGATCCCTTTGTGTGTTTATTTCTTCGTGATGTTCTTTGTGTCCTTCCTGCTCTCCATGAAGGCGGGCGCCACCTACGAACAGTCCGCGACGCTGAGCTTCACCGCAGCCTCCAACAATTTCGAGCTGGCCATCGCCGTGGCGGTGGCCGTCTTCGGCCTGAACTCCAGGGAAGCGTTCGCTGCGGTCATCGGCCCGCTGGTGGAGGTCCCGGTCCTGATCAGCCTGGTCCATGTGGCCCTCTGGTTCAAGCGGAAATACTTCCCCCGTGCCGTGCAAACGCCTACAGGCGTCTGCCATGTCACCGCCGCCTCTTCCCGGGAATGAACAGGGGAGACAGGCACTCTCTTCTGTGAAGCACTTCAAACATTTCGGGGCCAGCAAGCCTTTTCCCTCAGGGTGGAATGGGGCGAACACCCCTTGCATGTTATAATCTTGCAACTTTAGTTTTATAATTGACAAAGGGTTGTGCTGTATGTTATTGTGTTTTCTCATTCCGTCGAGCTTTGATCTTCCAAGCGGATGGGGCTTTTTTTAACTTAGAGCACGGCCCGCATGGGGCAGGAGGTGAAAAATGAAATTCAGGGCGGCAACGGCCAGGCGCTGGTCTGTGTTAACGGCTTTTGCGGTTGTGTTGAGCCTGGGCCTGACCCAGACGGCTATGGCGCAACAGGCTCCGCAATACGCATTGGGTGATATCCCGCTGGACCCGGCGGTCTATCAATCACTGTTGAAGCCGTCGCCGCTGGACACCATTGATGCACTGCCGGCGGCGTATGATGCACGAGACGACAGCATCGTCACCCCACCCAAGAACCAGGGGGCCTGCGGTTCGTGCTGGGCGTTCGCATCCGTGGGGGCGTTCGAGTCGCACCTTCTCAAGAAGTACGCCGTGGGGCCCATGGACCTGTCCGAGCAGCAGCAGGTCAGCTGCAACACCTCCATGGGCGGCTGCAGCGGCGGCAGCTCCAGTGCCCCCCAGTTCTGGGAAACCCGGGGTCCGGTCACCGAGGCCTGCTATCCATACACCGCGTCGGACAGTGCGTGCGTTGAAACCTGCCCGGAGCTTGAGTACAACGTCACCGGCTGGCACACCGTGCCGCAGACCTCCACGGGATTCAAGGCGTCGCTTTACGACCTGGGCCCGAGCTACTGGCGGTACAACGTCCACCAGGATTTTATGGATTACTGGGACTCCGGCAGCGCCGGGCAGGTCTATGTCAACAGCACCTACAACCCGCAGGGGGGACACGCGGTCCTGCTGATCGGCTGGGATGACAGCAAGGGGGCCCTGCTGTGCAAAAACAGCTGGGGAGCCACCGGCGGCCCGAACGGCGACGGCACCTTCTGGATCGCGTACAGCGGTCACGCGAACAGTCTGGGTTTCGCCATGTCCAACTTCGACCTGGAGGCCAACGACCCGGTCTTCGCCCTGAACAATCCGGCCAACGGCGCCACGCTCATGAGCGCACCCACCTTTGACTGGTCACCCGGCCCCTATGACATCTTCTACTTCTGGTCCTTTTTCAACTATACGGGTATCGGATACCTGCCTTCTCCTTTAGCTTTCTGGATCCCTGCCGCAGGGTTTCAGATGCAGGCCCCCTGGTGGGACATGTTGGCCAACGACCTGCCGTGCTTCTGGGTGGTGGTGGCGCTCAACCTGTCCACCCTGGAAGTTGAAGTCAGCGAGGTGAGGAGCTTCACCAAGGGCACCGGCGATGTGATGGCCGGCACATGGAGCCTGGATTACGACTGGCACTGCGACGGCACAGATGGAACGGAAGTCATCACGATCAACGCCGACGGCACGTGGTCCGGGGGCGGCGCCAACGGCACGTGGACCCTCGTGGGGGATCAGTTCACGCTGTACCTTACCAACGGGACGACGTATACGGGTACCGTCAACCCCGGCTACACCTACCTGGTTGGAACGATGGTGGATTATTTGGGAATCACCGGCTGCTGGGAAGCCGTACGGATCTCCACTGCCGATGGTCAGGCGCCCGAGGAAAAACCGGCCGCGGACAGCGGCACCGAGGGCTCCATCGCGCACGCACCCTGAAGACGGTAACGCTCCCAAAGCTCGAGCCGGGGCACCCGGGCCGGCGCTCAATCAGCGGGGTCCGGAAAAGGCCGGGGCGGTTGAGTGCTGATGATCTCACCATGCCCCGTTTCCCGGTGTGTTTGAAGAAAGTGCCGGATCTGGGCCAGGAGCTCCACGTTCGGCTCCGGGACGGTTACCGGTTCGTCCAGACGTGGAAACCGGGGACCGGCCGGCCCGAACGGAAACGGAAAGTCGGGATAGAAGCGGAGCTCGCCGTACTGCCTCTTCAGGTTGTCCGAGTGTGTGCCCGGGCTGTATTGGACCAGGCCGGCCGTGACTCCGCCCGCGGGTGTCGCGACGTTGTTCCGGACGGGTGCGGCAATGACGGCAAGCCCGTCTATCGGCTCAAGGAAGGGAGAGAGCAACGCCAACCCCATGGCCCGGGAAAGGGCCTCGGTGGCCACATTGGGCATGGACTGGTCTCCGACGACCTCCACCATCAGGATATCCGGAGCCGGGAAGGCCTCCCGGCCCGCGGCTTCGGGGTGCCGGAAGATCCAGGGGGCGTAATTCATGGAATCACCGCCGTCCAGAACGGTCTGCACCAGATTCACGAAAAGAGAGAACCGGTCGATGGGGTCGTCGTCCGGGAGCCCGGCCAGGAGGCGCACGATCCCTTCGTAGCTTCCGAACTGTTCCGGTGAGTTTGGCATCAGGTAGTTCATGATGCCGCCCCCGCCCACGTTCAGAATGCCCGCATCGTAGGAGGGATCCACAGCGAGCGTCTGTGTTCCGATGATCGATCCCAGGGAGTCCGAAAGATAATAGATGGCGTTCGTGTCCAAGGGGGGATCGCCCACTGCGGACAGGCCGGGTTCCGGCGCTTTCAGGTTCCGCACGAGCTGGATCTGATCTGCGACGGTCTGGCGAAAGTTATCCCTCATGCCCGGGATGTTCAGGAAGGCATCGAAGAAACCCACCGGGCTGAGCGGATTCAAGTCGGCAAAACCGTCGGGTGCCGGAACCGAGGTGAAGTTGTTGATCCGGTCCGCAGGATCGAACCGGGCACCCTGTTCGGCGGCATCGATGCCCACGGACACAAATCCAGCCTCGGCCAGGTCGTTGGCCAGAACCGGCACCATCATCATGCTGAATCCGATTCCGTGCTGGATGACCACCACGGGGTATCCCTCCGGCGGCGGCGGGCTCGATGGGACGGCGATGACGAAGGGGATCGTCGCCCGGAGTTGAGGAACCGGGACCCCCTCCGCATCGAAAACAAACGTGCCGGTTTCCGGACTTCGAAAATCCAGGTCTTCATAGGAGCCCACGGCAACCGCGCCGATGTGTTCGTGGGCAATCCCGCCGGGGTTGTCCATGCCGGGTTTGTTTTCCAGGGGCACGC
>CAYTRL010000437.1:0-1385 GCA_964439795.1 uncultured Thermodesulfobacteriota bacterium
CGACGGTATGGGCCGTCCTCATGATTTCCTGTTCATTCCTGTCCGCCTGCACAAACGGCGATGATGATTCCCGCGTCGACGGCCTCCTTTGTGGAACCGAAGCCGCCCGGGCCGAATGCCTGTCACCGCAGCTGCCCCCCGAGTACTACATCGAGCAGAGCGAGAAGTATTTCTTCACCATGGATTCCTCGGTCAGCCCGTTCGTGGTTCCCAACTACTCCGATCTCGTGGCGCGGTGGGAATGGCCGCCCTGGCTGCTGCTCACCGGGTTTGGAAGGGCCAACATGATCTGGACGGACATCCTGCTCAAGCTGAACCCCACCAGCTACGCCATGATGGATTGCCGGGCCTTCCCCGTACAGCCCTTCGGTCGATGTCACGTGGTGTTTGATTACAGCGGCGAGCTCTGTCCCATCTACGAAGAGTTCACCTTCAATGACCAGGGGGAGATGACCTTTATCGAGGCATGGACCGACCTGCCCGGGTGGCTGCCCATGGACGACCCTGACGACGAGTGGGCGGAAGGAGAGGACGTGGAACGGCTGTCCACAAGGGTGCCCGGGCTGGGTAATGAACAGGGGCTTATCGATCTTGACGCGTCCTGGATGGAAGAGGCGGCCCGGGACGATGCCGATGTGGCTGATTTCCTCCGGCGCGCCCGGGACCCCTACACGACCTGGCTCATGGAACTGCTGGAACACTGGCGTGACGTTGAGGAAGGCTGCCACCCCACCGGGTGACGGGCTGGCTTGATATCTGCTTCATCAAGAGCTTTTTCGACCCTTCTCTCTCATCATCTTCTTCCGGTAGGTCTGCACATCGCGGAATGTGAAAAGCCAGTATTTTCCCTTCTTTACGGCCCGGAGTTTTTCGGTCCGGGCCAGATACAAAACATCATCCGGGCTGCAATCCAGAATGTGCGCCACATCCTTGCTCTTCAAGGTGTTTCCCTCTTTCTTCATGACCCCTTATTCTCCTCTTTCCCGTTGATTTCACGATCAAAGTGTTTGTTCAGAACAAATACTATTCGGTTATACGTTATGATGCAGATTTCGGGTTCCTGGTTTCAGGGCGGGGCTCTCCTCTGTGACGAATCGTGGTCTGTCGGTGTACTACCATGAAAAGCACAAGGAAGAGGGAAAGATGAAAACTTCAACCTATAAATGGAAGCTGGCCGGGTTGATTTTTCTGGATCTGCTCTTGTGGGCGGGAATCATCAAGGTGGCAACGATGGTATTCTGAGGTGAAAATCAGATCTCGAACAGGAACCCCTGCCGGGTCCATTGCGCGTACTTTTTCTTGTTGAAGCGGAAAAGGCGGGCCGCGCGGTGGGAGACGTCCTTCTGCAGCTCTTCACAGGCGTCCAGCAGTCCCATGTTCAGCAC
>CAYTRL010000437.1:1485-5175 GCA_964439795.1 uncultured Thermodesulfobacteriota bacterium
GGGAGACGTCCTTCTGCAGCTCTTCACAGGCGTCCAGCAGTCCCATGTTCAGCACTTTCCGGCGGAAGTTCCGCTTGTCCAGGGGCCGTTCCAGCACGGTCTCGTAGAGGTGCTGCAGCTGGAACAGGGTGAACTTGGGCGGCAGCAGCTCGAAACCGATCGGTTGGTACCGCACCTTGCCCTTGAGCCGGCAGAGGGCCGTCTCCAGGATCGTGTCGTGATCAAAGGCCAGGCCGCGTGTCCCGGAAACCGAGAACCAGGCAGCTTCCCGGGCATCCGTGGCGGCCTGGACACGGTGGTCCCTCAGGTTCACCAGGGCGTAATAGGCCACGGACACCACCCGTCCCCGGGGGTCCCGGTCTGCGTCCCCGAAGGTGTAGAGCTGCTCCAGGAAGGGGCAGGTGATCCCGGTTTCCTCTTTCAACTCCCTTCGTGCGGCCTCCTCCAGGGGTTCTTCCATGTTGACGAACCCGCCGGGCAGGGCCCAGGCCCCCTCGAACGGGTCCTGACCCCGGCGGACGAGCAAAACCTTCAGGTCCTCCTCGTCGATCCCGAACACCACGCAGTCCACCGTCAGTGCAGGCCGGGGGTGTGAATAGGTCCAGGTCATGGTTTCCTGTCTCCCTGTTCCCGGGCCTCACGGATGAGTCCTGCCCTGGTCTCGTGCAGGCCCCTCTCCAACCCCACGGGATAGGTGTGGGGGTTTACCAGCCGCTTGATGCCGTCGTGGAAACGGGACAACTGCCGGAGGGTGCGGTCCCGAACAGCGGCAACCGGGGGAAGGTCGTAGACGGGCTTTCCCTTCCGGAAGACCGGGAGCAGGAGGTCCTCAAAGCCGTCGGCATCCTGTGGGTCCCTTTGCCGGGTGGCGTCCATGGGGTCCACGCAGGTCCAGCCCCGGTCCGGGGGATGGTTCTCGTCGTAGATGATGTCCACCAACGGCTCCTCCTGCCGGGTGAACCGGCGGACCTGGAGGACTCCCGGTATGGAGATCTTTGCCGTCTGCTCGGAGAGTTTCAGCCTGTAGGTCCAGGGCTGTCCCGGATCCCGGATCGCTGAAAGCTTGTACACCCCGCCCAGGGCGGGCTGATCATAGGCCGTGGCCAGCTTCGTGCCCACACCCCAGACGGTGATGGCCGCCTTCTGCTGCTTGAGGCTGCAGATGATCTGTTCGTCCAGATCGTTGCTGGCGATGATCGACGCCCCGGGAAACCCCGCTTCGTCCAGGATTCGGCGGGCCTCGATGCTCAGATAGGCCAGGTCCCCCGAATCCAGCCGGATCCCGACCAGTTCGTGCCCCTGCTCGCGAAGCCGCTTCCCGATTTCCACGGCGTGGTGCACCCCCTGGATCGTGTTGTAGGTGTCCACCAGGAATACGCAGTTGTTGGGCAGGGTCTGTGCATACGTGTCGAACGCCGTAAGTTCGTCATCAAAGCACATCACCCAGCTGTGAGCGTGGGTGCCCTGCACGGGGATCTGAAACAGCCGGCCGGCCAGGACGTTGGAGGTGGCCGCGCAGCCGCCAACGTACGCGGCCCGGCTGGCGGTCAGGGCGCCGTCGATCCCCTGCGCCCGCCGAAGGCCGAACTCCAGCACCGGCTCCCCCCGGGCCGCCAGGCAGATCCGCGCGCTCTTGGTGGCGATCAGGCTCTGGAAGTTCAGGCAGTTCAACAAGGGGGTTTCCAGAAGCTGGCACTGCAGGAGCGGGCCCGTAACACGCAGGAGCGGTTCGTGGGGGAAGACCACGGTCCCCTCCGGAACGGCGTCCGCGTTGCAGGAGAACTCCAGGCTGCCCAGGTACGAGAGGAACGCTTCCTCGAAGAGCGGTTTTCCGTCGTTGCCGGAGAGACCGGCCAGGTACTGGAGGTCGTCCTCTGAAAAACGGAAGTCGTTCAGAAGTTCCACCGCGGTGTGCAGCCCACAGGCAACCGTGAATCCGGAACCGAACGGGGGTTTGCGGAACGTGAGGTGGAAGACCGCTTCCTTTCGGGTCATCCCGGCCTTCCAGTACCCGTAGGCCATGGTCAACTGGTACAGATCGGTCAGGAGGGCCAGGGGACGCGCGTACAGGGGTGTGAGGTGGCTCATGACCCGTCATCCTCTTTCATTCTCGTCTGCCGCCGGAAGTTCCTACGTCGCTGGAAACTGGATCTTCGCCAGTTTCTCCGTGAGATCGTTCCCCGGGTCGAACGCCAGCTCCACCGCGGCGATGCGGCTTGCGCGTGCCTGCATCCGCCGCACGTCGCCCTTGCAGACTCCATCCACGTAACAGCGAAGGGGGCGCCGGTCGGGATCCGGCGTGGCCAGCTCGATGCTGGAATCCACGGGCAGCACCACCGGCTACCAGAACCAGGGGGTGAACACGATGGACCCCACCAGGAGCAGGGCCTGGGTTCCCAGGGGAAGCGGGGGGGCCCCCATGGCCCGGGCATAGGAGGTGGACCCGGCGGCTGTGGCCACCAGGGCGCCGTCCGCCACCAGGCGCTCCACGCGCTGCATTCCGTTGATCCTGACCTCCAGCCAGGCCGCCTGGCCCGCGGCCCGTTCCACCCAGGCATCGTTGAAGGCCAGCTCGGTGTCCTCCGTCCCTTCCGCGGATTCCACGTCCACCCGCAGCAGGGGCAGCTGTGCCAGTCTCAGTCCCCTGCGGGCGAACGCCCCCGGAGGGTCGGCGTTGAGCAGGAACCCCAGGTGCCCCGTGTTGATGCCGTAAAAGGGCACCCGCCGCCGCCACTCGCGGCGGATGGCCCGGAGCATGGTGCCGTCCCCTCCGATCACCACGATCAGGTTGGGCCGGTCCGGTTCCGAGGGACCCACCGTGCGTGCCAGTCGAACCGCTTCGGGGCTGTCCGGGTCGAAGATCACCAGGGGACGAAGTACCTGCCATCGGTAGAGGGTGGTGAGCGTTGGCGGAACGCCCCGGTAGAGCCCGTGTCTCTCGATGTATTCCTCAACCACGGGCAACACGCGTCCGCTCATCTCCTTCCGGTGAAACAGATCGTCACGGAGCTGGGAGCTGGATCCGGATACCTGGATCTCCAGGATCCGGTGGTTCGGAGGCAGGTCCCTCGGGTTGAACGAAAACCCGGGCCGTTTGAGGACCACGAAACGCAGCCGCTCCCAGATGTCGCTTCCCTGTTCCCATTCGGTGTGGATCGGGGACTTCCCGTCGGCGCCGCCGGACATGAGGTCTCCGCCGATCACGTGCCAGGTCTCCCCCTCCCCCCGGAAGCGCTTTTCCAGCTCGTGGGTGCGGGTGAACGTGCCGGACTCCAGGTCGAACAGGTCCACGCTGACACCCTTCAGGCCCTGAAACGTCATGTCCACCATGGTGGCCCGATAGATGGAAGGCACGTCGTTGGTGACCGGCTTGTCGGGGCGCGGTCCGCAGGGGACCACCACGACCTCCTGGAACTGCTCGGCAAGCGCCTGGGCAATCATGCGATGATGAATGCCCGGCGGGTTGAAGCTTCCTCCGAAGATGGCGATCTTCTTTCGGGTCATCTTGAGATTCTCCCCCGCAACCTGATCCGGCAGGCCGCTGAAAAAGTACCATCTGCGAAGCTTGTCCCCGCGAAAGCGGGGATTCCACTCATCCCTCGTCAGTCAACGTACTTCCGAAGTACGCCTCCTTCCTCAGTCTTTCGTGCGCCTTGCATACAGCACTTTTTGAACGGCCTGCCCCTATGG
>CAYTRL010000438.1:0-5163 GCA_964439795.1 uncultured Thermodesulfobacteriota bacterium
CTTGACCGGGTCCCTGGTTCAGACGGAACGGCCCTCAATCAGGGGATACGTGCAATAAATGCAACGGAAACCACAACCCCTCTTGGTCTGCACCCCGGCCATGCTGCATTCCTGAATGTATTGCTCATGATCCAGGAGATCCATTGCGGGGACCGGAAGCCGGTCGATTTCACGGATCGGCACGGGCGGAGTTTTTCTGACGCTGTTCCCGTCCAGATGGATGACTCCGGGGATGTCTTCGAACTCCCTTCCGTTCTCGAGCCTTTCCAGCAATGCGGGGAGTGCCCGTTCCCCTTCCCCAACGATCCCCAGATCCATGTTCAGGTAGCTCAGGACGGCCTCCGGCATGATGGAAAACCCCGAACCGCCGGCAACGAGTCTGGCTCCCTGTCCGGAACAGGCCTCAACGACCTCCTTGATATAGGGCAGATAGAACTGTGGATCGGAACAGGTACAGTTATCGATGTTTCGGATGGAAAGCCCGATCATCCCGGGGGAGAACGACGCAACGGTTTTGACGATCTCCCCGCGGAACCCCCCTGAGAAGAGCAGGTCCAGAACCTTGACCTCGTGACCGGCGTTCCGCAGGGAGGCCGCGACACAGGACAGGCCGATCGGGAGAACCGGGAACGGCTCGGTCTCGGTGTTCATGGACAGGAGAAGGACTCGCATGAAAACGTTCCCAACCGTTTATGCAACCACAAGATGCTCCGGAAAGCCCGGACACCGGATCTTCAGGCACTTGCCGGATGGGGTTCGGGGTATCTTTTCCACCGGGTGAAACAGGACCGGAACCTTGTGGGGAGACAGGAGCCGGTGGCAATGCCTCCGCAGCGCTTCCGGGTCCATGTCTTCCCTGTTTCCGGAAACGGCGGCCTGAACAAACTCGGTCTGGTCGGCCCTCAGCCCGGGATACACCGCAGCATCCGTAATGTGCGGGTGTTGAAGCAATACTCTTTCCACTTCGGAAGCATCCACTTTCAACCCATGGACGTTGATGATTTCCTTGGTACGTGAGACCAGCGTGAGGTTGCCCGCTTGATCCAGAAAACCGATGTCGCCGGTGGGCCAGGGGGCCTCCGCACCCGACCGGGGAAGTTCCTGCATGTACCCCTGCATCTGCGATGAAGAGCGCACGCAGATTTCTCCGGCCTGGTTGCCGAGCTCTTTGTACTGTTCACAATGGCGAAGGGTGATCTCAACATTTTTCAGCGGAGTGCCCACGCCCGGCCGTTTGCCGGCATCCGTATAGCTGGTCGTAACGGCACCGGTTTCCGTCGTGCCGTATATGGCGTAAAGGTTCGTGTTGAACGTCTCTTCGAACCGGGCTGCCAGGGTCGGGTTGCACGGCGCACCTGCGTAGAAGACATGCCTTGCCATCTTTCGCGACGCGTCCTTTCCGGCAAGAAACTCCAGGCTTTGTGCCATGGGGGGGACCATGGCAAGGATGTCGCTCCTCTGCTGCATTTCCTTGCGAAGCAACCGTTTGGGGTTGAATTCCGTGTCCAGGACCAGGGTGCTGTCGGTGAGAAGAGACGAGACCATCCCAAAACCATAGGCAAAGGCATGGCTGAGCGGTGTGGTTACGGTCACCCGGGCCTGTGCATAGGGGGCAACGGTTTCGATGAGGTTTCGTCCCTCCGCAACGGCAACGACCTGGTTGCGCAGACAGAAGCTGGGAAGGCCATAGGTGCCGGAAGTGGGATGCAGGATTGCGCCGGAGAGCGTCTCTCGAGAGTGGGGTTGTTTTCCCCCGGTTTCCGGAACGGAGAGCAGAGAGACGGAGACGTTGCCGATTGCATGGGTCGACACTTCCCGAAACCGTGACTTCCACAGCCGGGAAACACCCTCGATGAAATCGTGCACGACCCAGGGGACGAAGAATTCCGCCAGGACGCGTTTCCTTTCCTCCTCCCGCGAGGCCGCGTGCATCAGGTACGGATTGCAGCCGATCCGGAGGAGGGCCATGAGGAGCACCGGAAAGGCAACGGTGTTTGACAGCAACAGGGCTGCATTGTCCCCTTCCTGAAGCCCGGCCCTGGAAAACCGGGAAGCAACCTTGTCTGTGAGGTTTCTCAGCTCGTTGGCCAGCCAGGCCCGGCCGGTGTACTCACAATCTACAGCTCCTTTCCACTGGCGCCAGGCAGCAAGCAGTTCCGGTCTTGTGCTGTTGTCCATGTTCCCGCATTCAACTTTTTTGATACTGGACAGGAGGGAGAGTCGGACCGAGCTTTGAAATGATGATGACAAGGGATTGAAGGTCCTGAAGTACGGCGACGCCCCAGTATTTCTCGGGAATGTCCACCTGAAAACCACGCTCAACGGCACGCAACAGTTCCAAGCGGCCCATGGAGTCGAGACCCAGCCCCTCTTCATTCAAAGGGGCCTCCAGACTGGGGTCGGCGACAATGCCCCGTTCCTGCATCACGCCTTGCGCGATGTTCAGCACCTGCTCGGCCAGGGCTTCCCGGCTCACGCGTTTCTTGAAAAGCATACGATGGCTCTCACTTGCAGCGGCTACAGCTCTTTGATTGTCTCTGTGATTTTTATTCCCACATGTCTGCCCGCTTCGTCCACATAGCCGAGCAGCTTGTCCCCCACCTTGATTTCCGTGGACGGAAGCGGCTTGCCTTGCGGCCCCATCAGCCGGACATGCCAGTCATCCTGGACAAAGGCATTGATCCTGACACCGTCTATTTCCGCCTCCACAAGGAGCAGGCCCCGTCTTTCGATCTTCAACCTTCCGATGGTGACCACCCGGGCATATCCCCGGGTATTGACGGCGAAAACCTCGTCCCCCGCCCTCAACTCGGACAAATAAGACGTCTTGTTTCCCGGACCCCAGACATACATATGCAATGCGCCGGCGTTGACTCGAAAAGGACGAAGGTTCATGTAAGGAAGGTAGTGCGTCTCGCTGCAGATAACGATTCCTCCGGAGGAAGTGGAACCCAGCAGCATCCCTTCGTCCTGGAAAAGCTCTGAGGTCGTATCGATACAAACCCGGTCGCCCATGCCTGCATTTCGGGTCCCGATCACCACGGCTTCCTTGAATTGGAAATAGGATTTCTGGGATTCGCAAAAAGCATCATGGAGGCTGAGGACTTCATGGAGGTCCCTGGATGCCAGGACGAGCCCGTCACTCCCCCTTTCCAGGGTGCGAAGGCTCCTCTCCCCGTCTTCGGCGTTTACGACCCATTTATAGATGCGCGTCCTGGTCTCCTCTGCCAGGCTCAGGAGCAGTTCCAGGGGGATGTTGGTCGGGTCACTGAATTCGACGATCATCAGGTCGAAACGGGACAGTCCTGCTGCCGCCATATCCAGTGTCTTTTTGTCCCGGACGTTGAGGAACAGTCCTACGGGATGGTCCCCGCTCTCGCGGAGCTTCTTTGCGAGTTCGGGCTTGTCCGACACGAACGCTTCGATCTTTTCAGACAGTTCTTTGTCCTGCAGAGCGTCCTGGAATTCCTCGTACGAATCTACGAAGACGGCAAACCGGACTCTTTTTGGCGGAACCGGTTTCTTCAGTCTGTCCTTGATCCTGTATGGAAAAAAAACGGTTGCGTAGTTCAACTGAAACACTTTATCCAGGACCGTGTTGTCCACACTTTCGTCAAGACCGAACCAGAGTTCCTTCCGGGTCTCCATGGTGTATCAACTCCTGATTCAAAGAAGCAGCCTTTACCTGAAAACCGTTCCTGAAAGGAACGTGTCCGTTTTCACGGGAGGGTGTCGAAAAACAACATGCTCCCGGGGTCCGGGATGTTTCGGGGTCCGTCTTTCTTTACCCGTTCTTTTGTGTTATGAAAATCATACTATCAAAGCAAAAAATATGAAACAATATCAATACTATAGTACCGACCCGGACATCCGAAACCCTGGGGCGTTCCGGCCCGGCCCCGGAGGATCCGGCGCTGCCCTCCAACCTCCGAAACGCTATCGATCAGGAGGACGGAAAAGGTTGAGTTCCCTCGGCACACACCGCCTTTCCTCCGGGAGACTCCGAACGTGAAGACCGGCCCCGCGATCATCGTGTTTCTGGTGGGGTTCATCCTGGGGGCGGCCGCCGACCGTCTCCTGCACACGCCCCCGCAAACAGCCGTCCCTGTCCGCACGCAGGCGGCGGGGGATCCGGCAGACACGGATCGCGGGACGGCAGCCGGGGCCACCGCCGCCGGGCAAGCCCCGGCCCGGGTGGCGGGGACTCCTTTGGAAAACCCTCTGTGGGAGACGACCCGGGTGAAGAGCGTGATCGACGGCGACACACTGGTGGTGGCGGGGAGGCGGACCGTGCGCCTGCTGGGCGTGGACACCCCGGAGCGGGGCGAACCGTTTTTTGGCAAGGCCAGGGGGTTCCTGCAGGCGGCCGTCCTGGAGCGGGATGTCCGCCTGGAGTTCTGTGAAGAGGAGCGCCGGGACAGGTACGGCCGCCTGCTGGCGTTCGTGGAGGCGGGCGGGAAGGACGCCGGCGTTGAGCTGCTCGACCGGGGCCTTGCCAGAACCCTGTTCGTGGGCCCCTGTGTGCGGTCCCGGGCCCCGGACTACCGCCGCCGGGAACGGGAGGCGTTCCGGGCAAAACGCGGGATCTGGTCCCTGCAGGTCCCGCGGCGGGCGGATCACCGGGAGGCCAGGAAGTACGTGGGATGGCTCATGACCGTGACCGGCACCGTGAGAAAGGTCTTTGTGGGCCCCCGGGCCGTGCACATCAACTTCGGGCCCGACTACCGGACCGACTTCACCGCGGTCATCTACCGGAGGGATCTTTCCCGCCTGTCCGGAGACGGCCTGCTCCTGCCCGTAACCGGCTACAAAGACCGGCGGGTGGCGGTAACCGGGGTCATCAAGGAGTACAACGGGCCGGAGATCATCGTCCGCGCAGCGGACCAGATCGTTCCTCTTCCGTAAAGGTCACTGGATGTAGCCCAGAGACCGCAGCTGCTCTTCCGTGGACTTGTCCGGCTGGAACCGGAAATTCTCCTTGCTGACCTCGAACGGCTCAAAGGATTCCATCCAGCGGATCAGCTCTCCCCGCATCTTCTCGAGAACGGTGGGAACCTGCGCCGCCACATTGTCCACCTCCTGGCCGTCCTGGTTCAGGTCGTAGATCTCCTCGGGCCCCTCCTCGTGCGCCACGTATTTGTACGGGTCCCGGATCCATGCCCG
>CAYTRL010000439.1:0-5159 GCA_964439795.1 uncultured Thermodesulfobacteriota bacterium
ATTGATCTCCACAAAGATCTGGGGGGCGTCCACCGTGCCCTCCTTCCCGTCGGGTTCCGTGAACTCGGCCTGTACGGCGGGAAGCAGGTAGGAGCCGGTACGGTCCGCCTGGAGCTTGAACCACTCCTGGCTCCACATGCGGCCTTCTCTCTGCCTGGGCCCCTCGGTGCCCATATCCAGGATTCGAAAGCCCTGGATCATGGATCCCGCCTCCGGCAGGGATACGGTCACACCAGGGGCGGCATCCAGAGTGATCCGGAAGAAGATCGGGTCGGACACGCCGGCCTCGGCCCGGTCCACCGTAGACGTGAGTTCCACCGGAGGTCTCGGTTCCTGATCCGGGTCGGTCCCGGCTTTATCCGGTCCTCCGGTGCAGGAGAAGGCCAGCACGCAAAGGAGGACCAGGCCGCACCACGCCGGGCCGGAAACCCGGCGTGACCGGTTTTTTCCTGGGGTTTTGGTTCTGGTTGACGGACGCATTTCCCTTTTCAGCTCCTTGTTCTGAATTCCGCCTGTAAAGCGCGTCGAAAAATGATGATCAATGGTTTTCCGATAGCGAATGTTGCTAAGAGTCACAGGCGACGCGGCAACCTCAGTTTATTATGCCTCGGCTGTCCGGTGCCGGGGGGTTGCCGCGCTCCGCTCGCAATCTCCAATTCTGTGCCTCCCTGCATGAGGGGTGGGTGGTGCGGAGCCGAATGCTGATTGCCGATAGCTGAAAGCTGACATCACCACCCTCTATCGTTGTTCTCTCTCATTGTTTGATCATCCCGCCGGACCCCGCGGCGGTCAGGGCGCCGATTCCCCGGTGCCTGTCTTCGGGGGTTCTTTCCCAGCCTTGCCGAACACTTCGGGGAACAGCTTCACATCGGAAACCTGCAGGGCCTGCTGGACCAGCTCCTGTGTGGCCGTTTCCACCCGCTCCCGGTAGAGGTCCTGTTCCACCTGCCGCCGGATCTCTTCAAGCCCGGGGTTCCGGGGGGGGCGGCGAGATTCCACCTGAAGCAGGAACCCGTTCTCCCCGGAGGTCAACGGGCCCACGATCTCTCCCTCCCGGCGGGAGGAGAGGGCTTCCCAGAGTGCTCCAGGGTCACCCATCCCGGTGGGGTCCATGCCTTCCTCGATCCACTCGTCGATCCGGCCCCCCTGTTCCCTTCCGGATGGGTGGATGGAAACTTCCCGGGCCAGGTCCGGGAACGAGTCGCCCTTGTCCAGGGATGCCCTGATCTCCGGGATCCTTTCCCGGGGGACCTGGATCATCCGGACCTTGAAAGCTTCCTTCTCTCCGTACCGCTCACGGTTCGCCTGAAAGTAGCGCTCTACGTCCTCGCCCGTCAGGTGGACCTGCTCCTGGATCTCGCTCTCCAGCACTTTCTGCGCAAGCAGCTGCCGGAAGGCCATGTCCGCCATCTTTCGCACCTGGGGATCCTTGTCCATTTCAAGTTTTTTTGCCTTTCGGACCAGGAGTTCCTCGGCGACGTACTGCTGCAGAAACGCTTCCTTGCGGGCCGAATCCTGCAACGTCTCCCGCATCCAGGCGGGCAGAGTGTCGATGGCCTCGTCCAGTTCCCTCAGTGTGATCGGGTCCTGGCCGATCCGGGCCACTACCTCGGTTCCCTTCACCTCGTCCCGGTCCTGCCGGTCCAGGCTGCTGCGGGCATCCAGGTTGTACTGGGCCTGGGCGTAACGGCCCAGCCGCTCCAGGCAGGCCACGATCTTGGACCCCGCCTCGGGTCCCATCTCGGATTTCGGGTCCAGCATCTCCACCTGAAACAGCCAGCTCAGGGCTTCCTCGTATCGTCCCTGTTCCATGAGCAGCTTGCCGATGGTGTAGGACATGTTCGCCCGGCGCTCCGGAGGGAGGTTGGTTTGCATGAGGTAGAGCCGGTACTGCTCCACCGCCTGTCCCGGAAGCCCTGCGCCGAGCAGCTTGCCGCCCAGGTCCCTGCGGAGTTCACCGGACACTGCCGGGTTTCCGGTGGAGAACACGGCTCGATGGGCGCCGGTCAGTCCCAGGAACAGAGCCGCTGCGATGGTCCCGGCCATCAGTGTCAGGCAGAGACAAACGAGGTAGAACGTCCAACGTACATAAGGGGGCCGCCTGTCCGGCAACCCTGCGGGGCGGACAGGGTCCGCAGTCGGGTTTGTCTTCATGGTTTTCCTCGTTCCTCGTTCCTCGTTACCTGCGGATGGACCGTTCCCGCCTGCGAAAAAATGCGAGCAGGGGATCCACATAGGAAACGTGTGTGGAAAGGGGCACGTGATCCAGGTCCATGGAGCGAAACATCTGAACTCTTTCCTCCGCGGTTCGGCGCTGCTGGTCACGGTACTGCCTGCGAAGGTCCGGATCCCGGGTGTCGATCAGCAGGGTTTCCCCGGTCTCCGCGTCCTCCAGTTCCACGAATCCGACCTTCGGGAGCTCCTGTTCCCGGGGGTCCGAGATTGAAAGCGCCACCATGTCGTGACGTTTGCCGGAGAGGCGCAGGGGCTTCTCATACCCGGACGAGATAAAATCGGAGATCAGGAAACAGATGCAGCGTTTCCGCATCACATGGCCGAGAAAGTCCAGGGCCTGGGAGAGGTCCGTACCCTGGCCCTCCGGTTCGAACGACAGGATTTCCCGGATGACCCGCCAGCCGTGCCCCCCCGCCTTTTTAGGGGGTACGAACTTTTCCACGCGGTCGGTGAAAAGGATCAACCCCACCTTGTCGTTGTTCCGGATGGCGGTGTAGGCCAGCAGGGCGGCCACTTCCGCCGCCACTTCCTTTTTCAGTTTTTTCTTGGAGCCGAACTGGCCCGAAGCGCTGATGTCCACCAGAAGCATGACGATGAGTTCCCGTTCCTCCCGGTACAACTTCACGTAGGGACGGTCCATCCGGGCGGTCACGTTCCAGTCGATGGACCGCACGTCGTCCCCGGGCAGGTACTCCCGTACTTCCTGGAACTCCATGCCCCTTCCCCGGAACGCGCTTTCGTATTCACCCGCCATGACGTCGTTGACCAGGTGCTTGGTCCGGATGTGGATCAGGTGGATCTTCTTGAGAACCTCTTCAGGAATCATGCGTGTCCCTTTTTGTCCGTTCCCGGCCGGGGCCGGGACCGTTCCGGCGCGTTCACGGAACCTCGATGTGCTCGAAGAGCCTGGCGACCACGTCGTCCGGTGTCATCTCCTCGGCCTCGGCCTCGTACGACAGGAGCACGCGGTGCCGCAGCACGTCGGGTCCGATGGTCTTCACGTCCTGCGGTGTGACATACCCCCTGCCCTGAAGGAAGGCGTAAGCCTTGGCCGCCTGGTTCAGGTAGATCGACGCCCGGGGGGAGGCCCCGTATTGGATCAGGTTGGCGATGTCCAGGCCGTACGCCTTGGGTTCGCGGGTGGCCAGCACGATGTCCACGATGTACCCCTGGATCTTCTCGTCCAGGTAGATGGTGTCCACCACGTCCCGGGCCTTGAGGATATCCGCCGGGTCCAATACGTGTTTCACCTCCGGCTTGTGCCGCCGGGCCTGCTGATCCATGATGGCCAGTTCCTCTTCCCGGTTGGGATAGTGCACGAGGAGCTTCAGCATGAACCGGTCCACCTGGGCCTCCGGAAGCGGATAGGTGCCTTCCTGTTCGATCGGGTTCTGGGTGGCCAGGACCATGAACGGTTCATCCAGAAGAAAGGTTTCCTGTCCGATGGTCACCTGCTTTTCCTGCATGGCTTCCAGCAGGGCACTCTGTACCTTGGCCGGGGCGCGGTTGATTTCGTCGGCCAGGATGATGTTGCTGAAAAGCGGTCCCTTCTTGACCACGAAGTCCCCCTCCCGGGGCCGGTAGATCTGGGTTCCGATCAAGTCCGCGGGCAGCAGGTCCGGGGTGAACTGGATCCGCTGGAATCCGGTGTGGATCGTCTGCGCCAGGCACTTCACGGCCGTGGTTTTGGCCAGCCCGGGAACGCCTTCCACCAGGATGTGGCCGTCCGCCAGGATGCCGATCAGCAGCCGTTCGATCATCTGTCGCTGACCTACGATGACCTTTCCGATCTCGGAGAAGACATCCTGGATCATGGGTTCCAGGCCCTTGACCTGATCGGTGATCTCTTGAACATTGGCTTTCATTTTCTTTTTCGTCCTCCTTTTGTTGCTCGGTCTTCGTTTTTCCGGTTTCGGTGAGGCTCACGCCCTCCCGGCCGGCGGCAACAGCCGCTTCAACCTTCGAAACCAGGCATCCATCTCCTCGCTGGAAAGCCGGAGGTTGCCGTACCGGGCCTGGTCCACCTGGTCGCTGATCTCACGGGATTCGGGGGTTTCCTTTTCTTCCACCTGCCGGTGGATTTGCAGGGCGGTCTCGAAGAACCCAAGGGTATCCCCCCGCACCCTGCATGCGTTCAGTTCCTCCCCCAGGGTGGAAAGCGTCGCGGAACTCTCCTCGTCTTCCTGGACGGAGGAAGGGGTTTGATTGTGTTTCCTTTTATTCTTGAAGATCCAAAGCGTCACTCCGGAGAGGAGGAGCACCAGGAGGGTGGCGTACAGAAAGATCGTGGCCAGGGGGATCCCCTTCCACCGTGGGATGTCCACCCGCAGGGGTTCGGTGTCCACCACCACCTCGAACGGTTCCTCAGCCCCTGCCTGGAAGACATCCAGCCTCAGGGGAAACGAGGGGATTTGTCCAGATTCGGGCGCGGTCACCTCCATCTGGAACCGGACCACGTTTTCATTTCCTTCCCTGTTCGACCGGGAGGAAACGGGGCCGGCCACGAGTCCCTCGGGCAGGTCCGCCCGGGGCGGGCGGACGGCATAGAGGCCTGCGTCGCCTTCCCAGCGCACCGCGACGTTGAGTTGGAACGGCTTGTCGGGGCGTACGGGGTTGTGGCTCCAGCGGGCTTCGAACCTGGGGCCTCCCAGGACGTTGGCGGGAACCAGCACCAGGAACAGCATGGCCAGGGCCGGGAACGACCGCCTTATTCGGTATCCAGGGCTGCAAATGGGCTCAGTCACTGGGTTCATTCCACTGCTCGGTCACGATCTCTCTACCGTTTTTTTTAGGTCCATATCGTCAGGAAAGTCAACCGGATCAAGAGGGTCAAAAGGGTCAAAAGGGTTAAGAACTTGCGGGATGCTTTGTTTTTCGCACCGCCCCGGGAATTTATCTATTATTTGACCGAAAAAGAGAAAAAA
>CAYTRL010000440.1:0-5156 GCA_964439795.1 uncultured Thermodesulfobacteriota bacterium
GGAATCCAGGGGAGAGGAGAGGGAGGTTCTGTGGCATCCCCCCTCTGGCCACCCCTGGATCCCGGCGTTCGCCGGGATGACGACAACTTGGACTATTTAACGGCCTGATCCGCAATTCTTTGTCGGGTTCCGCCTTCCCGTACGGGGTTATCGCCTCCGTATGCGTCTTCGCAGGCCCAGGACGAGGAGGGCCGGGAGGATGTACAGGCACCCGTTGGCGGCGATCTGTCGGCCCCGGGATCCGGCTCCCGCTGAAACCCCGGGGGCGGCCGAGGCTTCGACATCCGGCACGCGTGTGAGGGCGCCGAGGATGTAGCTGCCGCAACTGGGCTGCAGGGCCCGGCTCAGGAGATCCGGCGGGGTGGGTCCGGGAAACCCGCCGTCCGCCGTCGTGGCTGTATAGTCGTCGAAGGGCGTGCCACTGGTGTCCTTTGCCTCCATGGTGTAGCTGCCGGGGCCGACGGTCACGGTGCAGTAGTGGTGCACCGATTTCCTGTCTACGATGGTCCAGCCGTCGGGAGTATAGGGATCGATGAAGGTGCTGGGCCCCGCCCCGCCGCTGCCGGCCACTATGTGATGGACCCCGTTGATGATGCCATGTTCGTAAATATGGTTGTGTCCGGCGAACACCGCGTCCACGTTGTACTCCTCGAACAGGTCTAGCAGTATGCTGAGCACCAAGTACTTCGGATCGTGGGACGTGCCTGTGGTAGCCCCGGGTTGATGAAAGAAGGCGAAGATGAATTCGATGTCCGGGTTGGCCCGGGCGGAGGAGAGTTCGTTTTCCACGAACGTTGCCTGAATGCCCCCGATACCCACCTCGGTATTGATCACGATGAAGTGGGCGTTTCCGTAGGAGAACGCATACCAGAACTGATTCATGGCGCCGGAGTTGAGGTATTTCCCGTACAGGCTCGGTTTGAATATTTCACCGTTTTCATGATTGCCGTAAACCGGGCAGAAGATCGTGTTGGCCAGCAGGGGCTGCTCGATGCCGAAAAACGTGTCCCAGTCGGACTCCGACTCCCCGGACGCCACCAGGTCCCCGCTGATGAAATAAAGGTCCGGGACCCCGTCATTCACGATTGAACTCACCACCGACGTGTGTGCACCGTGGTTCGACCGTGTGTCCCCGGTCACCACGAAGGTGAACGGTTCCCCCGGCGCGGGGGTTGTGAAGAAGGAGCCTTCCCGTACGCTGCCCTCGTGGGTGAGACGGTAGAAGTACTGCGTAGAAGGGTCCAGGCCGGTCATTTCCCCGATGTAGTACTCGTCAAAGGCGAAGCGTTTGACCGTGCCCACCGAGTCTCCGTACGCAGGGGTCTCTCCGTACTCCACCACGCCGTTGCTGTCATCGTCGTCCCCTTCGTAGAGGATCTCCACCGAGGTGCCGGTCACGTTCTGCAGCCAGGGGCCCTCATCAAACCCGGCCTGGGCGGGATGGATCATGGGAGATGAGAGGCAAATCAGGCATGCAAGCAGCAGGAGGAGGGTTGTACGGGTGCTCATTAGGATTCTCCTTTCCAGAAGGGATGAGAACCAGATGCATGAACGGCTTTGGAGTGGGCGAACCACTGCGCTCTTTAGGCTAAATTATTATAAAATCTTGAAAAACACTTTGTAAAGGGAAAATGTTTCCGGGCTGGCCGGATGTCTCCGACCCCCCTGGATTTCCGCGTTGATCTGCCTCCGTGGATCCCGGATCAGGGGCTCAGCCTGCGGTCCAGCTGATCCTCGTAAAGGCTCTGCGGGTCCAGGAGGTCCCCGGTGTTCGTCCCCTCGATGAAGTCCTGGGGTTCCGTGCCCTCGGCGGAGTCGCCCACCAGCATGCCCGTGTTGAGGAACATCCCCTCGGTCCCGATGATGTAACCCCAGCCGAACTGCCAGGAGCGCAGGCTCCCGCCGCCGTCCGTGTTCCAGTAGGCGCTCTGGGTCACGGTGATCCCCGCCCCTGAACTCCAGTCCTGCCGGTTCCCGCCGTACCACCCGTCCCGGATGGTGCACTGGTCCACGAGGCAGGCCATGGCCAGGGAGTGGTGGTACTCCGAGTGGCAGTTATACCCGATCGGGTCGTCCTCGAACGACAGGCAGTTGCCCTGGTCGCTCTCGCACCGGAGCCACACGCAGCCGGAGGTGCCGAAGTCCCAGTTCTGGATGAAGTTGTGCCGCCCCCGGATCCCCACGCAGTCCCGGGTGAGCACCTCGCTGCTCTTGGAGATTTCGTACAGGTACCCGCACCCGCCGCCCCCGCGGTTCTGGGCCTGTTCCATGCGGCAGTCGGTCACCGTCAGCCTCTTGCTGGAGAGGATGTAGACGCCCCCGCTCTGCAGGTGGTATCCGGTCCCGGCCGCCAGGGGGGATTCAAAGGAATACACGTTACGTACCCAGCAGTCTTTGACGTTCTGGAAGGCGAGCACGTGCACACGCTCGAAGGCCCAGGCATCGGACCAGTCCACCGCATTGGAAAGGGCCAGGTTCTCGATGCCGCACTCGCTCAGGTAGCCGGATTCCTTGCGGAGGCTGGCCTGGTCCCGCAACTTGGCCGGGTAGCGCAGGGGAACGTCCAGGGTCACTTCATGCGGGGTGACCGTGTCGTCCACGGACACCACCTGCCGCCGGAAGAACGGTTTCCACTGGCCGTTGAACGAGTACCAGGTCCCGGTCATGTTGTGCTCTTCCACGAAATCGTCGGTGATGACCCACCCCACGGTCACATCGTCTCCCACGGCCAGTCCGCTGGAGTCGTCCACCTTGACCACGAACGACAGGTTCTCGCCGTCCTCGGCCAGCGGATACTCGGCCCCGCTGCTGAGCGAAGTGGAAAAGGTCAAACTCCGCCGGCTCCCCATGTTCGTGGTGCGGGTGAAGTAGACCTGGGTCTGGCCGGGACCCGCCCCCCGGATCACCACATCGGAGGCGTTTACCGTGAGCAGGTCGTCGCACCGGTACAGCCCCGCGGGCAGATGGACGATCCCGCCTCCGGCCGTCTCCGCGGCGTCGATGGCCGCCTGAATAGCCGCGTTGGAGTCGGTGGAGCCGGTTTCATCCGCGCCGTAGTCGAGCACGTTGTAGGTGCTTCCCGGGGGGGTGGTCGGCGGCTCGATTTCACCGTTGTGATAGCCGGCATAGGAGAAATCGTGCAGGAAACGGCCTTCGGCATCCTCGTAACCGGGCACCCAGTCCGTGGGGTAGAGCGTGCTCCTCCAGGGCTCGTCGTCGGGACAGCCGAGGATCACAACAAAGGCGATGATCGGAAAGATGCTCCAGAAGATCTTCCGGGTCCTGGGACGGGGTGCCGGGCGGGTGCTCATGAACGCTCCTTCCTGCTGCGGGCGCTGCAGAACGCCCGTTTTTCCATAAAAAATAGACCAATATTATAACAAAACAATTATAGATCAGCGGGAGGGTAAACGCAACGCAAATCAGATCTCATCTCTTTGGGACAGATCGTGGTACATCTCCACCAGGGCGGTGAGACAGTCGGTCCGGGGCTGGTATCCCAGGCGTTCCATGGCCTTGGTAATGTCGTAGTCTCCCCCGGTGAGGGCGAAGGGGAGCAGTTCCGCAGGGGTGTCCACCAGGGGCAGGGGCCGGTTGAGCTTCACGGCCAGGGCGATCCCCGGGACCACGATCCAGCGAGGTACGGGTATGACGCGGGAACGGGACCCCACGGCCCGGGCGAACCGGGTAAAGAACGCGCGGGAGGGTTCCCCCCGTCCGGAGGTGATGTTGAACGCCTCCCCGTCCGCTTCCTCCCGTTCGGCCGCCAGAAGAAAGGCCCGGGCCGCGTCGGTGGCGGCCACCGCCGTGAAAGGGACCTCCGGGCCTCCCGGCAGGGGCAGGGGGCGGTCCCGGCGCACCCGGCGCATCATCTCGAGCACCGATTTCTCGTGGTAGAAGCCGGTCCCCAGGATCATGGGCATGCGGAGCATGGATACCCGGAGTCCGTGACGGCTGCGGAACTTCCGCAGCATCCGTTCGCACTCCCACTTGTTCCGGCTGTAAACCCCGCTGAACAGCTTGGGTGCGTCCTCCCGGATGGGGAAGTTCTTCTGGGGACCGTACATCTCGATGGTGGAGGCGAAAACCAGGGTGGGGACCCCGAAACGGATGCAGCCCTCGGCCGCGTGACGCGTACCGTCCACGTTCACCGTACGGAACCCTTCCTCGGACAGGCGCGCCTGGGGCATGCGGCCCGCCAGGTGGAAGACGGCGGAGCAGTCCCGGCATGCGTCGGATACGTCCCTGGCGTGGGACACGTCCCCCCGGACGAACTCCACGTTTTCCTGTTCAGTCGGTGGATCGGTCAGGTCGAACACACGAACCGCCACACCCCGGTCCAGGAGCGCCCGGGTCAGGGCGCGGCCCAGCAGGCCGCTCCCGCCGGTTATCAGGACCCGGGAACCGGGGACAAGCCTCGAGCTCATGGTTTCTCCTTCCTTCCGTCTGAACAGGCGGACTCCCTGTTCTGCTTTCGCTTGACAGCATTCCAGGGATCCATGAACCTTGCAAGAGGGGGTGTAGAAAACGTCGTATATTCTTGTCCGGAAAAGCGTATACTCCTCGTTAATCGATAGCCTCGAGATCAGGAAGGGGTAGCCGATCATGTTCGAACATGTCTGGAATGAGGGGTTGTGCGGCTGGATCTTGGCGCCCCCCGACCGCGTACCGCAGGCGGAGGATCTGGAACGGGCGGAACTCACCTTTGTGTGGGGGTTTCTCATGGATCCCCGCTTCATAAGCGGGATTACGGGCCGGCCCATTCCCCTGGCGCCGGCGGTCCTGCGGGGGTACCGGAGAGAAACCTTTGTGCGGGACGGGGAGCGGGGGTTCCGGCTGGTTCCGGAAGAAGACGGGATCGTGATGGGCGTGGTGCTCATCGGGGTCACCGGGGACGAGGCGGCCGCCCTGGACTGTTTCGAGGAGGTGCCCCGGGTGATGGTCAAGAAAAAGGTCCAGGTGACCATCGGCGACCTGGTCCGGGAAGCCGGCATCTACATGGCGGCATGATCCAGGGGCCGCAGGTATTCCCCTGCAGCAGGATTACTGGAATTCTTCACGATACCGAATACAAATGTGAAAAAGGCAGGGAAGCCAGGTCGCGAAAACCTGCAACGGCTGTGCCCCGGTGAACGGGTCTTGAAATATATGAAACC